>JAITOV010000057.1 GCA_031289735.1 Peptococcaceae bacterium
AGACGAATCTGGGCAAGTAACCCTTTTTTCATCTGCCGGAATTGCTCCACGGCCGGCGTGGCCGTCAGACAGAGCAATTTGCCGCCTTCAACGAGCGCATTTTCCAGACCCCAGCGCAACATTTCATTGTCCCGGTAAGGAAAAGCGTCCACTTCATCCAAGATCACCCAATCAAACACCCGGGCAAATCTCAACACCTGATGCGTCGTGGCTACAACTACAACCACACCGGAGGCGAAGCGCTCGGTACTGCTTCCCGTCAGCACCTGCATGGGGACATCCGGGAAATCATGCCGTAAGCGCGGGGCGATATCATCGATCACATCCCGGCGCGGCGCGGCAATCAAGACAGAGTACCCTCGTTCCAACGCCCAGGCCAACGCCGGAAAACAGACTTCCGTCTTACCCGCCCCGCAAGCCGCCCAAAGCAACGCTCTGGCCTCGTTACCCTGGACAAAGGACAAAACTTCTTGCGCCGCACACTCTTGCGCTTCGGTCAACAAAAACTCGGGGCAAAAACGCACCGGCTGATCGTTTCTGCACAGTGCCCGTTGATCTTGGTAGATCAGCTGAAGCGACGTCACCGCACCCATGGACCGGCAACGCAAACAAGTCGCCGCCCAGCCGCGCGCAGACGGCCATTCTTGGCACTCCCGTCCGCCGCAGCGATTACAAACCCAGCCACGACGCTCTCGCGCGACAGCCGGAAGCCAGATACCGGCTTGCTGTTTTACCAGGTCCTGTAAACAATGCTTAACTTCAGCCAACGGACAAGCGGACTCGGTCGCCAACATATGTATGTCCGCCTCGCTTAAACGACGCCCCCGTACCGCTGCCGCAATAGCCGCGTAATCAACGTTCATACCCGCTCACCCGGAATTCCTATCCTCACCACGCGGCACAATAGCAAATTTGATCAAACCCGACGCCGCCAAGTCCGTCCCAACAAAGGCTTGACCCTGAGCGAAGCCGAAATTCCCGCGCATCTTCTGGATCTCAGCTTGCAAAAGCAACTGATCCCCAGGTACCACCTGTCGTTTGAACTTGACTTCATCCAGGCCGGCAAACAAAGCCAGTTTGCCGGCATACTCTTGCTGTATCAGAAGCGCCACCGCGCCTAACTGCGCCAGCGCTTCCAGGATCAGCACACCCGGCATGATCGGCTGACCGGGAAAATGCCCTGAAAAGAATGGTTCGTTCCCGGATACATTTTTAAGGCCCACCGCACGTTTCCCGTCTTCCAGTTCCAGCACCCGGTCAATCAGTAAGAACGGCGCGCGGTGCGGTATAATCTTCTGAATCTCCACGATATCTAACACCAGGTATGCCCCCTTTTTTTGCTTCTATCCTCAGTGTTCGAGTATACTTATCCTAACCATCTGGCTGTTGCCTGCCCCGCGCAAGGGGATGAACCTAAAAGATGAATAGGTAAATTATACCATACTTTCATGATAGCATCACGATTTTTTTAGCGGAAAGCGAGGATTCTCTATGGCTCGACGAACCATCGCGCATATGATTGGCGGCGGCGACTACGGCGGCGCAGAGCAACATGTCCTCACATTGCTGACGCATCTGAACCGTGAGATTTTTCGGCCTGTATGCATCTGCCTGCAAAAAGGGTTACTCGCTGAACGCGCGGAACAAGAAGGCGTCCCTGTCCGCTATTTGCCGATGGGCAGCGCCTTCAACGTGAGGATTCTACCCGCCTTCATTCGGACCCTGCGTGAATTTCAGGTAGATCTGCTGCATAACCACGGCGCACGCGCTAACCTGATCGGCCGTCTTGGCGCGACCTATCTACATCGGCCAAATATCAGCACCGTCCATAGTTCCCTGGCCTTTGACTACCTGACTCCGTCTCAAGCCCGCGCAGCTCTGCTGCTGGATCGCTGGACTGCCCCATTGTCTTCCGGCAATATCGCGGTATCCCAATACTTAGCCGACGAGATCACGGCGCGCGGCGCCAAAAACATACGGGTGATTTATAACGCTTACCAACCAAATGACCGGCCCGCTACTCACACGGCGCCGTCACTGGAAACCCGGCGGGAGTTCCGGCGCTTATGGCAGATCGAGCGGGATGCCGTCGTCATTGGTACGATCGCCCGTTTGCATCCGGCGAAAGGACTCCGTGACCTGATCGCAGCCGCTTCCTTACTACAATCTGCCCTGCCTCAGCTCCACCTGCTGCTCGTGAGCCACGGCCCCCTACACCAAGAAATTTCCGCCCAAGCACAGGCAGCCGGATTGTCCTTGACGATCACGGGGTTTATCTCTGACATCCCAGCCGCTCTGGCCGCAATGGATCTCTTCGTCCTTCCTTCACTCAGCGAAGGGATGGGACTGGTTCTCTTAGAAGCGATGCAGGCAGGACGTCCGATCGTCGCTACCCGAGTTGGCGGAATTCCGGAGCTCATCCGGCACGAACGCGAAGGTCTGCTGGTCGCCCCTCATTGCCCGGAGGAACTGGCGGCGGCTTGTCTGAGAATTCTTCACTCCCCCAATTTAGCTGCTTCGCTCATCGCCAATGGTCAACTGCGCTGGCCGGAATTCTCCGTCACTGCGATGATTCAGCAGACCGAAGCTTTCTATACGGAAATACTCGAGCGAACCCAGTGAATACTGCTTAAGGTTTCTGCTGTTGCTTGCGCTGCCGATTGACCGCCAGGACAAATTTCGGTAACGCCGTCTGACGTTTTCCGCGTTGAGGCTCCAGCCATAAACGATAGAGCCACTCCAGACGGCAACGCCGCATCCAAGCAGGCGCCCGCGGAACCAGCCCCGCCAAAACATCAAAACTACCCCCTACGCCTATGCTGACCCGCGCTAATCCCGGCTGCCGAGCCAGCCATAACTCTTGACGCGGCGAGCCGAGCCCTGCCAGCAGCAAATCGGCGTTAAAGCTCTGAATCTGCTGAATGATTTGCCGCTCTTCCATCGGCTCAAAATAACCGTGCCGCACCTGCCAGATAATATCCGGATACACCGTACAGAGTTTAGCGACAGCCTGCTCGGCGACTCCCGGACGATTGCCTAAAACAAAAATACGCCATTTCCCGGCATGAGCCAAGGGCCATAATCGCTGTAGCAGATCAATCCCCGTCACGCGTTCTTTCAATGGATACCCTAAACGACGCGCCGCCCAGACGACGCCGGTTCCGTCCGGAACCACTAAACCGGCTGAGTTCAGAACTTCCTGTAAGGACGCGTCTTGCTCCGCCGCATAGATCATCTCAGGATTCGCCGTAACCACACGCAACGTATCAGCGCTGGCAATCGCAGCGCTGATACGTTGAATACTCTCCGCCATATCCACCTGATCCACTTGAATATGCAACACCTGGATCTTCATCTGGTTTTAATAACTGCCTTCCAAGACTTTTCCGGTTCCCAACGCTACGCAGGAAATCGGATCCTCAGCAACGCTGACCGGCAAATGCGTCTCACGCGAGATCCGGGTGTCAAACCCATAGACCAGCGACCCGCCGCCCGTCATCATGATGCCTTTATTGAGAATATCCGCCGATAATTCCGGCGGTGTACGTTCCAGCACTTCTTTGACCGCGCCGATAATCGCTTCTACAGATTCTTCCAAAGCCACAAAGCATTCCTTGGAACTCACTTGAATGGTCTTAGGCAAGCCGGAAACCAAATCCCGTCCACGTACATCAATCGAGGCGTTTGCCGGGCCGTCCGGAATCGCGCATCCCACGGCGATTTTAATCCCTTCAGCTGTACGCTCACCGATTAAGAGATTGTGCTCGCGACGGACAAAACGCATAATCGCTTCATCAAATTTATCTCCGCCCACGCGCAATGACTGCTTACAAACGATTCCGGAGAGAGATAACACGGCAATATCCGTCGTTCCTCCGCCGATGTCCAGAACCATGCTGCCCGTAGGCTGCGAGATATCCAGTCCTGCCCCCAGAGCGGCTGCGTACGGTTCCTCGATCACTTCGACCTGTTTCGCTCCCGCTTGATACGCCGCTTGTTTCACAGCTCTTGCTTCCACTTCAGTGACGCCCGATGGGATGCATACCACAACGCGGGTACGATAAAACGGCCAGCGGCGAGCGCCGGCTTTTTCCATGAAATATTTCAACATCAATTCCGTCGTCTGATAATCGGCAATCACACCATCCCGCATCGGGCGAATCGCTACGATATTCCCAGGCGTACGCCCAAGCATGGAACGAGCTTCTTCACCAACCGCAATCCGTTTGCCGCTTTTTTTATCAATGGCTACAACCGACGGTTCATGCAGCACAATCCCCCGGCCCTTTGCATAAACCAAGACGGAAGCCGTACCTAAATCAATTCCCAGATCCATTCCAAACATGAATAAGAGGATCCCCTTTCCTTTTTAGCTTGTCCGAAAAATAGAGAAAATAAAAAGTGTAATCTCCCGGACGGGAGATTAATATAGATGTGCTAACATACTTTTATTCGCTAAAAAAACGCTAATTCCTCTTATCATCTTTTCTTTAACCCATGTATTTTATACATTTTGACGAGAATCCTCAATTGTCCTGATATTTTCTCCGCGTCGCTTCTCCGCCGCGAATATGCCTCTCCGCTTTATTATTTTCCAAGACATGTTTCACTTCCATCGCCATTCGTTCATTGATCAATGGTAAGCGTTCTGTGACATCTTTATGCACGGTGCTCTTGCTTACCCCAAATTCATCTGCGGTTTGGCGTACAGTCGCGGTTGATTCCATAATGAAAGTCCCTATGTCCAGAACCCGTTTGCGTATGTATTCTTGCACGCTGAGCCCTCCTCTAAGTCCGTCAAATTTTAGTTCATTTATATGCACCCCCCCGCAAAAAAGACATCCATAAAAGAATGTCCCTTTTTGGTAAATAGTGTTATCCCTGATTATGCTCAATCTTCGCACCCGGATAGAAGTGCCCTAGGATATCCTGATACAGATAACCCTGAACCGCCAAATCGTTTGCCCCGTATTGAGACATGCCCACCGCATGCCCGTTACCATAGATGGTCAACGTTACTTGACCATCCCTGACTTCCCCTTCCCAGTCGGTAGAGGCCAGATTGAATAGCGTACGAATCTGGGTCGCCGGATACACCTTCCCCAGGATCGCCAACGTTTTGACCCGTCCGGCCGCTGTGCGGCTAACCACTTCAAAGTCTTGTGAGGCCAGGGGTTTTGGCGTGCCTATCAACTTTAACTTCGCATAAATCTCCTGCGCACTGAAAGTCGCGCGCTGCACAAAACGCAACGGTTCCGTTTCGGCAGACGTAACATTGATCAGATAGGGGCGCGACGCACTCCAAACCTCTTCCGCGCGTTCCGTCGGTTTACGTCCGCTGCTGCTAAAATAAACAGCATCTATACACGCTCCATCCATAACCAATACTTCTTGCCGTGTTGCTTGTACCGCTGCAGCAATTTTATGATGATAACGCCAATAATCCAGAATACCCCATTTGGCATACATCTGACGATCGCTCACCCAGGCCTGCGTCTTGGTTGTGGTATCCACATCATAGCCCGGATCTGTGACCCGAGCTACGCGGATGGCTTTCACAGCAAAGGTACGGGCCGCAATCGCTTGCGCTTTCAAGGCTTCCTCATGAAATACTGCCGGCATTTCCGCCGCCACGACTCCTGTTAAGTACTCTTCTAACGCTACGGTCTCTACTTGTCCCTCCTGCGTCAGCATACGAATCAATTGTTCTCCTCCCGGATGCATTTTCTTCTGAGATTGGAGCATCCCCCATGACCCGCAGACGATAGCCAAAAACAGGATGATGATCCAGACCTGCTTCTTTTGCATACCCACCCTCCTCGTTCGTGCGTACAAGCTAGAATATTTCTATGCGCCCAACGAACGAAATATGGCACGCGCTGCCCAAGGCCAAAAAAAATAACCCCGTAGGGTTAGACAGCTGTATTTTTAGATCTATTCCGCCGCCACAGGCAACCGGGAAATCTTCCCGCCCAGGGCGGTTATTTTGGCGACGATATTTTCGTATCCCCGGTCGATATGCTGCACGCCGTAAATCTCGCTGACGCCTTCGGCCATCAGCGCAGCCAGAATCATAGCTGCGCCAGCCCGCAGATCCGTCGCCGTAACATTCGCCCCAAATAAGCGCGGCTTGCCTTGTATGATGGCGTTCCTGCCTTCCACGCGAATCTCGGCGCCCATACGGCGCAATTCATCGACATGCATAAAGCGATTCTCAAAGATTGTCTCCACGACTACAGACATACCTGCGGCACGCGTCATCCAGGCCAGAAATATCGCTTGTAAATCCGTTGGAAAGCCAGGGTGTACTTGTGTTTTAATATCCACGGCGCGGAATTTCCCGCTACTCATGACGCGAATGCCATCATCTTCTTCTCTAAAGGCAATACCGGCTTCAGCCATCTTCGCCAGAAGCGGCTGTAAATGCGCTGAAATAACATTCTCCACGAACACATCCCCACCCGTGGCCGCTGCCAGTAACAGATAACTTCCTGCCTCGATACGATCTGGGATCACGGTATGCCTGGCGCCATGAAAATTCGTGACCCCTTCTACTTGGATAACGCTTGTACCCGCGCCGCGCACCTTGCCACCTAATTCATTGATGAAATTAGCCAAATCGACAATTTCCGGCTCCATCGCGACATTCTCAATCGTTGTGACCCCTTGGGCGGCGGATGCCGCCATCATAATATTCTCCGTCGCGCCTACGCTGGGAAAATCCAGAAAGATCCTAGCGCCAACCAACCTCTTAGCTTTCACATCCAGAAATCCCTGATCCATTTCTACTTGTGCTCCCAAGGCTTCTAAACCCTTAATATGTAAATTGATCGGACGGGAACCAATCGCGCAACCACCCGGATGATTAATCCGAACCCGGCCATTTCTCGCCAGCAAAGGGCCCATGACAAATATCGATGCGCGCAATTGATCGACCACCTCGTACGGCGCTTCGCACGACTGAATCTCGGCGACTTCAATATCTAATTGCGTTCCACAGCGTTCGACTTTACCACCGAAAGCCTGAATGATGCGGCACATATGCTCCACATCAATCAAGTCCGGCGCTTCATCTAAGCGAACTCGTTCTCCAGTCAGTAAAGAAGCCGCGATAATCGGCAGTACAGCATTCTTTGCTCCGCTGATCATGACGCGCCCTTCCAGGCTCTTTCCGCCGCTTACGACTAGCTTACTCAATGATTGGCCTCCTCTGAGCCGGTTTTTATCTACTCTTTAAAACTCTTCTACGAGGACCGGAACCGCTAAGACGGTCATTCCGCCTTGTTCAGACATTCTCGTAGCTAATTGAAGATTAATGCGCTCCGTTCCCGCCCAGACGCCTGGTCCGGCCCAATGATGCCAAGCCGCTATCGAGCGCGTCTTTCCCGTCAAATCCCATTGTTGCGGCAAGGCGTCTGTTTTCGCTAAATATGCCGCGATATCTAACCCTTCCGCTATACGCTCATCCAGATACATCCTGCCTCCGGCTTGGCGAACCTGAGGTTCGATCGCCGAATACCAGTTGCTTAACAACATTTCTTCTCGTGCGTCGATCACTTGAGCGCCTGTTAATTGCACAATGCTTGCGCCGGCCTTTTCTTGCCAGGTCCAGCCGGCAAGAGGCGCCGCTAGATTTATTTTATACGGTTTTTCAGCATTGTCAAACCAAACAATCATGCGAACCTCGGCAAACTGGCTGGTTACTTGACCGCTTGACAATAACAAGGGCAACGGCGCTTGCTCCTGTACGTGGCGACCCCAGCCTGAACATAGTACGCTCAGCAAACCCAGGATGACCAAAACGGTTCCGGACAAATTTCGCTTACTCTGATCTGAGTCCATCTATCAACTCTCCTCGGTCACGCCTTTCTGACGCATCGCCAGAAGCTTTACGGATATTCTTGCCAGCAAAGCCCTGTGGCAGACATCAGAGAGTTGTTTTAATCTGTTTGTCATCTTCACTATTTAACTTATCGAAAAGTTCCGTTGTTTCGTCCAGAAAAAGAGACAGCCATACGTTACGTTGGCTGTCTCCTACGCATCCGCTATGCAATTGGATAAGCGCGGTTTAGTGCAGATCTTGTCCTTTACCCGCTGCTTGCAGCCGGGCTTTGGCCCGCGCTAAAGACAATTCTGCCCGCTTCACGTCAACTTCCGGCGTCTTATTGGCCAAACGCTTCTCTGCCCGTGCCAAAGCGGTTTGGGCACGCGATACATCAATTTTATCTCCCGGCTCAGCGGTTTCCGCCAAAACGGTTGCCGCATTGTTGCCGATCTCGACGAAACCACCGGAAATAGCCATCTTTTTCACCGTTGAATCCTTCGTATAGCGAATAACTCCCGGTTTCAATGCCGCAATCAGATGGGCGTGGTTCGGTAAAACGCCAAGTTCTCCCAATCCCTCACCCGGAAAAACCGCAAAACTAACATCGTCCTTGAGTACATTCCCATCCGGAGACACGATTCGCAGATTGTAATTTTCAGCCATGGCTTACGCCCCCAGTTTCTTAGCTTTTTCCACGACTTCTTCAATTGTCCCAACCATCAGGAACGCCACTTCCGGTAAATCATCATATTTGCCATCGATGATTTCCTTAAACCCACGGATCGTCTCTTTGATCGGCACATATTTACCGGGAGTACCCGTAAATTGTTCTGCCACATGGAAAGGCTGAGATAAGAATCTTTCAATACGGCGCGCTCTAGATACCAGGACTTTTTCATCTTCAGACAATTCATCCATACCCAGGATCGCGATGATGTCTTGCAGTTCTTTATACCGCTGTAAAATCTTCTGCACGGAACGGGCTATGTCATAATGCTCTTGACCCAAGACGGCAGGAGAAAGGATACGTGATGAGGAGTCCAGCGGATCCACCGCCGGATAAATACCTTTTTCAGAAATCGAGCGGTTTAGGGTCGTCGTCGCATCCAAATGAGCGAACGTCGTCGCCGGCGCGGGGTCGGTCAAGTCGTCAGCCGGTACGTAGATCGCTTGAACGGAGGTGATCGAACCGTTACGCGTCGAGGTAATACGTTCTTGCAATGCGCCCATTTCCGTAGCCAGTGTCGGTTGGTAACCAACGGCGGAAGGCATCCGGCCTAACAGAGCCGACACTTCAGATCCGGCTTGGGTAAAACGGAAAATGTTGTCGATAAAGAGCAGCACGTCCTTACCCAGTTCATCACGGAAATACTCCGCCATCGTCAGACCAGCCAGGCCCACGCGCAAGCGGGCGCCCGGAGGTTCATTCATCTGTCCGAACACCATCGACATCTTATCGATAACGCCGGATTCCTTCATTTCATTCCATAAGTCGTTCCCTTCACGGGTACGTTCTCCCACACCGGAGAAGACGGACAAGCCGCCGTGCTGTTTGGCGATATTATTGATCAATTCCTGAATCAAAACAGTTTTGCCAACACCGGCGCCGCCGAAGAGACCAATTTTCCCGCCTCTAGCGTAGGGGCACAACAGGTCGACGACTTTAATCCCGGTTTCCAGCATATTCGTCGCCGGATCCTGATCAGTAAACTGCGGAGCCGGACGGTGAATGGGATAATACGTATCCGCCTTAATCGCTTCACCATCGTCAATCGCTTGTCCCAGAACGTTAAAGATACGTCCTAAGGTAATTTCCCCTACCGGTACTGAAATCGGCGCTCCGGTATTGGTTGCCGACATACCGCGCTGTAAACCGTCCGTGGAAGACATCGCTACACAGCGTACGGTATCGTTGCCCAGATGCTGCGCGGCTTCCAACGTAATCAGGATATTTTCTTCAGGCACTTCAACCTTAATCGCGCTATAGATCTCCGGGAGTTCTTCGGGAGAAAATTCTACGTCAACAACCGGACCCATAATCTGCAAGACTTTGCCATTTGCCACAGTCTTATGACCTCCTTCTTTCAGAATGCTACTGATTCCTTATTCAAGCGCAGCCGCGCCGCCAACGATTTCGGAGATTTCCGTCGTAATGGCCGCCTGCCGTGCCCGGTTCATTGCCAACGTCAGCGACGAGATCATGTCTTTCGCATTATCGGTCGCCGCGCCCATTGCTGTCATTCTGGCCCCTTCTTCACTGGCTCTGCTTTCCAGCAAAGCTCCATAAATCAAGGTTTCCACATATCTCGGCAGTAATGTATTCAGGATGTCCATCGGCGTTGGTTCAAAGATATACAGATGTTTATCCTCTTTCTGCTCTCCAGCAGGCCGTTCAATGGGCAATAACTTTACAATGGACGGACGTTGAGTCAAAGCGTTCACAAACTCACTATAGACTAAGTAGACTTCATCTACTTCTTTGGTTTCATACAGCTTGATGAGCGTTCCCGCGATCCCTTTGGCTTGCTGATAGCTTGGATGATCGCCCAAGCCTGTATAAGACTCCAGAATCTCCAACTTGCGCCGGCGGTAGAAATCACGGCCTTTACGACCTACTGTTACTAAGCCCACCTCTTGCTTTTGTTCGGCTATTACACCGTTCGTCATACGGAAAAGATTGGCATTAAAACCTCCGCACAATCCCCGGTCCGATGAGACCAGCAGATAGGCTGTCCGCTGCACGGGACGCTGCCGCAACAAAGGCTGGGTTTGCGCTAAATCCTCATCCACATTGGCCACTAAGCGAGCCAGCACTTCTTGCAACTGCCGGGCATACGGACGGGAAGCGATAACCTTATCCTGGGCTCTTCTCAGTTTAGCTGCGGCAACCATCTTCATCGCCCGGGTTATCTGCTGCATACTGGTTACACTGCGAATCCGGCGGCGAATATCGCGTACACCTGCCACACTATCACCTACTTCTTACTTTAATCAGCCCAAGAAACCTTGTTTGAACTCATCAATCGCCTTATTCAGGTCAACAAACAGTTCATCGGAGATCGTCTGTTTTGTACGAATAGTTTCTAAGATTTCAGACTTTGCCGTACGCAAATAGCGCAGGAATTCTTCCTCAAACTTCTTTACCTGTTCTACTTCGATATCATCCAGATATCCTTCATTGGCCGTATAAATCGCTACGACTTCTTCTTCGATTGGCATCGGTTCGTATTGCTGCTGTTTCAACAGTTCCATCATGCGTTGTCCGCGGCTCAGGCGCTGCTGGGTCGATTTATCCAAGTCGGATCCGAACTGCGCGAATGCCGCCAACTCACGATACGCCGCCAAGTCAAGACGCAACTGCCCGGCAACCTGCTTCATCGCTTTGATCTGCGCCGCGCCGCCAACCCGGGATACCGAAATACCCACGTTAATCGCCGGGCGGAAGCCGGAATAGAAAAGGTCAGTTTCCAAAAAGATTTGGCCGTCCGTGATCGAGATAACGTTCGTCGGAATATAAGCGGCCACATCACCGGCTTGAGTCTCAATAATCGGCAGAGCCGTCATCGAGCCTGCACCCAGTGCGTCTGATAATTTTGCCGCCCTTTCCAGCAAACGGGAATGCAGATAGAATACATCGCCCGGATAGGCTTCACGTCCTGGCGGTCTCCGTAACAGCAAGGACAGTTCACGGTAAGCCACGGCTTGTTTGGACAAATCATCGTAGATGATCAAGACATGCTTGCCGTTATACATGAATTCTTCACCGATCGCGCAACCCGCGTAAGGCGCGATATAAAGCATCGGCGCCGGTTCAGACGCTGTAGCAGTGACGACAAGCGAATAGTCCATCGCTCCATGGTCTTCCAACGTTTTCACTACGCTGGCCACGGTCGAGGCTTTTTGTCCGATCGCCACATAGATGCAGATCATGTTCTGCCCTTTTTGATTGATGATCGCATCCACTGCCAGAGCTGTCTTTCCGGTCTGGCGGTCTCCGATGATCAGTTCCCGCTGGCCGCGGCCAATCGGCACGATCGCATCGATCGATTTCAATCCGGTCTGCATGGACTCATGCACGGATTGTCTGTAGATCACCCCAGGCGCCAGCGCTTCAACCGGACGGAATTTGTCCGTTTTGATCTCGCCTTTACCGTCGATAGGTTGTCCTAAGGCGTTGACCACACGACCGATCATGGCATCCCCTACGGGTACTTCCACGATACGTCCGGTACGTCTGACTTCATCGCCTTCTTTAATGTGGGTATATGGCCCCAGAATAACACAGCCGATGTTATCCTCTTCCAAGTTCATAGCCATGCCATAAACTCCGCCGGGGAATTCCATCAGTTCACCAGCCATGGCTTTTTCCAAGCCGTAGACACGGGCAATCCCGTCACCGACTTGAATTACCGTCCCGACATCACTGACTTCAACTGTGCTATCATAGCGCTCAATTTGCTGCTTGATAATTGAGCTAATCTCATCTGGTCGTAAATTCAATCCCGTTCCCCCCTTATACCATTGCGGATTTTAGCAGTTCTTTGCGCATCCGGTCTAAGGCATGCACAATTGTGCCATCCCATACGCGGTCACCTACCTGAACTTTGATCCCGCCGATCAAATCGAGATTCTGTTCGCTCAGCACGCGCACATTTTTACCGGTTGCCCGCACCAGGGCCTGCTGCAGCTTCGTTTCCTGGTCAGCGCTCAAAGCGGTCACGCTGATGACTTTAGCTTCAATGATCTGACGGGCTTCATCCGCCATAATCCGAAACGCTTTCAGCACGGAAGGCAAAAGCGACTGCCGGCGACGGTCAATTAATAGATAGAGAAAGTTCTTGATGAGGACGCTCGTGTCATCCCCCATCAGCTTCTCCATTAACGCTTTCTTTTCCGAAACGGGAATGTGCGGATGATTCAAAATGTGTCCCACGTCTTCATGTTCTTCGGTCAGCTGAACCAGCGCGATCAAATCGCTTTCCGCCTGATCCAAGCCTTTTCCTTCAACAATCTGAAATAATGCCTCTGCGTATCTGCGCCCCAACGCTTCGTTTAACATGGTAGATCCCCTACCTCTTGAATAAATTGATTCACCAGCTGAGCTTCCACATTTACATCCAGCTTCTGCCTGATAATCCGTTCGGCGACTGATACGGACAAATCAACAATCTGAGTCCGGACATCGGCCAGGGCCTTTTCTTTTTCGCGTTCGATATCGGCAATCGCCGACCTCTTGACCTTTTCCGCTTCTTCACGCGCAGCGGCTAAAATCTCCGCGGCGCGATCTTCGCTTACCTTGGTCGCTCTGGCAATGACCTCCTGAGCTTCTTGCCGCGCTTTTTGCATCTCAGCCTGATATTCACGTTTAATCCGCTCGGCCTGCTCACGTTCGGCTTGGGCCTGAGCCAGACTTTCTTCGATACCCGTACGTCTCTTTTCCATCATATTCAGTAAAGGCTTCCAGGCGAATTTTGCCAGAATCCATACCAGAATTAGGAACGCAAGCATTTGCGCCGGCAACGTCAGGTCAATGGCTATTGGATTCCCCACAATCTATCCCCCCTCATATACGTCGGTCGAATTCTGCAGCGTAACATTATCAAGGGGGAACAACTGCTCCCCCTTGTTCCTGCGGGTATCCCGATACCGTTCAGAAGAGTTATTCGATTGTGAACATGAGAAGCAACGCCAGAACCCAGGTCAACAGCGGTAAAGCTTCGATCAGACCGACGCCGATGAACATCGTAGATTGCAATTGACTTCTGGCTTCCGGTTGACGGGTGATTCCTTCGATCGTTCTGGCTACGACGTTTCCGTTGGCTAACGAGGCTCCAAGTGCGGCACATCCCGCCGCGATACCGGCTCCTAATACAGCAGCTGCTAATGGTTCCATGTTGTTTATTCCTCCTTTTTATTAAAACAAAAAAAATTTATAATTCCTCAGCTCGCTCGCGCGACTGAAAAACCGCAGATGATTAGTGTTCCTCGCTAACCGCAGCCTGAGCAATATAGGCCGTTGTCAAAACGGTAAACACATAGGATTGGATACAACCGATGAAGATACTGAACGCTAACCATACCGCGCTCATAAAAGATCCGGCGAAAACAAAGAATCCCGGTAACATCAAAATAACGCCGAGCAAAATTTCTCCCGCAAAGATATTGCCAAATAGACGGAAGGCCAGCGTCATCGGTTTTGAGATCAAGTCAATAACGTGAATAAGCGCAAATACCGGAGTAGGCTCGAGAAAATGTTTGAAATAATGAACGCCTTTATATCTTATACCCATAATAAAAATCAGGCAAAAAGTTAACAGCGCCAAAGCCAGCGTGGTATTGATGTCCGCCGTAGGCGACATCAAAGACGACCCGCCAAAGATCTCATTTAATTTCCCGTGCTCGATCCCCAGAATACTAAATACCTTGAACGTAAAGTTCGGCAGCAATCCAAACATATTCGAGAAGAAAATAAAGGTAATCAACGACAATAAATACGGCATCATGACCCGCGCTTTTGCCGAACCAAGATTGCCTTGGGCGATTCCATCCACCAGGTCAACGATAAACTCCAAGAGATTCTGCATCTTACCCGGCTTCCCACTGGTCAGTTTGCGTACACCCAGTAAACAGAAAATAATACAGACCACCATGACGATCCACGTCATAATCAAAGTCCGACCATGAAAAGTCATCCCATTGCTCAAATGCCATAAAATCGTTTCTTCATGCATCCTTTTCTCACTCCTTTCTTTACCAAATTGCCTGTTGCACTTTCAACAAGATGAAGACCATCAAACTTATGATTAAGGCGATAATCAAACCTGAAAACAGTTCAGGCTGCCATTTGACAATGATCACCGCTAACAAAGCAGCAAAACCCAAGCGCGTCAAGAACCTGCGCTGAAATTTTCTCAGTGCGCCCTGCAGATCCAATCCGGCAATATCATGTGTCTCTTTAAATAGCCGTTCAACGTTTATGTAGCCCATCCAGAGACCGATCACCGCACCCCCTAACGGCTTAGACTGACTCAGAGCCGCCGCGACCAAACATGCCGACGTTCCGGCCCACAAGACCACGCGAGCGTTGATCTTCATGCGTCGCCCTCTTTATCCTTTAATAAATCTTTTACCGTTCGTACCAGATATGCACCCCCTAATGCCAATCCCGCGAGCATCATCAGGATCTTTAGCCACGGCCCTATGCCAAAGCGCTTCGTTAAATAAACTCCCAGGAAATAGCCTCCTCCAACTAAGCAAGCAAGCGATGTCGCTATACTCGTGCCAAAGGCTACCGCTTTAATCCATGTTCTTTGAGATTGTTGGTCATTACTCATACACTTGTCATTATACATCATGCGCAATTATTTTTCTGTAATATTTTACGCAAATTAGCGAATAGGATTATTTAGATATTTTAGAATGTTTCTATCACAATTTACTTGCCATCTCTAGCGATTATTATATACGATATTGCCGGATAATATCAAGAATCCGGCCGGACGCCAACCCGTCTCCATAAGGATTCACGGCGCACGCCATCTGCTGATAATCCCGTTTATTGGCCAACAACCGGCTTAACGCCTCCTGCACCCGGCTATACTCTGTGCCCACCAGAGCCACAGTTCCCGCTTCTACCGCTTCCGGACGTTCGGTCGTATGACGCACGACTAACACCGGCTTGCCTAAAGACGGCGCTTCTTCCTGGATCCCGCCGGAATCCGTGAGAATCACATACGCCCGGTTCATCAGGTTGGCAAATGGTTGATAATCTAACGGCTCAATCAAATACACACGAGGGTGTTGACCCAGCATTTCATTGACCACAGAGCGTACCTCAGGGTTTTTATGCACTGGAAATAATACGTACGTATCCGGGAATCTCTCGATCACATCCGCGAGCGCTTGATAAATCTGGCGCATCGGATCTCCCAGGTTTTCCCTGCGGTGCGTCGTCACCAAGATCATGCGGCGTCCCGCCTCAGCTGCCAGAATCGAGCTCAACTCCGGATCCGGGAACGCGTATCCTGTTCGTACTGTCGCCAGCAGCGCATCGATGACCGTATTACCCGTGACAAAAATCTTCTCGGGATCCACCCCTTCGCGCACTAAGTTGTCTCGCGCCGTCTGGGTCGGAGCAAAGTGCCAATCAGCAATCACTCCTGTGAGTTTCCGGTTCAGTTCCTCCGGATACGGCGAATATTTGTTGCCGGTACGCAGACCGGCTTCTACATGCCCTACCGGAATCTGCTGATAATACGCGGCTAACGCCGCCGCAAAGGTTGTCGCCGTATCCCCGTGCACCAAAACGAGATCCGGTTTCTCCCGGCGAAATACCTCCTCTAGCAGGGTCAGCGCCCGGGTCGTGATCTCCGTCAGCGTCTGTCCGGAACGCATCAGATTCAAATCGTGGTCCGGCCGTATAGAGAACAGGGTTAACACTTGATCCAGCATCTCACGGTGCTGCGCTGTGACGGTAATCCGGCAGTCTATCTCCTCACTATCCGTCAGGGCTTTGACGACCGGCGCCATCTTAATCGCCTCAGGCCGTGTTCCGAAGACAACCTCAACGCGTAACTGCTTTTGCACAGTGACTTCATTCCTTCCGATTCAGCGGATATGGCCGGCCCTCTACTCCCAATAGTCTAGTCCAAATCGGGGTATAAAGGAAATTTCGCGCAGATTTCTTGCACCATACGTCGCGCTTGCTTCAGGTTTTCCTCGAGCGGAGCAGCATGCAGACACAAATCGATCACCGCAGCGATACGCTCCATCTCCTGCACGCCCAAACCGCGCGTTGTGGCCGCCGGCGTGCCGATCCGCAACCCACTGGTCACAAACGGACTGGCCGGATCAAACGGGATGGTATTCTTGTTCACCGTGAGCCCCACATCATCCAAGATCTTCTCCGCGTCTTTACCCGTTAAACCACGCGTCCGGACATCCACCAGCAGCAAATGGTTATCGGTTCCGCCGGAAACGATACGCAGCCCTTTTTGCGCCAAAGCTTGCGCTAAGGCACGCGCATTGTCCAACGTCTTCTGTTGATAATTTTTAAACTCCGGCTGCATCGCCTCTCCCAGCGCCACCGCCTTCGCCGCAATAACATGCATCAGCGGTCCGCCCTGAATCCCTGGAAAGATCGCTTTGTCCACTGCGGCGGCATATTCCTGCCCACAGAGGATCAATCCACCGCGCGGTCCGCGCAAGGTCTTATGCGTCGTAGACGTGGTCACATGCGCATACGGAATCGGACTGGGATGCAGTCCCACCGCCACCAAGCCCGCGATATGCGCCATATCTACCATGAGCAAAGCGCCTACATGATCGGCAATCTTTCTCATCCGCTCAAAATCCAGAATCCTCGGATAAGCGCTGGCGCCAGCTACAATTAATTTCGGCTGGCTCTCTTCGGCCAGTTTCTCCAATTGATCATAGTCCAAGCATTCCGTCTCCGGATCGACGCCATAGGAGACAAATTTAAAATATTTCCCTGAGAGATTCACCGGGCTACCATGCGTTAGATGCCCGCCATGGGACAAATTCATCCCCAACACCGTATCTCCCGGCTGCAATAAAGCGAAATAAACCGCCGTATTTGCTTGCGCACCGGAATGCGGTTGGACATTCACGTGCTCTGCGCCGAATAATTGCTTAGCGCGTTCTCTGGCCAGATCTTCCACCTGATCGACACATTCACAACCGCCGTAATACCGCTTTCCCGGATACCCTTCCGCGTATTTATTGGTCAAGACCGATCCTTGCGCCGCCATAACCGCCCGGCTGACAAAATTCTCCGAAGCAATGAGCTCGATCTTATGGCGCTGCCTGCTTTCTTCCGCGTCAATCATCCGTACCAGTTCCGGATCTTGTTCCCCTATCCAGCGTTTAATATAATCCATGGTCTCCCTTAGCTCTCCTTTCCCGAAATGCCATTTTCATAAGCAGCCATCTGCCCAATCCTTTGTTGATGTCTTGTTGCTCCACTGAATGGCGTACGTAAAAACACATCAACGATTTCCCGCGCCAAATCAGCTCCGAGTACACGGCCGCCCAGGGCCAGAACATTCGCATCGTTATGTTCCCGCGCCAAACGCGCCATATAAGGATCCGCGCAGACCGCCGCGCGAACCCCCGGAACCTTATTCGCCGCCATCGAGACGCCTAAACCGGTACCGCAAATCACGATACCAAAATCCGCGTCTCCCTGACGGATCAGCGACCCTACCTGAAAACCAAATTGGGGATAGTCGACAGAGGCGGCAGAATCTGTGCCTTGATCCAAAATCGTCATTCCTTGGTTCTGCAAATAAGCTTTGAGCTCTTCTTTTAGCGCATACCCGCCATGATCCGCCCCTAAGGCCACCCGCATCATTTTCACCCCGAAGTTGTCGTTTAGGCTCATTATTTTTCTTTTAATAGAATACCATAATTCTGTCAAAATGACACGTTTGTCCTATCTTCTTTCATCCGGAACAATAATTCCCGCATCTTCTCCATACACTCCCGATACACCCCGATCGGAGCGCCCACCGGATCAGGAATATCCTCATCCGATCCGGCCCAGGCGCCCAAGCGTTTCACTTTATCACGCATTTCCGGAAATTGCTCACACAAAGACCGTTCATGTTCCCTGGTCATCGGTATGACATAATCCGCCGCCGCAAGTATTGCTCCACTCACCCGCCTGGCCCTGTGCGGGCGCAAATCTATACCGCTGGCCTGTAACACCCGAATCGCCTGTGCGCTGGCTGCCTGTCCCTCCCAAGCCCATAGTCCGGCGGAGCTGATTTCAAGCTCAGCGCCAAAAATTTCCCGCGCCAAATACTCCGCCATCGGGCTGCGGCAAGTATTACCAGTGCAGACGAACAGCACCTTCGCTCCCATCTTGCTTCCTCCGTTCTCGCATACTATCCTCTACACTCGGATCAGCTTGTGCCCGGCGGCTTTCTCCAGGCGATTCATGATCGCCAGGCCCAAACCGCTCTCTTCGACGCCTTCGGCCAGGATCACATCAATCTTGCGCTCATCACACAAACGCAAGCCTTCGAAGAGATTCGCCGCCACCTCCGCCGGACGCGTCTGAGAACCCATCGCATACATAAAATCCGGCCATTCATGATTCAGTTCCGAGACACTCTCCAGCGTACAGAGAATACCGATCTTCTTGCCGCGCACCCGCCATTTGCGCATCTCTTCGCGAATCACCTGTACAATATTCTCCCTAGAGCCGACGAATAAGTACATCTCACCCAGCGGGGCATAGTGCCGGTATTTCATTCCCGGGGCTTTGGGTATCCGCCATGGTTCCAGTCCATCGACGCGTACCACGCCCAGGACTTCCGCCAATTGTTCCCGCGTCACCCCGCCGGGGCGCAGGATCGCCGGTTCCGCACTCGTCAAATCCAGCACCGTCGATTCCAGACCGACGATACAACTTCCGGCGTCCAGGATCAGCGGAATTTTTCCTTGCAGATCACGCCAGGTATGCCGCCCGCTGGTCGGACTGGGCTTGCCGGAGAGATTGGCGCTGGGCGCGGCAATCGGAAAACCGGCGGCCCGAATCAGCGCCAGCGCCACGGGATGGGCAGGGAAACGGATCCCGACCGTCGGCAAATATCCTGTAACCTCATCCGGAATGTCAGCTCGTTTGCGCACGACCAGGGTCAACGGACCGGGCCAAAACTTCCGCGCACAGCGTTCCGCCGCCTCAGGCCATTCCAAGGCCAAAGAGCGCGCCATATCCAGCGAGCAGACATGTAGAATCAAGGGATTGTCCGCAGGACGGCCTTTCGCCGCATAGATTTTAGCGCAGGCCTGCGGATCAAAAGCATTCGCGCCCAATCCATAAACTGTCTCCGTTGGAAAAGCCACAATCTCTCCTTGCTGCAATAAGCGCGCTGCGGCGGCGATCGCCGTATCATCCGGGTGCTGGATATCATCAATATACACTCTTTGCGTCTCCATATGCTCTCACCTCACCATCACGACTCGGTCCCTTCCGGCCAGATCTGGAAAAACCTCCGTACGATACCCCCGTTTGCGCCACAATACACAGACATCCGCCGCTTGACCTGCCCCGATTTCCAGCAGTAATCTACTTCCCTGCGCTAAGAACGGCTGTGTATCCTCCGCCAACCTGCGGTAAAAATCCAGACCGTCCACACCGCCTATGAGCGCTTGTCTCGGTTCAAACAAGATCTCCGGCGCACAAGCTTGATATTCCGGCTCGGACACATAGGGCGGATTACACATGATCCAATCCCAATGTTCACCCTGCGCCGGCGCCAGCAGATCGCCTGTACGCCAAGTCACCCGGACGCCTGCCGCAAGCGCGTTCCGTGCGGCTACCTCCAGTGCCTCCGCGGAAATATCCGTCCCTACGACTTCAGCGTCCGGCCAATAATAGGCGATCGCGATCGCCAGCGCTCCGCTGCCCGTACAGACATCCAAGATACGACTCTCCGGTTTGGCCCGGCGCTCCGCAACCGCTAATAATTTTTCTGCCAAAACCTCACTATCCGCACGCGGGATCAGTACGCGTTGATCCACATAAAAATCCAACCCCATGAACGCTTGCCGCTCTAAAATATACTGCAATGGTTCGCGTTGCAAACGCCGCCAGACCAGCGCGTTAAACCGCGCTTCCTGCTCCGGCGTCAGTTCCGCCGTCCGTTCCAGATACAAGCGGTCTCTGGCGCAACCCAGCACATGGCTTAAGAGAAGATCCGCGTTATAACGCGGATCTTCCACCCCTTTGGACTTCAACTGACCCGCAGCCCAACGCGCCGCTTCGTTCACTTGCATAGCTTTCCTCTGCGCCTTATTCCGTTATGCGTCCCGCTTAAATCGTTCCGCTTGATCCGACCGGATCAGCGCTTCGATCACTTCATCCATATCCCCCATCAAGACGGTATCCAAACGATGCAGGGTTAACCCGATACGATGATCACTCACCCGGCCTTGAGGGAAATTATAGGTACGAATGCGTTCACTGCGATCTCCGGTGCCCACTTGGCTGCGCCGTTCAGACGCTAATTCACCGCTCTGCTCCTCCTGGGCTTTCTCTAATAAACGGGCGCGTAATACGCGCAACGCTTTATCCTTGTTCTTCAACTGGGATTTCTCATCCTGACAAGAGACCACCATCCCGGTGGGCAGATGCGTGATGCGTACGGCGGATTGCGTGGTATTGACCGACTGACCGCCCGGTCCGCTGGAACAGAAGATATCAATACGCAGATCATTCGGATTGATAGCAATCTCCACTTCTTCCGCTTCCGGCAGCACCGCTACGGTAGAGGTAGACGTATGAATACGCCCGGAAGACTCTGTCTGCGGAATCCTCTGAACCCGATGCACGCCGCTCTCAAACTTCAACCGGCTATACACGCCACGGCCTTCGATGAGAAAGATAATTTCCTTAAATCCGCCGATATCCGTATAACTGGCGCTGAGCAGTTCCGTCCGCCAGCCCTGTTTTTCCGCATAACGTCCATACATTCTATAGAGATCACCGGCAAACAGCGCGGCTTCTTCGCCGCCCGCGCCGGCGCGAATTTCCATAATCACATTCTTCTCGTCGTTCGGATCCTTCGGCAGCAGCAGAATCTTCATTTGCCGCTCCAATCCCTCCCGGCGTGATCTGAGTGCCGCCAGCTCCAGTTCGGCCATCTCCCGTAATTCATCGTCCAAGGCTTCCTTCAGCAGACCCTCGGTATCCGCGAACTGCCGCTCCGCCTGCTGATACTCCTGAAATACGCCCACGATCTCCGTCATTGATGCCTGCGCTTTCGCATACCCTTGCCAAACCGGTTGATTCGCGATGATTGCCGGATCACTTAACAACTCCGTCAGCTCATCGTATTTGCGTTCGATTTCGTACATCTTCCCGATCAACGCGTCTTCCCGCCTTCCTCCATCAGACCCATACTACGCCAACTCCTGCCCGGATTCCAACACACCGTTTAAGGCCGCAATCGCCACTGCCAACTGAGCATCATCCGGTTCACGGGTCGTAAAGCGCTGCAACCACAAACCGCCCGCGATCATCCAACGCAGCCACGGCGAATCGAGATGCCGCGCCGTTAGTTTCAGCCATTCATAGGCAATCCCCGCGACCAGAGGCATCAGCAACACGCGCGATAGGATACGCCACCACAGCGGATTCAGTCCCAATAAAGCAAAAACAAAAATACTGACCACCACCACGAGCAATAGGAAACTGGTACCGCAACGCGGATGCAGTCTGGAAAATGCGCGCGCGTTCTCGACACTCAGCGGCTGCCCGGATTCGTGATTAAAAATCACCTTATGCTCAGCCCCATGATATTGAAACACCCGTTGAATATCCTTCAAGCGGGAAATCGCCAGGATATATAAGAAAAATATCCCTAAACGAATGAAGCCTTCCAAGATATTCTGCCACACGACCTGAGGAACAAAGCCGCGCAGGAAATGCGCGGAAGCCGTCGGAATCCCCACAAAGAGCACCAAGCCCAAAACGAGCGCGATCCCCACGGTGACGACGATCTCCAGCCAACCTAACTCATCATTTTTTTTACCTGTCGCAGTCTCAGTTTCTATGGTTTCTGTACTTTCTGCGTTCTCTTCTTCCTCTAAGGCTTTATTGGCGGAAAAAGTCAGCGCCTTGACCCCTACAATTAAAGCGTCGATCAACGCGACACAACCGCGGATGACCGGCCACTTAAACACCGGCTTGGACGCCCAACCGCTGATATCTTGTTTCGTAACATCAATTTGCCCGTTTGGCAACCGTACAGCGATCGCGTACATACGCGGCCCGCGCATCATTACGCCTTCAATCACTGCCTGCCCGCCATATTGCACCGGTTTAACCGATTTGCCCATTCTAACCCTCCAGTTCATAACCACAGCGCCGTCCCAGCGATGAAAAAAGCAGAGCGAACGCTCTGCCAGATTCACAGCAACGGCGCGAGCCGTTGTTATTCTATGCCGTATTTCTTCTTAAAGCGTTCCACACGTCCGCCCGCATCGACAAAACGCTGCACCCCGGTATAGAAAGGATGGCATTTTGAACAAATTTCAACTTTGATATCTTTTCTGGTACTGGCGGTATGAATAACCTGCCCACACGAACAAGTGATCGTCGTCGGCTGGTAATTTGGATGTATCTTCTCTTTCAATCTTGTCACCTTCTTTCCGCTTGCACTGACTCAAACATTTTATCATAGAGAAAGTTCAGCGGTCAAGTAAATCATTTTCGTTCGCTCAGACGGCGCCTTTAAACGCGTATCTGGGTTTTTTATCGAAACGGTGACGGGCTTCGATAAAACGCACCGTACCGGATTTTCCCCGCATCAGTAGCGAATGAGTCACAGCTCCGTTCGGTGTAAAGGTAACCCCCGGCAGTAACAATCCTTCCGTGATTCCGGTGGCCACAAACACGACGTCATCGTCTCGGACCAGGTCGTCCATCAGCAGCAGTTTGCCGACATCCTCAATCCCCAAATCTTTAGCCCGCTGGATATCGTGTTCATCTTCCGGCCACAAACGCGCTTGCATTTCCCCGCCCAGACAACGCAGAGCCACCGCAGCCAGTACCCCTTCCGGCGCTCCGCCCACACCAATCATCAGATCTACTCCGCCGTTGGCTAAGCCGCAAGCGGCCGCCGGGGATACGTCCCCGTCTGTGAGCAGCCGGATACGCGCCCCGCATTTCCGCGCGCGCTGAATCATATCCTCATGCCGTTCACGATCTAAGATGACCACGGTGAGGTCATCCATTTCCTTGCCCAATGCCACAGCCACATTGCGCAGGTTTTCTTCTATCGGCGCATCCAGATGAATACACCCTTTAGCCGCCGGTCCTACGGCGATTTTATCCATATACATATCCGGCGCATGCAGTAACTGCCCTTTTTGCGCGATCGCCATCACCGAAATCGCGCCGCTCAGTCCTTTGGCCGCTGTACTCGTTCCCTCGAGAGGATCGACCGCTACATCCAGCTGCGGCCCGTCATTATCCCCCAAATGTTCACCGATATAGAGCATCGGCGCTTCATCCATCTCTCCTTCACCGATGACGACCCTCCCGTTCATATGAATCGTGTCAAACACAGCGCGCATCGCTTCAACCGCCGCGCCGTCCGCGGCGTCTTTATTCCCCCGGCCGACCCAACGCGCCGCTGCTAAGGCTGCGGCTTCAGTCACCCGGACAAAGTCCAAGGATAATTGTCTCTCCATTCCCTCTCCTCCTTCTAATTCAGCGTCTCCTTCCGCAAGGTTGCCCAATCCGCTAAAAACTGTTCGATACCCCGATCCGTCAGGGGATGCTGGCATAACTTCGTGATCACTGAGAAGGGTATCGTCGCCACGTCCGCGCCGATCTTGGCAGATTCATGTACATGCACCGGATGGCGGATACTGGCGGCAATCACCAGGGTGTCCAACTGATGCAATTTAAATATAGTGCAAATCTCACGTAATAACGTTAACCCGTTTTCCCCAATATCATCTAAGCGTCCTAAAAACGGACTCACATACGTCGCCCCCGCACGAGCCGCTAACAACGCTTGAATCGCGGTAAAGATCAGGGTCGCGTTCGTCTTAATCCCTAACAGTGTCAGGTATTTGATCGCCTTCAACCCCTCTTCCGTGAGCGGAATCTTGACCACAATATGAGGCGACAGAGCCGCCAGGGCTTTCCCTTCTTGCACCATCCCCTCCGCATCCAAAGCCGTGGCTTCCGCGCTGACCGGCCCTTGTACCAGCGCGGCAATCTCCCGCAGCAGCGGCGCGAACTCCTTCCCTTCTTTGGCTACCAAGCTAGGGTTCGTCGTCACTCCCGCGATCATTCCCATATTCCAGGCTTCTCTAATCTCCGTCAGGTTCGCGGAATCGATAAAAAAACGCATGCGCAAAACCTCCTAACAGTTACGCTTTGCCGTTACTGCCAAACACCCGGATCTTTTCGCGAATCACTTCTACAGCCGCTGCCCGGGCCGGGCCCAAGACATTGCGCGGATCAATCTCTTTCAGATTCTGCTCCAATACGCCCCGCGCTGCCGTGACAAAAGCTTCGCGGATATTCGTATCGATATTGACTTTGCACACACCGTGGGAAACCGCTTCCTGGATCGCTTCATCCGGAACACCGGAAGAGCCATGCAGAACAATCGGAGTGCTCACCCTTTTGACAATCTCCCGCAAACGCGCGAAATCAAGTTTAGGTACGCCTTGATACTGTCCGTGCGCCGTACCGATCGCAATCGCCAGCGCATCCACTTGCGTCGCTTGAACAAATCTCTCGGCTTCTTCCGGATCGGTAAATAAGGCGTCCCGTTCCGCTACGCTAACATCGTCTTCCGTCCCGCCGATCTTCCCTAACTCCGCTTCCACAGAGATCCCTAACGGACGCACCGCCTCAATCACCTTGTTCGTCAAGGCGATATTGTCCTCTAACGAATGCTTCGAACCGTCGATCATCACGGAAGAAAAACCATAACGCGCACATTGCATCACCTGAGCGAAGCTCGAGCCGTGATCCAAGTGCAGAGCGACCGGAACCTGTACACTTTCCGCGGCTATCTTCGTCAATGCGCTGATAAATTCCACGCCCGCATATTTAATTGCGCCCTGGCTGGCTTGAATGATTACCGGCGCGTGTTCAGCTTGCGCAGCCGTGACGATCGCCTGAACGATCTCCATGTTATTGCAGTTAAACGCCCCGACGGCATACTTCCCCTTTTGCGCTTGTTGCAGTAATTCTGTCATTGATACTAAACCCATGTGATCAACCCCTTTTTGTTTTCTTCTTACTTAGATAAGATCGGCTATTAGCAATTAATTTGCCATGTTTTATTCTTCTTCAGATAGAGTGACTTCATGCTTTCAATCTGACAAATATCCTCCGCATGATCCGTACGCACAATCCCCAACGCTTCACAACTTTCACAATATAATTCGACACGATCGAAGCGCAAATCGAATACGAGTTGACGGCTGCCGCACATACATCCCAAAGCATGCCGCTTCACTAAAAACCGCAAGTGGCGCAAGACACGCAACATCAATGCCGGATTTTCATATTCAGTGACGTCGCCTAAATCAGCCGCGCCGTTGATTGAGCGGTCATTCTCCCGGCCAGCTTGCATCACTTGCTTGCGCGGCCCGATAAAACCCACCGGGGTCTCGAATACCGGACAATGCAGATGCTGGACCTGCTCTCCCCATAATTCCTTACGCTTAAATGAAGCATGATGCGTCTGCCCGCAAACCCCACAAGCATAAGCTAATTGAAATTGCCGCCTATCGCGCGTCGCAAACGATAACAACGGAACTTTACAACGGCAGTGATAGCGAACCCGCATCTGACGATTAAAGGCAAAGAGTGACAGGGCCTGATAATCCAACTCCCCGCAATGCGCGCATTGAACCGCAATAACCGTCATCGTCGTCAGAATCATCCTACTCACCTCTCGCATCTTTTAATTCGTCATTCAGCAGTATTTTCCTGCAAATTCATTTCTTCTTCCCGGATTCTCCTCTCACACAACACCCGGCCGTCCGACCAATACCGGCGGGGTAAGCGCGGATTAGCCAATGTACGGCGTAGCGGGATGACGACTTCATCACCTATCTGACAAAATCCGTTCCCCACATCCAGAATCGTTAATTGCATCCCGATTTTTCCGGCGATCTTGACCGGGCGTCCTTTGATCATGACGCGCTCTTGTCCTAAGTATATCCCGCAATAAGCGGCAATATTTTTAAGCAGCACCTTGCCTAAATCCAGCAAACCTTGCGGCGTCAGATGCGGTGCGACGCCAAATCCATCGGCATACCCGGCCGGAATCACGGCTAATTCCGTATCTGTACGGGTCTTATACAAGCTTTGATAGCCAACATAGGCGCCCCGCGGGGCTTGGCGCAGATATTGCACCGTGCTCTTGGCCTGCCACGGATCCCGTAGAGAGATCTTCCCGCGCAACGCCGGATGCGGATAGTGACCGATCAGCAAGGTTCCGCTACGGACAAAATCATGATGCCATTGCGGATAACTCAGCAAAGCCGCGCTGTTACAGACATGACGCCAGGATGGCGTAACGCCCAAAGCGGCTAATTGCTCAACCCCGCGCTCAAAGATCTCATATTGCCGGCGGGTATAGCGGTCGTCCCTTTGCGCCGCCCGGGCAAAGTGTGTATACACCCCTGCCGCCTTCACCCAGCGCGCCTCTGTCAATAGCCGCGCCGCCCGCGCCAGTTCCTCCGGCCATAGCCCGGTGCGCCCCATACCCGTTTCCAGTTTGAGATGAACGCTCACTTCACACAATATGTCTCGCGCGGCTTGTTCTATACCTTCGATCATCTCCGGCGTTGCCACCGTCAGGTGCAACGCCGCTTGAATAGCCTCCGGCCATTGCGCTGAGACAGACGGCCCCAAGACCAGAATCACACCCTTGATTCCCGCCCCGCGTAAGCCCAATCCCTCCGCTACCGACGTAACGGCAAAGGCTGCGCATCCGGCTTCTTGCAGGGCATAGGCAACCTCCGCCGCGCCCAAACCGTAAGCATCCGCCTTGACGACCGCCATACAACGGCTGCCCGCTGTTAACCGGGCAGTGACTTGCGCATAATTATATTTGACCGCATCCAAATCAATATCTATCCACGTGCCAATCAAGCTTTACGCCTCCGCCCGAGCCACCCTTTCAACCATTCGGAATACACATACTCCATACAATGCCACAAACGATAAAAGACCGGACGATACACCTGATCCCATTCTCCGATAAATTCTGTATATGCGCCATTGAACCCTTTTTTAAAACGGTACAAGCCATACAGCGGGTTATCTTCCGTCAACTGGCCCGGTACGCCGCGAAAATCATACATCGTACACCCTAACGATTTAGCCCAGCGGATCATCTCCCACTGAATCAGATAATTCGGCATCACATTGCGCTGAGCATTGGCGGAAGCCCCATAAATATACCAAGCCTTATCCCCGATCACAAAAGCCAGCGTCCCCGCGATGGCGACCCCTTCATACTCGCCAATAAACAGTTCAGCCAGCGAGGCTGGCGCTAAGGTATCATACAAATCCTCGAAATAAGCATACGCCCGCACGAGAAACTGATCACGTTCCGTGGTTTCTTTGAGAATCTGATAGAATACCGGCAAATCCTCTCGTGTTCCCTTGCGGATCTGCACGCCTTTTTTCTGCGCCAAACGGATATTGTAACGGGTTTTCTGCTGCATATTCTTCAGCAATTCGTCTTCCTCCGGCGAAATATCCAAGCGGAAGACGTATTTAGGCTGAACCCCTTCAAACCCTTTGCCCGGCTCCAGAGAGTGAAACCCCTGACCGCGCAGCCAGTTCGCCAAGCGAATCTCGGCGGAAGGTATATCCGGATCGATCTTGAAAAACACCGCCTGGCGTTTCTTCGCCAACTTGCGGATTTCCTGTAAAACAAAGGTATACAAGTCCTCGCGCCGCCAATCCAGGATCGGTCCGCGCGGGGCATAAAAAATCACCGCCTTAAACAGCGGCAGCTTGCGTTCCAGGATAGATACGCAAGCGCATATTTGGCCATCTTCTTCTACCAGCAAGCGCCAAGGCCGCCAACCGGTCCGGCTCTTGATTTCTCCCCATTCCCAGGTCTGCAATACATGCCCTTTCGCCTGCCCGGCAATAAAGTCATTAAAAGCCTTTTTTTCACTACTGTCGATCCACTTAGCCGTAAAACCCACGCCGTTTCACCTCAATACCATTCTTACCCAGAGCCGGATTCCTTAACCCCTCCCCCGACACAGGCCGTCAATCGTCAATCACTGGAGTCTGTTCGCCGCTCCAGCGCAGCCTGAATGAAGCCGTGAAACAACGGATGTGGTTTATTCGGACGGGATTTGAATTCCGGATGGAATTGCGACGCGACGAACCACGGATGATCCGGATATTCGATCACTTCGACTAATCGGCGGTCCGGAGACATCCCGGAAAACTTCAGCCCCGCCTTGATCAGTTCATCATAATACTGATTATTGACCTCATAACGATGACGATGGCGTTCATAGATGACTTCCGTTTGATATAAATCACGGATCCTGCTTTGATATTCCAGTTTAACCGGAGAAATCCCTAACCGCATCGTCCCGCCTTTATCTTCAATATCCTTCTGTTCGGGCAGCAGATCAATGACCGGATGAGGCGTCTCCGCATCAAATTCCGTACTATGCGCGGCCGTCATCCCGCAGACATGGCGGGCAAACTCGATCACCGCACACTGCATCCCCAGACAGATCCCTAAAAAAGGAATCTTGTGTTCCCGCGCATACCGTATAGCCATGATCTTACCCTCAATCCCCCGATTACCGAATCCGCCGGGAACCAGAATCCCATCGGCCGCACTTAAATAGCCGGCCGCGCCGTGCTCTTCGATCTCTTCAGCATTCACCCATTGAATATTAATCTTCGCTTCCTGCTCTGTTCCCGCATGGCGCAACGCCTCCGCCACACTCAGATACGCGTCCTGCAATGCTACATACTTACCGACTAACGCAATGTTCGTCTCCCGAACCGGGGACTTAATCCGCTCCACCATATGCCGCCATTCGGCCATATCCGCCGGCGGCGCCTGCATACCCAGAAGCTTCAAGACAATATCGTCCATCCCCTGCGCCTGCAGATATAGCGGGACTTCATAGATCGTCGGCGCCGTGACAGATTCGATAATCGCTTCCGCATCGATATCACAGAGCAAGGCCATCTTGTCTTTCATATCCGGCGATAAGGGTTTTTCTGTCCGGCAAACCAAGACATTCGGTTGGATCCCGATCGCCCGCAGTTCTTTGACGGAGTGCTGGGTCGGCTTGGACTTCAATTCTCCGGCAGCCACTAAATAAGGCATTAAAGTCACATGAATATAGATCACGTTTTCGCGGCCCATATCCCCGCGCAATTGACGGATAGCTTCCAGAAAAGGCTGGGATTCGATGTCGCCCACCGTACCGCCGATCTCCGTGATCACAATATCCGGATGAGCCTCTCTGGCTACCCGATAGATACGTTCTTTTATTTCATTGGTGATATGCGGAATCACCTGTACGGTACCGCCGAGATAATCTCCCTTGCGTTCTTTGCTAATCACCGACCAATAAATCTTGCCGGTCGTCACATTAGAATTCTTCGATAACGGAATATCAATAAACCGTTCATAATGGCCCAGGTCCAAGTCTGTTTCAGCGCCGTCGTCTGTGACAAAAACCTCGCCATGCTGATACGGGCTCATCGTACCCGGATCAAAGTTAATGTACGGGTCAAATTTCTGAATCGCAATCTTTAAGCCCCGATTTTTCAGCAAACGCCCCAGCGAGGCCGCTGTAATGCCTTTTCCTAAGGATGAAACCACGCCCCCGGTCACGAAAATAAACTTGGTCATACCTTTTCTTTCCTTCCAATCAATTACATATGCTTCAACCGCAAAATAGCTAGTCCGCGCTCCGCACTAGCTATTTGCCCTTCGTCTCTGATCCTCACTCTTGCCAATCAGCGTCATCCGCAGGTTCATCTTCCCCATCCAGATCCACGAATTCCTCATCTTCCAGAGGTTCATCCGTTAAATCGGCCTCACCGTCGTCATCTTCCAGATCCTTCGGCGATTTTTTCCTTTTTGAGACTTTAGGCGCATCATCGTCATAGGCCACAGACTTGTTCATCAAAGTAATCGTCGGCAGCTTGCGCGCAGGACGTACCGGCATCCAGGACTTCAAGCCCCATTCTCCTTGACCGGCATAAGAAAAACGCGCGTCCAAATTGATCTGGGTTAAGAGCGCAACAACCTGCTCGGGCTCCGCCGCCCGGCCCAAGCGCTGCAACGTCTGCTCGGTCAGTTCCCGATAATGCATCTGGCGTCCGTTCGCCTGAAGGATTTCCACCGCAACATCTATATCAATCAACCCGCATACCTCTCTTCTTCAAATGCCACTATATTCGCCCTATCCCGAATCCTTTCCTGCCAAAAAATCCTCCCGCCTACATTTTTTCCGGAGCGCCGACGCCTAAGATCCGCAATACATTCAGGAGTACTTGACGCGTCGCGCGAATCAAGGCCAGCCGGGCTTTGCGGATAGCCTCATCTTCCACCAGCACCCTATGCCCATTATAGAACGTATGGAACAGCGCCGCCAAATCCAGGACAAAGCGCGCCAAACGATGCGGCTCCCGCAGTTGAGCGGCTATGGCGATCTCTCCCGGTAAATCGGCCAGCTTCTTCAATAGCTGACGTTCTTCAGCACTGGCGAGTTGGGCGAGATCCCGCGGATCTACAGCATCGGTCAGATCCCGCGGGAATTCCTTCTCTGCCTGGCGCAATATGCTGCACAAGCGCGCATATGCGTACTGCACATAATACACCGGATTTTCGGACGACTGCTCTTTCGCCAGATCCAGATCGAAATCCACCGTCGAACCCGGATCGCGCAGCAGGAAGAAAAATCTGGCCGCATCCTTACCGACCTCACCGAGCAAATCGCGCAGAGTGACATAACGCCCGGAGCGCTTCGACATTTTCACAACTTCCCCATCCTGAATCAGACGGACAAACTGCATCAGAATGATCTGCACGGACTCCGGATCATGACCCAATACCTGCATCGCACCCTGCATCCGCGCTACATGTCCATGATGATCCGCCCCCCATATATTGATCACCCGCTGAAAACCGCGGGCAAATTTATCCCGATGATAAGCGATATCCGCCGCGAAATACGTCGGCGTCCCATTACCGCGCACAACGACCTCATCTTTGTCGTCTCCCATCTGGGTAGAACGCAGCCACAGGGCGCCATCCTTCTCATAAATATACCCTAAGCGATCCATTTCTTCCATCACTTGGCGTACCGCCCCGGAATCATGTAACGACTGCTCGCTGAACCAGACGTCATAGGTCACGCCGAACTCCGCCAGCGTCTCCCGCATCTCCCGGATTTTTTCATTCAGCGCATAGCGCACGAGAAACTCCCGGCGCAGCTCCGCTTCCATCGTCAGGTATTTATCCCCTTCTTGAGCGATCATCCGTTCTACCGTATCGATCAGATCTTCCCCGTGATACCCCGCTTCCGGGAACTCCGCCTCCACACCGAATTTCTGCAGATAACGCGCTTCCAACGACAAGCCAAAATTCACGATCTGATTCCCGGCGTCATTAATATAGAATTCCCGGCTGACGTTATAACCGGCCATCGTCAGCAAGGAAGCCAAGGAGTCTCCCAACGCCGCGCCCCGCGCGTTGCCCATATGTAGCAGTCCGGTCGGATTGGCGCTGACGAATTCCAGCTGTACCTTTTCCCCATGGCCGATATCCACCGAGCCATACTCCGCCCCTTGGCGCAGAACTTCCGGGATCACGCCGTTCAACCATTGCGGATCCAAACGAAAATTAATAAATCCCGCTCCGGCAATCTCCGTCTCCGTGACGCCCAGCGACGCCGCGTCCAAGGATTGAATCAGCGCAGCGGCAATCTCCCGTGGGGAGCGCCTCGCCTGCTTCGCCAAGACCATAGCCAGATTCGTCGCCAAATCCCCGTGCTGTTTCTCACGCGGTTCTTCCAATACATAGGCGGGCAAACGCTCAAAATTCAACGCGCCGGCCGCTCTGGCTTGTTCTGCCGCCACGGCTAGACCGTGATAAATACGCTCTTTTAAATCCTCGTACAGGCTCATGGTTTCCTCCTTTAGTCCCATCACGATTCACTGGATATACCTTAGACTAAACGTTCCCTGTGCCCCTGTCAAGCCTGGGAAAATTCTTGGATAAGCACAGCATTCGCTGTGAATACTATGGAAGAATCTTCGGGGTGAGGTGAGAATATGCAAAAAAGGGATCTAGGGAAAGTACTATGGATAGGCTTACTGTTTTGCTTACTGACATCGGGTATCGCCTTCGGCGCCTTAGGGGACCGTTTATTGAGCCAAGGGTCGCGCGGCGAGGAAGTCAGGGAACTGCAGAGCCGCTTGATTCAATTGGGCTATGTGGTCGGCCCGCTGGATGGGATTTTCGGACCTAAGACAGAGAAAGGCGTACGTTTATTTCAACAGGAACGCGGGCTGCCGGTCGATGGGTCAGCCGGTCCCCAGACGCTCAATGAGCTAAAACTCATGACTGGTGAGAGTACAACCGCCGGAGGGACGCCGATCGGCCCACAGAATTCCGATGTCAATCTATTGGCCCGTCTGGTCAACGGAGAAGCGCGCGGCGAGCCTTATCTGGGGCAGGTAGCCGTAGCGGCCGTCGTCCTGAACCGCTTGACCGACCCGTCTTTTCCGAACACGATTGCCGAGATTATTTATGAACCCAGGGCCTTCTCCTGCGTAGACGACGGACAGATTAACATGGCCCCGGACTCTTCCTGCCTGCAAGCCGCGCAAGAAGCGTTCTCCGGAAACGATCCCTCGCAGGGCGCGCTGTTTTTCTTCAACCCGGCGAAAACGAGTAACAAATTTATTTGGTCGCGACCACAAATCATCCAAATCGGCAATCACATCTTTGCGCGTTAAGGAGGGGAGAATGAGGCATGCGAAATAGAATTATTGCGGGTTTATCCGTTGCTCTGCTGGCTGTCTTGAGCTGGGGAATCTATGGTTACCACTGGACCCAAGAATATCGCTTAGCCCAGGAAAACCAGAGTCTGCGCAGCATAAACGATTTGGCCGCTCATTTGGACGGGATGGAAACGAGTTTGGTCAAGAGCCAAGTAGCCTCCGGCAACGGCCAGAGGATCCTCTATCTCAGCCAACTGGCGATGCAGAGTACAGCCGCCGGTACAGATTACGCGCAGCTGCCGGCGGAAGCCACGAGCTTGAGCTATGTCGGTCAATTTGTCAATCAGGTCGGAGATATCTCCAGCCAGTTTGCTTACAAGCTGGCCGGCGGTACGAATCTGACGCCGGAGGAAGAAGCGCTGCTCACGGAAGTTCACAACCGGCTGCTCTCGGTCAATCAAACGGTGCAGTCCCTGCTGATTCGTGTGCATACGGAAGAATTAGCCTGGCTGAAGCCGAAAATGACGCTGGGACAACGCTTGTTCGGCGGACAGGTAGCGCTGGCTGACGCCGATGACGGCAAAGAAGGGAATGCCACGACTGTACGCAGCGGTCTGGAACAATTGGACGCCAGTTTGCAGAAATTACCGCCACTCTCCTACGAAGGAGAGTATGCGATCCATGAAGTCAGCGAAGCGCTGGGTCTGCGTTCTGAAGCGGTCATTTCTTCAGAACAGGCGGCTGTCAAAGCAAGAACGCTGCTCAATCAATTGGGGATCGATTCTGCCAATCTGGAATATGCCGGTGAGTCTCAAGGGGATATCCCTTGTTTCATCTTCCGGCAAGACACAGTATATCTGGAGATGACGAAACGCGGCGGCAAAGTGCGCTTCTTCCAAGATACGCGCCAGCGCGATGTACGCACTTGGTCTGTTTCTAACGCTACGATGAAAGCAATCAGTACCCTGACCGCTTTAGGCTGGCCGTCCATGGCGGTGACAGCCACGACCGATAACGGCTCCAGCATCCGCGTAGAATGCGTCAATGAAAGCCAAGGCATCCGCTATTATCCTGATAAGGTCGTGGTGGAAGTCGGCTTGGATCGCGGTCAGATCGTGGGTTTAAACGCCACGCCTTATTGGGCTTACCATCATGAACGCAACGTAGAGGAGATTAAGCTTTTCGTGGCAGAAGCGCGCGCGCGCTTACGCTCGGATTTTAAGATCAGCGAAAGCCGGCTGACTTTGATCGCCAAACCCGGGAACCAAGAGGCGCTTTGCTATGAATTCCGCGGCCGCTATGGCGTGGAAGAGTATCTCATCTATCTGAATGCCACGGACGGGCGCGAAGAGATGATCAAACGAGTCATCCTGACGCCTCGGGGCGAGTTTTTGCAGTAGACGGTAAACAAGGCGTGTCGCCAACGTTATCATGACGTCAGCGACGCGCCTTTTACTATGTTGCTCCCAGCAGCTTGTTTTCTGGCCCTTTAATTCATATAATATGTAACAAAGGCCAGCAGAGGAGGAAGCGCTCCATGATTCTATCCGGTTTAGAGATCCAAGCCAAATTAGGCCGGGAAATACATATCGAACCCTTCGACCGCGCCCAGCTAAACCCCAACAGTTATAACCTGCGCCTGCACCAGGATCTGTTGGTCTATAACGAAGACGTCCTGGATATGAAAAAACCCAACAAGACGGCAGCGCTACGGATCCCGCCGGAAGGGTTGGTTCTGGCCCCAGGGCGGCTATACCTAGGCCGGACCCTGGAATACACAGAAACCGATCGCTACGTCCCCATGCTGGAAGGGCGTTCTTCGATCGGCCGCCTGGGTCTGTTCATCCATGTCACCGCCGGATTCGGCGACGTCGGGTTTAAAGGTTTTTGGACCCTGGAAATCCATTGCATCCAGCCGATCCGCATCTATGCCGGAGTCGAGATCTGCCAGATCTATTACCACGCGATCGAAGGGGAGTATGAACAATACTCCGGCGGCAAATACCAGGATAACCAAGGCATTCAACCGAGTTTGCTCTATCAGGACTTCCCTAAGCCAGATTGATCCAGGACGCTTAAATCAGAAACCCGCCGTTGACATTCAGCACCTCGCCCGTGATGAAGGTATGCCCGGCCAGAAATAACGCCGCCTGCGCGATATCCTCCACCCGGCCGATGCGCGCCAGCGGTGTTTGTTCTTTGATGCTCCGCAGATCCTCCTCCGTCAACTCCGCGAGCATATCCGTCGCGATCACACCCGGCGCCAGACAATTGACCCGGATCCCCGACGGGCCTAATTCCTTGGCCAGTGCCTTCGTGAACCCGATCAGCCCGGCTTTCGCAGCGGAGTAATGCACCTCGCAGGAAGCTCCGCCGACCCCCCACATCGAAGATATCAAGATGACGCAACCCGCCTTCCGGGCCAGCATCGATGGCAACGCGCCCTGGGCGCAGAGAAACGCGCCCTTCATATGTACGGCAATCATCTGATCCCAATCGCGCTCCGTCAGTTCGGCAAACGGCTTCATCTGAGCGATCCCCGCATTGTGAATCAAAATATCTACGCCAGCCGTTTGCGCGAACATCCGCGCGACTTCAGCCGCCTGGGTGATATCCGCCCGCAACGGCGTCAAGATCTCGCTCTGCCGATTCACCGTCTCGGCTAAGCGGCGCAACGGCTCTTCCGTATGCCGATAATTGGCGTATACCCGGTAACCTTGGCGGCAGAATACTTCCGCCAAATGATAGCCAATCCCGCGCGACGCGCCGGTAATTAAGACTTTCTCGGAGATTTCAGCCACTCCCTTTTCCATCCGTATCCTCCGGCCATGGCTTCACTTCAAGCCCAGCAGATCTTTGACCACCTCACCCGCAATAATCAACCCGGCGACCGAAGGCACGAAAGCCACGCTGCCCGGAATCTGCCGGCGATCCGTACATTTTCTCGCTACCCCCGGCGGACAGACGCAATGGCGCTTACAGCTTGTCTGCTCATCCTCCAGCGGCGTACGCGCCGGTTCTTTGGAGTACACCACTTTCACCTGCTCAATCCCTCTGGCACGCAGTTCTTTGCGCATCACCTTGGCCAGCGGGCACACCGAAGTCTCAGAGATATCGGCGACCTCGAAGCGCGTCGCATCCAGCTTATTGCCCGCGCCCATACAGCTGATCACCGGAACCTGAGCGGCTTTCGCCCTTTCAATCAACAGGAGCTTGGCGGATATCGTATCGATCGCGTCCACGACATACGAATACCCGGACACATCGATCTGACCGGCGGTCTCCGCCCCATAGAAACATGGATACACCGCAATGCGGGCACGCGGATTAATCTGCCACACCCGCTCGCGCATCACATCCACCTTGTTGCGTCCGACCGTATCGATCGTCGCGATCAGCTGGCGATTGATATTGGTCAGGCAGACTTGATCATCGTCGATCAGCGCAAATTGCCCGACACCGCTGCGCGCCAAAGCTTCTACCGTGTAAGAGCCTACCCCGCCAAGACCGAAAACAGCTACGGACGCGTCAGCCAGTTGCTCCATGCCCGCGCGTCCCAATAATAATTCTGTGCGCGAAAACTGATCCAAGAGGGTTCCTCCTATAAAACACCGCAGCCTCATGCAGAAGCCGCGGTGTTTGCGGTTCACTGTATAGACGGCGCTTTTATTGGAACGTAGCCCCGGCTTTGAACAAGCGGAATTTTTCTTTCTTGAGCAGATAGTTCTGCTGATCCGAAGCCAGTTGCAGTTGCATCTGTAACAAGTTCAAGCGGACGGTCTCCATATCGTCGAACGTACTCATACCCACTTCATACCGCTTCGCGGCGTTCTCGTACACCTGAGACATCTTAGCCGCCGATTCCTGATCCAGCTGGATCGCCGCCTGCAAAACAGGCAGTTCCTTGGAAAATTCATAAATGGATTTTTCAACGCCTTTCTGAGCTAGCTGCAATCTATACTGCGCCTCTTGTTTCTCTAAGGCATAATAATTCATCAACCCTTCTATTGGGATATGGGGATCCGTCTGGCCTTCAGCGATTTCATAGGCCCTTTGATAGGCATCGACAAACTGCTTCAGCGGCACTAACGATTGATGATTCAAATAGAGATCGTTCAGTAACGGTCCAGCGGCCAGTTCATCATCTGAGAAAAATGCCAGATCGACATCATTTACATTAAACTGCTGCGTCAGTGGCGTATTCATCCGCAGGTTCGTCGAGATTAATAACTGCTGATACGCATAATCAGCCTTCAAATAATCAGCCTTGGCTTTATTGTAACTGATCTCCGCCTTCATCATGTCATTTTGTGACGCAGTGCCTTGATCCAGTTTCAGTTGGGTTATTTCCTTTTCATGAGAGGCTAGATTATAGTTAGCCAGCTGGTATTGTAGACTTTGCCCGGATAGCCAGAGCCCATACGCCGCCGCGTAATAGGAATATTCTGCTGTATAATTCGCGTTCGTCGTATTCTGATAATTTGTTAACGCAGTGTTGGCACTCTGGATGAGCGGACCAATGGTGTAGGTATATGTCCCTGTCCACGATGAAAAACCGTTCGGCGTATAAGCGGCCCGCTGATTCTTTAAACCATATTCCATATCCGTAATCTTTTTAGTGAGATCATTCTCCGTACTCAGCTGCACGACCTGACCGACCGAGTATACCGTCTCACCCTCCGCACCGGCAGGAACGAGCGGACCCGCCTGCAGCACCAGCGTTGCAGCAAGCGCTGTCGCCGCGCCCAAGGCAACGATTTTTCTCCAATTTGACCCAATTTTCACTTTCTCCGCATCTCCTTTTCCGCCCTCAGCACAGAAACCTTCCGACTGCTCAGAAGATCTCCGGCGACGGGTAGTTTACTAAGTAATGTTTAGTATCTAAATCTATTATACCACAGTACGCGCCATCTGTCTGCTATACTGCCAATTAATGAGTCAGCAGTTCATGAATCTGCGTCTCTAAAGAGGTGCTGATCGCGTTTTGATTGCCCACAATCAGCGCGGATGGTATATACCCCTTATTATAGAGCAGGAAATAGCGCACGGTATCCGGCAGACTATTCGGCGGTACGGTAATCACAAACCCTTGTGTCTTAGCCGCCAGCGCAGCCGTTAGCAACGCGTCTCCGTAAGGCGTTCCTGAAGAGACATCCGACGACGCTACGAACGCTGAAGTGAAATAGAGCGGCGTCTGGTTCTTAAATTCTCCCTGGAAGATCGCCGTCTCCGTGGCATAACGGTCAGCCCCGCCGTAGCGGGTCACTTGATATTGCCCGGATAATTGTTGTTCCAATTCCGTGCTGATCACGCCGTTCCCGCCAAGCAATTTAACCTGCGCAACACCCAGCCCCTGCAGGGCCTGACGCGTCGCTTCCGGCAGCTGGCGGGACTCGGTCAGCAGAATCGGCGCGCCCTGCTGCGCCGCGAAAGCGCTGGCCGCCAGCGCATCCGGCTCGCCGTATCCATACGCCAGATAGGCCGTCGAGACGCTGCCCAGCCACGCCGCGACCTGAGCCGCCGTATCATAGCGGTCCGCTCCGGCAAAGCGCGTCACCGCGATCCCATTCAGCTTTAAATAATCTTCCGTGAAAGCGGACACCGCACCCTCCCCGCCGATAATAAACACCCGTTGCACACCCAAGCGCTGCAACTCCAGGAATACATCGGCAGACAGCGCCTGCGGCGGCGTCATCAGAATCGGCGCGTCCAGCTTCTTGGACAGCGGTACCGCTACCATCGCGTCCGCCACCACATCATCACGGGTCAAGATCGCGTTCTGCGCGCTCGTCCAGCCGCTCCGCGCGATCTCCGCCGACAAGGCGACGTTATCCGCGGCATCAGCGCCGATCCGGTCGCCTTGTACATAGCCGGGTTGGACGCGCTGGCTCTGCAGCACCCGTCCGCCAAAGATAAAATACACCTCGCCGATCCGCGACGGCGTCAGATTAATCGTCGCCGATCCGTCGTTTAACGTCGTATAAGAACTGGTACTCAAGCCGGCTTCCGCCGCGTCCACGCTGAAACTCTTATTGGCTAGCGGCTGTCCCTCGGCGTCGGATAAGCGGATCACCAGATAACTCTTGGCGTTCAAGACTAAATTTCCGGAGACCTCAAGCGCCACATTCTGATCCGTGACCAGCACGGTCTTAATCACAGCCGTACCGAAAATGAATTTGATCTGCCCGATTTGGGCCGGCGTCAGGGAGATCGTAAACGAACCGTCGTTCAGCGTCGTATAATTCTGCACCGAAGCTCCGGCGTCTGTACCATCAACCGTGATCGACTTTTTATTCAGCGGCTTACCGTCCGTATCAGTCAAGTGGGCTGTGATCGTCTGATTCAGATTCACGCTGAACTCCCCGCTCAACTGAACCAGCGGATCACGCACCGTTATATTGCTAGAACTGACCGCTTTATTACTTTGAAAATCAGAGATATAGAGTGCGTACGTTCCCGCCTGATCAATCGTCACATCACTCGCCGTATAAGTACCGGAACCACTCAGCGTCAACGGAATCGTACCCCCGACAGTTGTATTCCACAAATAGCCGGTTAGCTGACTTGAATACAGCGCGTGATTCTTATCAAACACCCGGAAGCGGATCGTACTGGATTCTCCCGTCAGAAGATTACAATCATCCTCCGACACAAATTCAATGCTGGTTATGTCGGATGTCTCCGCCGCCGCTACCGGAAACGGCTGTATGTATGCCCCCGCGCAGAATAGGATCACCACGATCCCCCAACAAATAAACCTTCTCACGCGCTCCCTCACCCTCGCCTTCTCACACTACTTTACCTCTATTAACTATAAAGGATAAATTTGTTCATCATACATAATTTATGTTAAGAATTTATCCAGATATCGTACTCCTTTGGTGTGTAATCTACTGCTCATACAGATCCATACGTGCGCTCATCTCATTAATGCGGTAGGGAAGCTGCGTACGTAAATATCCGCACCTTCCACGTCTGTTTTGTATTTTTGGAACGATACGTTAATATAGCCGTTTGACGTGTTCCTGATCGTTATCGTTCGACTGGCGAAGGGATGGTTCGCTTTTGCTGGGGAGCCGCGAAGGGAGGGCGGCTTGCCCTTTGAACTTCGCCATCCGCGATACAACGCCGAAACGGAAGCGGCAAGGCGTGAGGGCGACGAAATGCTCGTCAGCGGGAACTACAAGACCTATAGCAGCGCGCAGGCGCTACACGAGGCAATCCTTAGCGAATACTGGAGAAGGGAACATGAATGTGCTCCCTGTAGGCTAGAAACCCATGCCCAATACTACTTCATTCCCAATCGGCTTTTTACCTCGCGGTAATCAGGTATAAAATTCGGATTGACTACATGCAACGATTGCTTGTCACCGATTGGCTTAATACTTGAGTTCAGCGACAGCTCGCTGTATCCGTTATTGAGTTTTATGAGCCTGGAGTTGACTTCATTTGCATACTGTTCTTTTTTTATGCTGTCGTTCATAAGCTGGTTGTCGAGCGTGACCTTATCTTTGGCAAGCTTCATATCCAGGTCAACGATTTTACTGGCGGCAGCTTCGACCTCTTCTTTGGTCAGCTTGTTGTTGGCGCTCATAATGTTTTGCCGTATCAAGGCCACGCGGTTGGCCTGGAGCGACTCTCCTGACAAATACGATTCCAAATCCTGCCGCGCGATGCTTCGGATTTCGGCTAATATCGGGAACAAAGCGCGTTTTGAATCATCAATAATGGTTAGGTTTTTGGCGACATCGACCAACTTTTGTATCGCCGTATCACGCCGGGATGCGTTGCCGCGTATAGCATAGAAGAATCGAGATATATCAAACGAATCCGGCCAGTTAACATACCCGCTAAAGGGGTGCTCGGTATTTGTGGAGCATAGTATTGTATTGCAGATTTGATGGCATACTCCGTCGATTCCATAATGGATGCCAGCGTAGTCGGTGCTGCGGTTGTAATCAGTCCGTGTCCACTCGACATTTTCATCCCAGGCGGCCAGGACACGGGCAACCAGCGGATTACACGGCGCCTCTTTGCCTTTTTTCTCTGCGTTCTGATCATAGAAGTAGGCTGGAAAGACGTTACCGGTCCCATTAATCCCGCCAGAGCAATGAAAGTTCACTTTATTGGTTTGATCGTCTTGCTTCATGATGCAGTAGGTATGCTCAAATATGCCAATGTCCAGGCTATAATACCCAACTTCCATTTTACCGGTATACACAACGGGATTGAGTGGTGATACGGTAAACAATCGCTTTTCATCATTATAGTACAGAGAAAAGGACACCGTCCCATCGTGACTCCAGCCGACATTGGATACAGTCGTCGTCGAGGGATCCATCGGAATGTTGCCGATTTGTTTGTGCAAATCAACCCAAATATTGAATTTTCCAGTATCCTTGTCTCCACGGAAGGAAATAAAGTAGCAAGAACTACCCGTATCCACTCGATATGTCGCGTGGGCGCCGTCGTCGCTTTCTACTACCCAAAACACCGACCATTCAATATGTGTACCGCATGATGATTTCGCCGGGATGCTTGTTGGGAAGCTTCCGTGAGTTCCCCATTCCACCTGATACGAGTGCTGGTCTACCAACGTCCAATTGTACGGTGTGTTGTTATAGATTCTGAGATTGCCACCCTCTGTCGTCATTTTATACCTCCCAAATTGCTACAATAAATTTGGTTGAGAGCGCGGCATCCAGCCGCGCTTTTCTCCGTCTTGGTGCCTAAGCTACAATAAGAGGGCTAATTGGTCTGACATCCCCTCAATTGGACTAACCACGTCCGGAACAAAAACCGTCAGCCATCTTCTTATTGCAGCGTTCGTTTTATGCAGGTAGAA
>JAITOV010000061.1 GCA_031289735.1 Peptococcaceae bacterium
TATAGGCTAAATCCGCCCAAGCGCCATAAGGCCGGCTGTAAAAAGCGCCCGCCTTCAGCAACCGCTCACTGGCCGCATGATACAAATCCAAAACCCTTTTCCGCTCCGCCGCATTTTCCGGATCAAAAGATAAGGTGAATTCACAATGACAGGACGTTCCTTGGATCATCGGCTGGATGTACATGCCCATATCCACAGCAGGATAGCCGAATTGCCCTGCCAAGTTGTGCATGATATCCACAAATCCCTGGGCTTTGTCCAGGGTCGTGATGAAAAAGATATCTTGGCTGCCCGCTTTAAAGCGGATCTTCCAATAGGGATCTTCCGATGGCTTGGTCAGTTTCTTTAACAGTGCGCCAGCCGTAATGCCAGAAACTCCGCTGACCGGTTTCACGCCGCATTGCTGCGCGGCTTGAGCCATCAATTCCTGTTGGTATTCCACTCTTTCTTCCGGGAAATATTCATATCCGGACAGTGTAAAGAAGAGATTCCAGGCCGGCAGCAAGTTTCTGATTTGTGTGTATTCTTCAGGATCCTTGGCTAAGATAGCGGCAATATTCGCGTTATTTAACACCAGGCATTCGTCTACGATCTTCAGGCGCATTAACCGGTAGATGAAATCTGACAGTTTTTCCAACCGTTCAGCGCTCACCAGGTATGGTTTTTGGATCGTTGGCAGAGCTTCGCAACGCACCGTCGTCCAGGTAACAACACCCATACTGCCTTGTGACCCCTGCACAACCCTTGCCAGATCAATTTGTCCCGGACCCATTGGATTCACCTGCGCCTGACCAGCCGCCCATTGCGCTTCAAGTGATCCCGGCCCGGCGGCTGATCCTGTTCTGAACATCTTGCCATTGCCAAAGATCACTTCGATGCAGGTCAACGGGTCCAGCGCATCCCATTGATACAAGGGCATCAAGACCGGTTCTCTTTCCAGCATGCTGGCGATCACAGATTTGTTTTGTCGCGGCAGTAAAGGCAGATTTAGTTTTAAGCCTGCCTCCGCTAGTGTTGGTACGAGTTCAGCAAAAGTAACGCCCGGCTCGATCATGCAGACTCTATTTTGGCGATCTACTCTGATAATCTTATTCAGCTCACTTAAATCCAAAATCAGCGCCCCCGGCTCCGTCGGAACCGTATCTCCGCGAAAATGAGGCGCTCCTGAGCTGAGCGGTATCAGCGGAGTCAGGGTTTTATTCGCCCACTCGATCAGCGCCTGAACCTCCGTAAAACTCTTCGTTTTGACCTTACCGCGCGGCCGCAAGGGCGACACAAAGCTCATATCACTTGCGTATTGATCTAATACCTCCGGAGTGTCTTGAAAATTATCTTTACCGACAATTGTTAACAATTCACTTACATCCACACTATTTACCTCCTTGAAGTTGGCTCAGCATCCTGTCTGTATAACTCCATAACGCCCATCGTTCCTAGTTACAAAATACCCTTGCGCACTTCAATCACCCCCTTTAATCACTGTGATTTTTTCACAATAATGTTACCATTGATAATTTTCAATTTAAAATATATAATTCGACCAAGTAGTATGCCGTTATAGCTATGAACGATGGCCTCACACAGACAAATAGGACATTAATGAAGGGAGGATAGATCTGATGAATCTGCTGCAATTGAGATATTTTCTCGTAGTTGCCCGTTTGGAGAACATCACCCATGCCGCGGAAGAAATACATATCGCCCAGCCATCGCTGAGTAAATTTATTACACGCTTGGAGGAAAGCGTCGGCGTTCCTTTATTCGAACGCCGCGGTAATAGGATATTTTTGAACCAGTTCGGTCAAGCCTTCCAAAGACGCGTTGAGCGCAGTCTCACAGAATTAGAAGAAGGAGAGCGTGAAATCGCTGATTTGGCCAAGCTGACCAGCCAACGCGTTACTTTGGCGGCCTCAGCGCTCCAACAATACCCTCTGATTTTTAAAGAGTTTATGATGCTTTATCCGTACGTAAAATTTCACTTTATTCAAACCACACAGAACGATGAGATTCTCAAACGGCTTTTAAAGGGTGAGCTTGATTTTTGTATTACCCTCGTACCATTTGAGCATGTGGACATTCACTGTAAACACCTAGCCGATGAAGAAATTTTCTTAGTCGTATCAAAAGAGCACCGTTTTGCTGACCGAGACACGATTGAATTAGAGGAAGTGGCCGATGATCCGTTCGTTCAACTATCCAACGGTTCCAGACTGCAAGACACTTCCCTGGCTTTTTGCCGGGAAGCGGGTTTCACTCCGCGCAACACGGCTATCCATTTAGAATATCCTGAATCCACAACCATCTACGGCTTCGTCAAAGCGCAATTCGGCAACGCTTTTATCACCCAGAGCTTTTGGGATCAAATCAATACCGCATCTCTCGTGAAATTACACATTGAAAACCCAGTGTGTCAACGTCCACTATATATTTCCATGGCCAAGGAGCATTATTTATCGCAAACAGCGCGTGATTTTTATCACTTCATCGTTGAATATTTCTCCCGGGAATGCGGTCTGTCCAATGATTAGGTTCATTGTTATTTGTCCATCCGCACTTCATTCATTTTACTGGCTATACAGCCAGCTACAGCGCCCATCACCAAGAGAAATCCAAACAACAAAATGACTAATACAGCGGGGGCAAACTCTCCCTGTAGAGCGGCTGCCGAGATATCGTAAAAAGCCCCGCCGCAACCGATGGCCATGGCAATCAAGCCTCCGCCGCCCCAATCGGTTAACGCTCGCATAGCGCCAAAGGGTGATAATAAGGCGCCAAGAATCAAAGCGCCAAGAAGGATTCTAGGTGGAGAAATGTTCACGTATATCAGCAATACCTGCCCAATAACACAAATAACTCCGCCACAGATAAAGGCCTGAACAATACGCATAAGAGCCTTCCTTTCTATGATGCGATCAAATATGTAATCAAGAATTCGCTGACCGCAATCATCAACGCCCCAGCTAAACCCATCAACAACAGCTTCACGACCGGCCACATTCCTGCTTGAGCCGCCTTTCCCATAGTCAGGCCATTCTTGCTTGCTGCGATCACGCCGCCGGCAACGCCGGCCAACAAGCCGCTAATAGGGATTTTAGCTCCCATACCAGCGATGGCCTCCCACTGCGGATACCAACCCGCCAGATATAAGATAAAGCTGACCACTATCATGCTGCCCATCGCCAGGACCAAAACCATTGCCGGGGAATTCCATTGCCATTTTCCGAATAAGAGCATGAATAGATGTGTGATCACCCCCATACAGCCACCGAGAACAAAGGCCGCAAAAACACTTTTAGCTTTTTCCACTGTGCTCCTCCTTTCTGCCTGAATCACCGCCAGTGAAATGTTTTGTCAATATTCTAACATTTATTTTCCATATGTAAAAATACATATTTTATCATAATTCCATTCCCTTTTAGCTATAGTTAAGTCGTCTTGCGCCATAAAAAACGCCCTGTAAGCTGCACAGTTTAGGGCATCTTGTTTTACCTGCTGATCTGATTAACCGAACGAGGAATTTCTGTGCATACGCTCCCTTTGTCCAGAATATGCTTTCAGCAAGGGGGCGATATGTATGTCAAAATCCTTTCGGGTCAGCAATATTTTGAGCGGCGTTTTCAGCGCTTTTGTCTTTGCCTTGGTTCTGGCGACCGTCTATGGGGTACTGCTCTCCTTCACGACGCTGCCGGAGCGGCGCTTGATCATCAACCTGATTATCATCTTGAGCGTGTTCGGGGCTGGAATATTCAGCGCTCATCGAGCCGGCAGTAAGGGGCTGCACCACGGATTAGCCGTCGGCGCCGGATTCATTGTCGTTTCCCTGCTGCTGCTGGCGATTTTGCGCGACACGCCGCCTTCCTGGTTGGAAATCCTGCAACGCTCGGGTTTCTCCCTCATCGCGGGTGGTGTCGGCGGGATATGCGGAGTATTCGGCCAGGGTCAAAGCAATAAATAAGCCTTGTTCTGTATGGTGTCAATAGAAAGTTCATCTTACGAAATGATATAATAAATGCAATAAGGAGGTCATTCGCGTGATTGTTTCGTGCGGTCAGCAACGCCCGTACTACCTCCGAAAACACAGAATGACGGAGCATCGGTTAAAGTAGCCGTTTGAAAGAAAGGCAGTTGGATGACGCTGTGACAACAAAAACAATCCTGCTCGTCGAGGACGACGCGATGATAGCTTCCGGGCTTGTGTATGCGCTTGAATACCCCTACGGGGCACAAGCAAAGGACTACGCCGTAACGCACGCCAAAAGCGTTCTTGAAGCGCGTAACGCGATAGCAAGCGGTCGTTTCGACCTTGCCATACTTGATATGCAACTTCCGGACGGCACGGGATTTGATGTGCGCGAAACGCTGAAAAACACAGAAACTCCTGTTATTTTTCTGACCGTAGTTGACGACGAGGGCAACATCGTCAAGGCTTTTGAGTGCGGCGCGGACGATTATATTACGAAGCCGTTCCGGCTGCGCGAATTGCTCGCCAGAATAAAACGGACGCTGCTCGCACACGGCGGCGAACAGCGTCCGAATATTCTGAACCTCGGCGAGGTTAAAGTCGACACTTCGGCGGGGAAAGCGTACATTGGCGACGCCTTACTCGACCTTACCGCGCTTGAATATCGCTTATTGCTGACGTTTGCGACAAACAAAGGGCAGATTTTAACGCGCTCACAGATACTGGAAAATATCTGGGACGCGGCGGGCAGCTTCG
>JAITOV010000114.1 GCA_031289735.1 Peptococcaceae bacterium
TTCCAATCCGAAAGCGGCTGTAGCAATCAAATTCAGTTTAGCCAATGTATTTTCTCCCATCTTTCACGGCGATCAGCCTGCTTTAGACCTCTATGACTTGCCAATACTGCTGCAATGCCTCTTCTGTCAAGCGGGTCAGCGCAATCTCCCGTTGCAACGTGACCGAATAAATCGTGCATTGTTGGACGCTCCGGCGCAGCAACCGCTCGATCGCCAGCGCGTACAGGCTGAGCTGCAGCGCATAGCGCTCGCTTAATTCCTGCTCCGCTTGCTCTATCCCGATATCCTTGGGGAAATAGTCCGTCTTATAATCCACGATTTCCACTGAGCCATCGGCGTATAGCAGCAAGATATCGATCATTCCCTGTAATAACACCGGCGTATCGTTCCCTCTGGGCAAAGATAAGGTAAAGGGGATTTCTCGCCGCATTTGATCGGCTTGCGTCAACCGACCGGCTAACTTCGTCCGGAAAAAGTGGCGAAAGAGGTCCGTTTGAATCAAGCGGCTCTGCTCTGCACTGAGAAATTCACTCCGCACCAGGAAGCGGCGAAACTCCTCTACCCTCTGTGTCTGCGCCTCTGCGTTCAGCGCAGCCCAATCCGTCTGCCAGGCGCACAGCGGCGCTAACTGCATAGCCGTATGGATCACGGTACCCCGTTCGGCTGGGGTCAGGGTGTGTGTCTCTTGGGCAAAGGACGGCGACTTAAAGGTTCGCTGCCTAGGCATCAACGTCGCCGCTGAGGACACGTCCTCATTCAGCCCGGCCCAGCGCCGTTTCATTTCACTGACGCTGAGCTTCGTTTCTCTGGCCAGCTCGTGAGCATACGGATACGCGTACCGCATGGGTAAAATCTCACCTACGGCGCTCCGCTTTCCCGCGACCTGTTCCGCTGGTCTCTCCTGGTATGGTGTAGCGGCTTCGGCTGCGTGATAATATATTTCCGCCGCCTCAGGCCGTCTCAGCAGAGCCGGCATCAGCCAATCGAGGAAACGATTGGCCCGGCGCAGCATACTGACCGGAAAATCCGGCGCGGCGCCTTCAGAAAGCTGCATCCACTGATCCAATGTCTTCCGCCGGTCTTTAATCGTACCATACAAGTAAAGGCTTTCTTGCGCCCGCGTCATGGCGACATACAGGATGCGCATCTCTTCCGCCAGGGATTCCTCAAACAAATGCTGACGAATCGCCAGTCTGATCAGAGAAGGGTATTCAACCCGCTGCTCGGGATCAACTAAGGGTAATCCGACGCCTAAACGGGCGTGCAATAGTACGCGTTCCTGATTCAGTTCCATACGATTAAAAGAGCGTCCCAAGCCGGTAATAAAAACGATCGAGTACTCCAAGCCCTTACTGCCATGAATCGTCTGGAGACGTACGCTATTCTCTTCTCCGTGCAGCGAGGCTTTTCCTAGATCCTGACCCTGTTTTTGGAATTTTTCCAGAAAGCGCAGGAATCTGAACAAGCCGCGCGCGCGCGTCGCCTCAAACTGGCGGGCGCGTTCATAGAGCAATAATAGATTCTCCTGGCGTTGCTGTCCTTCCGTGAGCCTTCCCACCTGTGCCAGGATCCGCGTCTCAGTAAAGATCGCCCAGATCAAATCCGGCAAACTCTCGCGCCGCGACATCGTCCGCCAGGTGCGAAGTCTGGTCCAAAAAGACAGCAGTTTTTCACGCAACGCCAGCTCAACGCCGCCCATCTGCCGCGCTTGGCCCAGAATGCTTTCCCAGAGAGGCTGGTAGGCCCTCAGAATCTCCGCGAACGGCTCATCTGCCGCTTCTTTTCCCTCGCTCATCGCCCAGATAAAGAAGATACACAGCTCATAAAGATCCGCCTCGGCATGAAGCGAGCGCAGCAACCCCAAATCCCGATCGCTCAATCCCACGAAAACAGAGCGCAAAACCCCAGCCAGCGGGATGTCCTGATGCGGATTGTCCATGACGCTGAGCAGGGAAAGCATGATCTCGACTTCATTCACACCAAAGTAACCGCCCCGGGATTCCAGGGCAAGCGGCACCCCGGCTGACTGAAACTCTTCCTGAAAAATTTCTGCGCTCGCGCGCAAAGAACGCGTCAAGATGACAATATCCGCATACCGCGCCGCCCGATAGTCCATACGTGTCCGGTCGAAAACCAACTCGCGCTCCACGATCCTCCGTATATGCCCCGCGATCGCTCGGGCTTCCTGGCGCAGGCTCGTTCTATCTTCTTCCGGCGCGTCCTCATCCTCCGGCTCCGCGTCATGCAAATCGATCAAATGCGCTTCCATCTTGCCTTGCACGCTCTGATCGCCCAGCTCCGGATAATGCGCCCCATATTGCAATGACGCCGCCTGATCATACGTGATCCCGCCGATTTCCCGCAGCATGATTTGCTCAAAGACCGCGTTAATGCCTTGGATCACTTCGTTTCTGCTGCGGAAATTGCGGTTCAGATCGATCACTGCGCCAGTGGACAGAGCGCCAGGTAGCGGGCTCTCCCACTCTCCCGCGCTCTCCGCAACCGCCTGAGTATGCCGGAAAGAATTGAACTTCTCCAGAAAGATCGTCGGATCCGCCATGCGAAAGCGATAGATACTCTGCTTGATATCTCCTACCATGAAGAAACCGGCCGGGTCTGCTCCGCCGCGGACCAACATTTCTAAGATCCGCTCCTGAAGCGGATTGGTATCCTGATATTCGTCAATCATCACTTCTTGGAATTGTCTCTGTAACTCTTCCGCCACCGTACTCGGAGCGTTATCCTCTCCTTCCAGCAAGCGCAAGGCGAAGTGTTCCATATCAGCGTAATCAATCAGGTTGCGTTGCCGTTTCTCCGCCGCATACGCCGTGTGAAATTCACTGACCAAAGCAGCTATCGTCTCTACCAGCGGTCGCTGTGCCGACACCGCGCGTAACTGTTCGCCGATCGGCCAGGCAAAAAAACTGGTGCGTAAAGCCATGATTTTTTTCTTCGCCTCATCCCGCCATTTGCGAGAAAGCTCGCGCAATGCAATAGATACTTCCGTTTGTTGGGCTTGCGCGCCACGTAATACGGGTAATCGGGCAAAGGATAGCGCACGGATCGCCTGACCGATCTCCGCCCAATCTCCGCTCGCCAGCAGTTGGGTCAGCGCTTGCATACGGCCCGCTTCCTGTTCCAGCAAAACCATATAATGCGCAGGCCCATCCGGCAGCCTAGCCGTGCGCAGGGCTGTTTGCAGGAAAAACTCCGCCGCCGCCGCTTCATCCGCGAGCTTTTGCCGGATCGCTTGCCCCCAGAGACTAGAGAGAAAATCATCCGCTCCGGCCCATTGATAGGCTTCCGGCAAAGAACGCAGCCATGCTTCGGGATGCACTTGCGCCAGGGAGAATTCACTGACGCGCAGCAATATATCCATAAATCCATCATCCGAACGGTCTTGAATGAAAATATTGGCCAAGGCGGCAAACTCCGGCGTCATCTGTTCATAATGCTTCTCCAACACCGCGCTGAGTACATCCTGACGCATTAACTCAATTTCACCCGGATCCGCTACCCGAAATGCCGGATCCAAACCCAAGAGATAGAAATACCGCCGGATTAACTCCAGGCAAAATGCATGCAGATTACAGATATACGCCTGATCCAGCATCGCCATCTGCCGCATCAGCCGTTGGGTATCTTGTCCTTCCTGAAACAGCGCGTCCTCCAGCGCTTGGCGCAAGCGTCCAGCCATCTCCGCCGCCGCCGCCCGGGTAAAGGTCACCACCAATAACTGATAGACATCCAACGGATTCTGCGGATCCATGATGCGCCGGATCAGGCGCTCGACCAAAACTGCCGTCTTGCCTGAACCGGCGCCCGCCGACACCAGCAGCGTCCCATTCAATTCTATCGCCGCGCGTTGTTCCTTCGTCCACTTGTCCGGCATTACACTGCTCCTTCCCCAGAATGCTCGCTTTCCGCCGCACACACCCGCTCGCGCATACGCGCTAACGACTCGTCATCCTGCATTTTGCGCAGGAAACGGCCTTGCCGCCCATCCGCCTGAGCGTTGAAATGACAGACCGGATGATAAGCGCAATAGCGGCAGGCGTTTTTTTGAGCGTAGCGATAGGGCCGCGCCGCGATTTCCCCGGAGAGGATCCGTTCTCCCGCCGACTTCAGCCAGTACGCCAAGTAGCGCCGCAGCAACTCAAATTCTTCAGCGCTCATTGTCTTCGTTCGTCCGCTGGTACGTTCTTTGGCCAGATCGATCTTCAAACCCAATAATTCCGAACCCTCTGTCAAGATCTGCGGATCCATACGTTCCAGAATAGCAGGGTCGGCTAAAAGATATCCTTTGATCGCCAAGGCCTGACGGCGCTGTGCTGCGATCTCTGCGACGGACAACGGAAGATCCGCTTTCAAGTCCGGCTCACGAATCGGGAAATAGATAAAGCCGGCGGGAAGCATGCTTGGCCCGGTTTCATCTGCTAAGAAACACGCGGTCTCCTGTAAGACGATATCCAGATAAGCAAGTAATTGGAGATTGATCCCGTAAAAAATCTGATCCAAAGAAATATCCAACGCACTGGACTTGTAATCCGTTACCCTTAAGTAGGTCTGGTGTTGATACGCTAAACAATCCAAGCGGTCAATCCGCCCGCGCAGCAGCAAGGCTTTGCCGTCGTCTAGCGCGATCTCCTTCACGGGAAGGTCTTCCTCCAGGCCGAAGGTGATCTCCAGGCCAGCCGGTCTAAATTCTCCGCGCCGCGACAATTCTGCCAGGACCTCAGCGGCATAGGCGACCGTTCGCCGCAAGCGGCCGGTTAGATATTGCGCCTTCGCCGTATTGCCAAAGGATGTATACAGCTGGCTTTGCAACAACATCCGGGTGTGTTCCTTGACGCCCTGTTCTATTTCCTGCTTGTTTAACGCGCCCCAATCACGACCCTGGCTTGCCAGTTCCCTGCCGAAGGTATAGAGCAGATCATGAAAGAAGTCGCCTATATGACGCCGCCCCATCTCAAAGATCTGCCGTTCTTTCAGCTTCAACCCATACCCGGCATAATGGGCAAATGGGCAAGCAGCGAAGCGCTCCAAGCGCGCCACGCTGGTTTTCATCCTCCTCCCGTACAGAGATTCCGCCAAATCCGGCGGAAGCGAGCGTTCAGCTTCTCTCAAATACGCCTCTGCTGTCACCGGCTGGCTCGCGTCATGCCGATCAGAGGCCGGTTGATCCAGGGTATAGGTCTCACGTAGCCAGGGAAATAAACGTTTCAACCGGGACACCACCGGCGCAACCCCTACGCCTTGACCATCTTCACGCATCAGCGGATAACTGAGCGTCAAGCATTCCCGCGCTCGTGTACAAGCCAAATAAACATAATACTGTTCGTCATAAATATCCGCTAAACCTTTGGGCGCGATCGGTATGCCGGCCTGAGCCATCCACTCCCGGTCCGACGCGCTGAATAATCCGCCCGGCTCCGCGCGCGCCGGAAATTCTCCTTCGCAAGCCCCTAAGACGATCACTCCCCGTACTTCAGGATGATGCGAGCGCTCCAGGCCGCCGATCACCACTTGATCGACCCGAGGCGGGATAAAACCCAGAGCCAAGCTCTCCAAGCCGGAGATCAGGATCGCCGTGTACTCAGCCAAGCTCAGCACTTGCTCCCCAAGCCCGGTATAGAGTTCATCCAACACTCGCATCACCGCGTCCCAGATCTGCAAGTGATAACTTTCCTGACTGATCCGTCCTGCTATGCGCTCCTGTTCCGCCCAATGACTTAACACCTGCGCAATATTCAAATGTTTCAATAACTGATACAGCGCCAGAGTCATCTGGGCAGCGTTCTGCGCCTCCCGGCAGGCATCGGCAAAAGGCAGCAGCGCGTCGCGTATCAGCATGCGGTCTTCATGCAACTCGCGCAACAGGTCGTCCTGCAACCCCGCGCACTCCCGCGGAATCGCATAAGCCGGCGCTATCCCGAAATCCCAAGGTTTTTCCCTGCGCCAATCCCCCTCGCGGATGCCATAGGCCAGGCAATAGTTTTCCAAGCGGTCGATGCGATCGCGGCTGAGCGGGAAAAAATCCGTCTTCAAACAGCGGAACAGCGGTTCATAGGTCCAGTGGGTAGCCGTCTCCAACACGCTGAGGATAAATTCGACGCAAGGATGATGCATCACGGGACGCTTCAGATCCAGAAAAAAGGGTATCTGCAATTCGCTAAAGACTTGTTCTATGTACTCCTGATAGAGCGCTAGATTACGGGTAACCACACCCGTCTCACGCCAACGCCAGCCTTTCTCTCGGACCCAATACTGTAATTTCCGCGCGGCGCTTTCCACTTCTTTGCGCCGGTTCGCCGCAGCCAGCAAAGAGATGACGGCTGGCTCTGCTGACTCCGTTGCCTTCACCGCATCATTGCGCTGAAGACGCGAGCGGGTAGCCGCATACGAAAACAACGCGCTCTCCACCACCTCCAGAGCCTCTGAGTGATAACGCCAGGGCGTGGCTAATCTAAGCGGCTGCTCTAATACGGTTCCTGTCAAATAGGCCAAGCGCGTCAACTCTTGATATGTTTGACGCTGGGTATAGAATAAACTCTCATTATCTGTATGATCCGCGTTCTCCGCCACATCTAAACTCAGCGTAATATGTACGGTTTGCGCCTTGCGCAATAACTGCTCCAGTATGGCGAATTCCTGCGGTGTAAACCCTTTGAAGCCATCCACCCAGATTCCAGCGCCGTCCAGAGAGTCAGCCAGAGGAATCTTATCAGCTAGCAGCGCAAAGATATCGTGCTGATCCCACAGCACGCCCGCGATCGTGTTATGGTACTCCTGATAGAGTAAAGCCAGATCCGCCAGCTTATCCAGCACATTGGGCGGCAGTCCCTGGGCAGAGCGCAATTGTTCGGGCTGTAGGCGATACGTCTTGCATTCGCCAATGGCTTGCGCAATTTGTCCGGCCATACCGGGTTTTTCAGCCGAAGCGGCTAACGCTCTTAACTCCCCGCGCCGCAGCAACAGGATGCGCTTGAGGATCATCATCTTGCCCACTTCGCTGAGCGGCGCTCTCTGCGCGCCGCCGGTCTCCTCCAGTAAGCGCCAGGCCAGACGCTGAAAACTCAACACTTGCGCGCGCAAACTGCCACCCAGTCCCGCTTGATGCGCCAAGGCGCTTTCCACATAGTGTGTAGACTGCTCCGGAACCAGCAGGATCAAGGGCGGCCCCAGCGGATCTTCCTTCTGACAACGGCTGATCTCCCGCAGGCAGACCGTACTCTTACCCGTCCCGGCCCGGCCAAGAATAAAACGCAAACTCAACGCCATCGCCCCTTATTTTTGCTTGCTTCTCTTGCAATAATAGCATTATACTAAAAATACTCAGCACCAACAACAGAACACAGACGCTCACCGGGAGGATGATCCATATGACACAGCCTTTCGCTGTAACTTCGAATATCGTCAAACAATGGGATCCACAGTTATTGTTTACGATTCTGGATAACATTCAAGACGTCGTTATCGTCGTGGACGCCGATACCACAATCATTTACGCCAATCCGGCCTATGCCACCATCATGGGAATCCCCGTACAGAAAGTGCTGGGGAAACGCTTAGATGTACTCGAACCCGGATCCATTAATAGCGACGTTTTGCGTACAGGGAAAATTATTATCAATGAAAAGAGATATCTTTCCTCCGTGGGCATCGATATGATTGGCTGCTCCTTCCCGCTGTTTGATCAAGACAAGATTGTTGGCTGCGTATCGATTTATAATAATATTTCCAAGGTCGCAGAACTGAACCGCGAACTGGAACGCAGCCGCTCCATGGCGGATTATTTGCAGGATCAATTAAGCCAGCTGGAGCGTGAGCAAGCCCTATGGCCGTTTCAGGATATGTTTGCGGCGAACACGGAAATGACTGAAACCCTAAAAATTGCCGCGAAAGTCGCGCGGACGAACAGTACGGTGCTTTTGCAAGGAGAAAGCGGCGTGGGCAAAGGCATGCTGGCTAAGGAGATTCACCGTCTCAGTTTGCGGCGCAATAAACCGCTAATCAACGTCAACTGCGCGGCTATTCCGGATGCTCTGATGGAGAGTGAATTATTCGGCTATGAGGAAGGCGCGTTTTCCGGCGCGAAAAAAGGCGGCAAACTCGGCAAGTTCGAACTGGCGCATGAAGGAACGATTTTCTTAGACGAGATTGGCGATATGAGCCTCAATATGCAATCCAAACTCTTACGCGTCTTACAAGAGAAGGAATTGGAACGCGTCGGCGGAGTCTCGAGCATTAAACTAGATATTCGCGTCATTGCCGCGACGAACCGTGATCTGGAAGTGATGGTGAAGGAAGGCTCGTTCCGTCAGGACTTATATTATCGCTTGAGTATTGTGCCGCTCCTGATTGCGCCGTTGCGCGAACGCAAAAAAGACATCCCCCTGTTAGCGCAGAAATTCCTGGATCAGTTCGCTGAGAAAGGCGGCAGACGCGCCTTTCTTACGCCGCAAGTCACGAAGGTTCTCAAGAAGCATCATTGGCCGGGAAATATCCGGGAACTGCAAAATGTGATGGAGTACGCGTATATTCTCCATAATGGATTGCAGATCGAACTGCATCATTTACCGCCCTACCTGCGCCCGGCGGAATCCAGTCTGGAAGAAAACGCGAACCTAGAGGATTTACTGGATATGAAAAACGCCGTAAGCAAACTGGAACAAGAATTAATCGCCGAGGCGTTAAAGAAACACAAAAACAACAAGAGCGCAGCGATCAAGGAATTGGGCGTCTCGCGCCGAACCTTTTATGAAAAGTTGCAAAAATATAACGTACCAACCGAGTAGCTATGACCTATCCATGACCGGAAGACCGGCCGCTATGGCTGCTGCAAAATTTCCGAGAGCGGTACGATCTGTACGCCTGCTTTTTCGAATGCGGGCAGCATTTCCTTGATCGCCCTGGCGGTGATCTCACCTTGCGGCCCGACATGACCGATGCCGATCGCCTTCCCTTGTTTTTGAGCCGTGGCGATCAGCAGATTCAATTGTTTCTTGATCGAAGCGAGATCATACGCGTTATCCAAAAAAACGTCCCGCACGCCGGTTTTCAGACCGGCCTTGCGCGCCATCTGTTCCAGGATGGTGTTTTGACTCGTTTTACTGTCTAAAACGAATAGATTATGTGCTTGCGCTGTTTGAATAATCGCCTGCACCACGTTGGCGTCTTCGGTGCCTTTGGAACCCATATGATTGCTGATACCGACGGCATAAGGGACTTCTTGCAAGCCGTTTTCCAGACGCGTACGCAATTCTTCCGGGGAAAGTCCGGTTTTCAAGCCACCCGGACCCAGCCAATCAGGGTTGCCGCTTTTCGCTTCTACCGGCATATGTAGGATCATTTCCAACCCCAATTGACGCAGGCTCTCCACCTCTTGCTTGGTAAACATCATATGGGGCATGACAGCGGCTGTAAGCGGAATATTCAAGCCCAGCATTTGCTCCGTACCCGGGTTATTAATACCCCAATCGTCAATGACGATCGCCGCCTTACCTTGCACCGGCTGCGTGGTCAGCGTCTGATCCAATACCACATGCCCGGCAATGGTATCCGCATACTGCCCGTCGATCAGAACGCGCAGGCCATGAATCTCCGGCAGTTGGCAAACCGTCCATAATAAGGACCGGACCGCTAGATCCTCTCCGGCCAGACCACTGTCAAAATCATCACGCACAGCATGATTGAAATCCAAAACCGCTATACCGTTTTGCACGCGCACATTAAGCAGACGCGCGCTCCCGGGAAACACATTGACCAAGGAGGTATTCCTGGGTCCTTGGAGCAAGTCGTTGAGAATAATCTGAATCTGCTGAGCCACCGAGACTTCACGCCAGGTCAGCGAGACCCGCTCTTCATAATTAAGGCTTTCCAAGGATTCGTCAGGATAATAGACGCGATAGACATCCGGCCGGACGATTTTAAACGGAGTTGCCGTACTGACCGAGGCCTGCGGCTCTGCGGCGCCCAGCGGAAAATCCTGCAGATATTGCTCAATACCGCCCATGATCGCCCCGGCAATCGACTCTTTATAATAATCCTCCGCTAACATCGCCCGTTCCCGGGCATTGGAGATAAACCCGACTTCGACGATGACGGAAGGAATCTCCATTTGACTGATAATATAATATTTTCCGGCTTTCGCTACGCGTTGATTATCCGGTTGTATGGTGCGTAACTGCTGCTGGATGCGCTCAGCCAGGGCTTTCCCAGCCGCGGATTCTTCGTTATAATAGGTTTCCATGCCGTAAGATTCACGCTGGGGAAAACTATTGGCGTGTATGCTGATAAACAGGTCGGTTTTATGCCGCGCGGCGATTTCAACCCGTTGATTGAGTTCCGTACGTTTCGCCATCCGCCCTTTGACATACCCCGGAAGAAAGAAGTCGATGTCTTCGTCGCGCGTCATAATCACCTGGCATCCCTTGGCGGATAATTGCCGTTGCAGCCGCCTGGCGATATCCAGATTGATATCTTTTTCGTTGATATTCCCGAATTGCGCGCCGGGATCCTGGCCGCCGTGACCGGCGTCGATCACGATGGTCTGGCGCTGAATATCAGCCGACGCCATTCTGGCAACGTACAGCGAACTGATGATGAGAAAAAGAATCGTCAGAATACCCATGAAACGTAAAGAACGTTTCCGGATATGCAACCCAGCGTAACGGCGTCTCATGCACTCACCCACTTTATCTATATTTACGATGATTCACCTAGATTCATTTATATGGGAAGTTGAGCTGAGAAAGTCCTAGTCATTGCAGTTATTCCGCCTATTCGTCAGAAACTGCCTGGGTATGACGTCTAATAATGTACGAAGAAAAAATTGCGGCTTATGTGACGCATACAGACGCGTGATCAAAGCCAAAGGAGGATAGCCGCTTGTCGGGCGATATTTCTTTTGACCACATCTATGATCAACTGTTACCGTCGGTGTATCGCTATGTCTCCGCGCGTATTCCGCGGAACGACACGGAGGATGTAACGGCGGAGATTTTGGCAAAGGTTTGGCGGGCCTATCCCCACTATCAAGGGCGCAGTTCGCTGAAAACTTGGGCGTTGCGCATTGCCGCGCGCCATATCGCCGATTATTACCGCGCCTTAAAACGCACTTTGCCCGTATTGCCCTGGGAACCGGCAGCTGAGGCGGAGCATGATCACAGCGACAATTGCTTGGATCTCTTGAGCATCGGACAGGCGTTAAGTCAATGTTCCGCGGAGCAGGTAAGCGCGATTCAATTACGCCTGGTCGAAGGATATAGCGCCGTCGAGACGGCGGAAATACTACACATGTCACCGGCGGGAGTGGATAGTTTACTCTACCGGGCCAAGCAGAAATTCAGGACTTCCTACCGAGCTGAGACGACCGGAGGTGTATCGCATGTCTAAAAAAGATGGTTTCGCAGCCTGGCGGCAAGACGGAGATGATGAACGTATGCGCCGGTTTTTTCAACGGGCGGAGTTAACGCCTGAAATTACAGACAGGATCAAGCAGCTGACCAGGCAAAAAGCGGCCAGCATGCAAGAGAAAGAGCGGTTAGGCCTGCTGAACCCTGATCCCAGCCGCGCGCATCCAGGCGCTATCCGGACCAGGGTAGGGAATCTGCGTTGGCGCTTCCACCTGAAATGGGCTATCCCAGCGCTGTGCTCTTGTCTGGTACTGGCGGTGGTGTTTGCTAGCCAAGCGTGGCCTGATAGGGACGCACAACAAGACGCCGCTTTCGGCTATGACCCAGCTATCGGTTCCGCCGAGAGGGGACTCAGCGATGGTCGTTTCAATCTGTCGTCAGATACGGGAACATCTCTTGTTGAGGCTCTGAGTAGCGCGCCACTAGCGCCACAACAATACAAGGCCGCCAGGAATACGGCGGCAGATCTACAGACTGAAACAGCCGTACGGCAAGTCGTCTATAATTTGAACGCCACCCTTTATGTACAGGATATCGCTCAGGCCATTCAGCGCATTACCGACCAGACCCAAGCTTTAGGAGGATATGTCCTGCATGTGTCGCAACGCAACGACGAAAAAGAGACGCCGGCCTACGGGTCCATCAACGTGCGCGTCCCCGCCGCTCAATTATCCGCTCTGCGGGAACAGTTAGCCCAATGGGGAACTGTGCTGGATCAGGAGTTGTCCGGCAATGATATCACGGAGACGTATCTGGATGTACAGACGCGTTTGAACCATTGGCAGGCCGAAGAATCTCGTTATTTAGAGATTTTACACCAAGCCAACACCGTCGAAGATATGCTGAGAATCGAAGACTCCCTGGCGCGCGCGCGTTTAGAAATGGAACAATTACAGGCCCAGATCAATTCTTGGAACGAACAGATCGCCTATTCCAGCGTGGGCCTCAGTCTATATACGGAAAAATCCGTGTTAGGAGCGATCCGCCAACCCTGGCAGCCGTTGAAATTCACGGATTCTTTGCACACAGCCCGTCAGGCGCTGTTAAAGAGCGTCAGCGCGATCTGGAATGCCTTCAACTATCTCATTGTCGGGATCGGTTACGCGCTGCCGGCCGGCGTCTTGATCGTGATGCTCGGCGGCGGGTTTTATCTCTGGCGTCGTCACATCCCCGGCGGACGCTCCAAGAAGTGAATCTGGTAACGTTCGCTCAGCCACGAAGTCTTCCATTCATCCAACAGGAGCACGCAGTAATTGTCGTCTTGATCTAAAACCACGCTGGCCATGCTGGATTCCTTGAGAATCCCCAGGGTTTTCTCATCCTTATCGATCCAGCGAATCAGCTGATACGGCAAATGCTGAATCTTCGCCTCCACGCCGTATTCTTCACGCAAACGATATTCCAACACCTCAAATTGCAACTGCCCGACGACTCCGATGACCGGCGCTTCGAAACTGGCCTGTAAATCACGAAATACGTGAATCGCGCCCTCCTCTTGCAGTTCTTGAATCCCCTTGACGAATTGTTTGCGTTTCAACGCATTGCTCAAACTCAGCCGGGCAAAGTTCTCCGGGCTGAAAAAAGGCATCGCTTCAAATTCTAATCCGCTTTGTTCCGCTAAGACATCCCCGATGCGCAGCAAACCGTTATCATGCACGCCGATAATATCCCCCGCATACGCTTCATCCAGCGTACTTCGTCCCTGAGCGAATAACTGCTGCGGCTGCGCTAAGCGTAGCTGACGTTTGGATCGGGCGTGTACCACCGTCATCCCGCGCTCGTAGCGTCCGGAACAGATGCGAATAAACGCCAAACGATCGCGATGCGCGGCATCCATATTCGCCTGGATTTTAAAAACGAAGCCGGAAAAACTGGGCGTGAGTGGATCCAACATCCCTTGATTCGT
>JAITOV010000142.1 GCA_031289735.1 Peptococcaceae bacterium
AAGGCCGGAGTTTTGATCTGCCGGTCGCTTCCGCTCAGGTAAAATCAGCGCTGATCTTAGCCGGACTGCGGGCGGCTGGCGAGACGATCGTGCGCGAACCGGCGAACTCGCGTGATCATACGGAACGCATGCTGCAGGAATTTGGGGTGAACTTGGAACGCTCGGATAAGCAGATTAAAGTAGGCGGAGGAGGGGTCTTGCGCGGTAAGCGCGTCCATGTCCCGGGTGATATTTCTTCCGCCGCATTCTTCTTGGTGCTGGGCAGTCTGGTGGGTGCGGGAGAGATCATCTTACCGAACGTCGGTGTCAATCCAACGCGCGCCGGCGTATTAGAAGCCCTGCGTGATATGGGCGCCGATATCACGGAAAGTGAGCGCAGTGACATCGACAATGAACCTCAGGCGACTTTAACCGTTCGCCCGGCCAAACTCCATGGAATCGAGATTTCAGGTGAGATTATCCCGCGACTCATCGATGAACTGCCGATTTTAGCGGTCGCCGCCAGTTTAGCGGAAGGGGAAACCGTCATTCGCGACGCCGCCGAATTACGGGTGAAGGAAACGGATCGCATCCAGACCTTGGTAGAAGGTTTGCGGGCGATCGGAGCGCAGGTGGAAGAAATGCCGGATGGTATGCGTATTCGGGGTAAGACCCAATTACCGGGCGGACAAGCCGCTTCACACGGCGATCACCGCTTAGCCATGGCCTGGACGATCGCCGGAGTGCTTTCGCAAAATGGCGTCAGCCTCTCCGGTATGGAAGCAGCGTCCGTCTCCTACCCGGATTTCTACCGTGATATCCAGAGCCTAGTATAAAAATGATAACATAAAAAGGCTCCGGGACGAGCCCGGAGCCTGGGTGTAGGGAGCGGTATTAGAGATCTTCATCGTCATTGGTCTCGCCGTGTCCCAAGGGTAAATCCACTCGTTCGGCTAATGAAGAAAACTTGTCGCGCCACGTTGATACGGATAGCAATTGATGTTTTTCCGCAGCGCGCCCGGCAAAAAAAGCGCCGACCACCCCTAGAAACGGTAATCCCCAACGATGGCTTCTCGCGTGATGAAATCTTTTCAGGAACATCTTACCGATACCTCCTTGAAATAGTATTTGACTGAGCAAAGGCGGTGAACATCTGAACGGGAAAGCAAACGCGAACTGGGCGGTCTCTTGTGAACCCTTCTGGGTATTGCGGCCAGCTCTATCTCAATGGTTTTATAACGCAACTATCTTTTGCATTTATTGTATGGATTATTCATAGATGAACGTTATCAATCGCTCTATCCGTCGATGCTCTTTCACTCTTGTAATAATCTGATTGCGATCGTGCTTTCATCCTTAGCAATGCGTTGATTATTTTGTGGCTTGCCTAAAAGGACAATATTCTTATATAATTTTCTTAGTGCATCAAAGCTCCTGGGAAAAGGATGATTTTTAGTCAATTGGCAAGAAGTGCTAAAGCGGAATGAGGTTAATAATTTGTGCGCTGGGAAAACACTACAAATAGCGATTGACGGTCCGGCCGGAGCGGGAAAAAGTACAGTGGCTAAAGAGATCGCCGGACGGATGGGCTTGAAATATTTAGATACGGGGGCGATGTACAGAGCGTTGACGTATCAGGTGTTGCGGCACGGATTGGATCCGGCGGATGAACAGAGTGTGACGCAGCTGGTTGAAAAGACGACGATCTCGTTTGCCGCGGAACAGAACAGACGGATCCTCTGTGACGGAGAAGACGTAACGGATAAGATTCGCCTGAGTGAAGTCACAGCGCAGGTTTCTGCCGTTTCATCGTATGCGAGGGTGCGCCAACGGATGGTTCAGCTGCAGCAGAGCATTGCCGAGTGCAGCGATGTCGTGATGGATGGCCGGGATATTGGGACCGTGGTTCTACCGCAAGCCTCCGTGAAGATATTTTTAACAGCGTCTTTGCTGGAGCGCTCGAAGCGACGCTGGACGGAATTAGGCGAAGACGCATCGGTTAAGACGATGGATGATATCGCCGCCGAATTGGCGGAACGCGATCGTTGGGATTCCCAACGCAAGATTTCACCGCTCAAACCGGCAGAGGACGCGTATATTTTGGATACGACGGGAAAGAGCGTCGATAAAATCGTGGAGATCATCCTAGCGATGGCTCAGACAAGCAGAGGGCGTGAAACGTGAGAACATATTTTTTTGTCCGCATGATTATCCGTTGGTTATTCTTCTTGATGCGTTGGCGCATCACTGGATTAGAGAAACTGCCTGCGCAAGGACCGGTGATTCTGGCGATTAATCATGAGAGTTTTTGGGATCCGGTGTTGGTTTGTTGCGCTTTACCGCGTCAGGTGCGTTTTATGGCGAAGGAGTCCCTATTTCGTGTACCGATTTTGGGTCCGGCGCTACGGCTGTTTGGTACTTTTCCGGTGAAGCGGGGACACGGAGATACTAGCGCGATTCGCAATTCCTTAAAAGTATTGCAAGACGGTCAAGTCCTAGGCGTATTTCCGGAAGGGACGCGTTCCAAAAACGGGGAGATGCAAAAGGCGCTGCCAGGGGTCGTACTCCTGATGGAAAAGAGCAAGGCGGTTGTCTTGCCGGTCAAGGTTATGGGCGGGAAAAAACTCCTGACGCAGGGTTGGCATAAGATCCAAGTCATTGTGGGAGATCCTGTGCAGATAGAGCAGCTTCAGCCGCCGGAAGATGTGGAAAATCGCCGGGAATGGATTGCCGGTAGAATTATGCTGGAAATCGGAAAATTATAAAACTCGGTAAATCGTATCTAGCAGGAATTTAGACTATAGATGTCGAATATATCATGTCTATGTTATAAGGAGGGAAGACTGTATGAAAGTGCTGCTGGCGTCGAAAGCGGGTTTTTGTTTCGGGGTCAGACGGGCGATTGGTTTGGCCATGCAAACAGCCGGAGAAGGAGGCAATGGTGTTGTTTCCTTAGGGCCGCTCATCCATAACCGGCTGGTGATTGACCAATTAGAAACGCAAGGGGTTCGCGTGATCGATGATATAGCTGAGGCTCGACCGGGTCAACGCTTGATTATACGTTCACACGGCGTACCACCTGAAGTCTATGCCCAAGCGCGCGCATATGGCTTGCAGATTATAGACGCTACTTGTCCATTCGTCCAGAAAGCACAGCGGTTGGCAGCCAATGCGGCTCAGCGTGGATCTGTTATCGTGGTAGGCGATAAGAGCCATCCGGAGGTTCAAGGCATTCTAGGTTGGGCTGGCCCGGAAGCGAAGACAGTAGAATCGTTAGCTGAAGCGCAAGCTCTGCCGCAATATGAACATCTGTCTATCCTGGCTCAAACGACATTACCGCAAGCAACATTTGAGGAGATTGCCGAGGAAGTGCAGCGGCATACCACGGACTTGACGGTACATAATACGATTTGCTACGCAACTACGCAGATTCAGCAAGCAGCTGTGGCCTTAGCGAATCAAGTGGATATGATCGTCGTGGTGGGCGGCAAGAATAGCGCCAATACGCGTAAACTCAAGTGTATTTGTCAGGAAAAGGCGCCGACCTATTGGGTAGAAACAGCGGATGAACTTCGCGCACAATGGTTTCAATCAGTAAAAAATGCCGGATTGACAGCAGGAGCTTCTACGCCGGATTGGATAATTGAGGAGGTTTTTAAGGCAATGTCAGAATTGAATGAACAAGATATCGAGTTAGAGAATGAGCAGCAAGAGAATGAGCAAGCCGCTGGAACAGCAGATCTCAATATGGATAATTGGGATGAAGGATTTCAGGATGTTTATCGCGGTTCGATCGTGGAAGGCGTCGTTGTTAAGATTAACGATAATGATATTCTGTTGGATATCGGCTGGAAATCCGAAGGTATCGTAGCTTTACGCGATTTAGCCATCGGTTCTGTGGATAAGCCGGAACAGATTGTAGCGTTGGGAGATAAAGTTCGGGCTGTGATTATCCGCAAGGAAAACGAAGAAGGCTATCCGATTTTATCTGTACGCCGGGCGAGAGAACTCGAAGCCGTGGATCAGCTGAAAGAAGCGTTTGAGAATAAAACTGAACTTCAGGCTAAGGTGACGGAAGTGGTCAAAGGCGGTTTACTCGTGGATGTAGGGATGCGCGGCTTTATTCCCGCGTCTCAAGTGCAGATCGGTTATGTGAATGATCTGAACCAATTCCTGGGGGAAACCCTGCGGTTGCGGATGATTGAATTTGATCAGGCGAAGAAAAAAGTCATTCTTTCTCAGAAAGTGATCTTACAGGAAGAGCAGGTCTCGAAGAGAGAACACTTGCTGGAGACGTTACATGAAGGGGATATCATTGACGGGAAAGTTTGCCGTTTAGTTAATTTCGGCGCGTTTGTCGACATCGGCGGGGTTGACGGGTTGTTGCATATCTCTGATTTAGCGTATTCACGGATTAAGCATCCGTCGGAAATCGTGCATATTGGGGACGAAATCAAGGTTCAAGTATTGAAGATTGATCTGGAGAGCGGTAAGATCTCGCTCGGTTATAAGCAGTTAAAAGAAGATCCCTGGGCAGATGTAGAGGAAAAATATGCGGTAGGTAATATCGTCAGTGGAACTGTGGTCCGTTTAGCTGCATTTGGCGCTTTTGTGCAACTGGAAGACGGCGTAGACGCCTTGGTGCACATTTCTCAATTGGCTAATCGCCGGGTGGAAAAGCCGGAAGAAGCGGTGAGTGTAGGCGAAGTGATCCAAGCGAAAGTCTTAGAGTGCAAGCCGGCTGAGAAGCGTATCAGCTTAAGCATCAGGGAGATCATCCGGGTTCAAGAAGCTGATGAACAAGCGGAATCATTGTCGGAACAGGAGGAAATTCCGCAAGTGACGATTGGTGAAGCTGTAGCGCAAGCGACGCAAGACAGTCCTGCTCCAGTGGCAGAGACAGTCGTGGATCACGTCGCCTTGGAGAGCAAGACAGAAGCCGCAGAACAAGTAGCGGAATCCGCGGAAGAAAGCGAATCGTAGATTGCCAGATTGCTATATCAATGACTTCTTGCTCAGGCGGGTAGGAAGTCATTTTTATCGGTAACTAAAAAGGATTTTAGATGAAAAAGCGAAAAAAGAGCGCTAATAAAGAATTGAAGCCAACGGCCTGGATTGATTATCCTCTACTCTTCCTGATACTGGCGCTATTAGCCTATGGATTGATCATGGTTCAGAGTGCGGGCGCGCTTCAGGGAGTCAAGGATGCCAACGACGCTTACTTCTATCTCATCCAACAGCTAAAATGGGCGGGATTGGGAGCGGTTGTCGCCGGGGTGATCGTTTTTATGCCGTATCATATTTGGCGGCGCTTCGCCGGGGTCATCGCTTGGTTAGGGATGATGGTATCGATCGGGCTGCTGCTGGCGGTGCGCTTCAGTGGGGCAAGCGTCAGCGGAGGCGGAGCCGTGCGCTGGCTGTCTATTGCGGGAGTGACGATCCAACCTTCGGAGATCGCTAAGCTGTGCGCGGTTTTTTTCTTGGCGTATTTATTTGCGCGATATCCACTACAGAGTACGAAAGGTTGGGGCATCAGCCGTTCGCTTATTTATTTTAAGCAAAAACTAAGTAAGTTAGGTCCCGGTGGTGTGCTCTTAAGGACGATCGGTGGTCTGTTTCCCGGCGCACTGGTCGTATTGGTTCTCGGTTTGATTTACAAACAGCCGGATCTTGGCACCATGTTGGTCGTAGGGGCGACTTGCGGTGCGATGCTCTGGCAGACGGGGTTGGCGACCCGCTGGTTTCTGATCGTCGGGGCGCCTGTGGTTTCATTTTTGGCTTATAAGGTTCGCTTTAGCGAGTATCAATGGGATCGGATTAAGGTGTGGTTGAATCCGTGGCTGTACGAAAAAAATGAAGGTTATCAAATCACCAACGCACAAGTTGCTTTTGCTAATGGAGGTTGGTTTGGGCAGGGTTTGGGAGCGAGCGCTCAGAAAAACTGGATCCTGCCGGCGAATCATACGGATTACATCTTTGTGATCGTCGGCGAAGAATTGGGTTTGCTCGGTTGCTTGCTGATGATTGGATTATTTGTAGCGCTGTTCATGCGTGCTTATCAATTGGCGCGCCGCTGTCCGGATCGTTTTAGCCGTTTGTTGTTCTTCGGGATAACGACTGCTCTGGCGGTGCAGACGGTGGTCAATCTGGCGGTGGTGACCGGCGTGCTGCCGACGACGGGCATTACCTTGCCTTTCGTTTCATACGGAGGAAGCTCGTTATTAATCACGATGATCCAAGCCGGTATCTTATTGAGTATTTCGCGCTATTGTGTCGTCAAAAAGACGGAGCAAGACAGCGCGAAAAATCCACCGGTCGCGCGCTAAGAGTTGCCAAGTTGGGTATACTAGAGGAATAACGCGTCAAGCAGGAGGACACAAGAGATGTTATTCCCATTCCCCACAGGTGAACTTATTTTGTTGACGGCGGCATTGCTGGGTTGGACAGAACAAATCAAGGATCGTTGGCGGCTCTATGCGCTGTGTTTGGCTTGGATCGCCGGGGCGGCGCTGGAAGGGTACTGGCAGACAGGCGTGGAATGGCATTGGAATTGGGCGCGATTTGCCGTCTTATTCTTATTTTGGCGCTGGGCTTGGGGACGGGCCAGACGAAGGGTGATTCCATTGTTGTGCACGGTTGCAGCTTTATTCGTGCGAGATGTTTTTTTGTTGAATGAGCCTGGGATTTTAATAGGAACCCAATGGCTGTTCAGTATCGGAGCTGTGTTTGTCGCCGCGTTCATCTCGTATGGATATTGGGAGACGCTCGCAGCGATTACCGGAGCATGGCTGATGGATCCATTCTTTATACGCTTTCTATATAGCGATATCTGGTATTATGGCGAACTGCCGGATCCTTTCGCCTGGCATTTTTGTGCGGTAGTCTGCGCTGGCCTGACGGTCATGCGCTATCTGTTTAGAAGATGGGTACATAGGGGGAGAAGGATTGAAGGGGCTTAGAATCGCTTCCGTAGCGCCAGGGAGTATCGCCGAGGAAATGGAACTGACAACCGGAGATCAGGTGATCGCTGTGGATGGGCAAGCAATCAGGGATGTGCTTGATTTACAATACTATACAGCGGAGGATCAGTTCAGCTGTATCGTACGGAAAGCGGACGGTGAAATCTGGAAACTAAAGATTGAACGGGAGCAAAATGAAGCGTTAGGCTGGGCATTTGATCAGATCTCAGCGGATGGGTTAAAGACGTGTGTCAATCAATGTATCTTCTGTTTCGTCGCTCAGATGCCGGCGGGCATGCGGCGCTCGCTCTATGATAAGGACGATGATTATCGCTTATCTCTGACGCAGGGGAGTTTTATCACCTTGTCCAATCTGAACGAAGCGGACGTGCAGCGGATCATTGACCTGCGGCTGAGTCCATTGTATATCTCGGTACATGCCTGGAACCCAGATATACGTGTCTGGATGATGCGTAGCCCAAAAGCCGCGAATTTACCGGACCAGATGAAACGTTTGGCACAAGCGGGATTGACCATGCATGCTCAGATCGTCGTATTGCCAGGGGTGAATGACGGTGAATGTCTGTGGGAGAGTGTGCGCCAGTTGCGGATACTATATCCGGCTGTACAATCGATCGGTGTGGTACCGGTGGGGTTGACGAAATATCGCCAAGGATTAACGTCCTTGCGGACATTTACAGCGGATGAGGCCAAGGAGATCCTCGTTGCCGGGCAAAATATGCAGCGTACGTGGCGGGTGGAAACCGGGCGCAGCATTGTGTATTTCGCGGATGAGTGGTATGCTCTAGCGGGATTGGCCTTCCCCGCCTTGGAGATGTACGATGATCTGTCACAACTGGAAAATGGCATCGGGATGGCGAGTAAATTCAATGCGGAAATTGCCGAAATCTGGGATGACCTGCCGCAGAGGATTCGCGCGAAACGCGTACATTTGATTACCGGAAGTTCAGCCGCGGGTTACTTCACAGAGTGGGCGCAGCGTCTGCGCCGAAGGGTCGCCGGATTGGAACTGATCGTTCATAAAATCACGAATGAGTTTTTCGGCGAGACAATCACGGTGGCTGGATTGCTGACCGCGCAAGACATTGCCCGGCAAGTCCCTGATCTACAGGGGGAAGATGTGCTCATCCCGCGGGTGATGCTCAACGCTGACGCAGAAGTATTTCTGGATGATTATGATGTGTCTTGGCTGGCGGAGCGGATGAACGGACGGGTGATTGTGGCGGAGAATCACGGACGATCGTTTTTGCAAGGAATATTAAAAAAAGGCATGGGGGAATGACATATGGCGAAACCGATCGTAGCCATCGTAGGGAGACCTAACGTCGGAAAATCCACATTGTTTAATCGGATTGCCGGCGGATTGACGGCCATTGTGCAGAATCAGCCGGGGGTGACGCGAGATCGTTTATATCGCGAAGCAGAATGGCTGGGTAAGAAGTTTATGCTGATTGACACAGGCGGGATTGAATTCAAAGACAATCAAATGCCGTTATTCCGGCAAATGCGCCGCCAGGCGGAATTGGCTATGGAAGAGGCGGATGTTATTGTTTTCGTCGTGGATACGCATGCGGAGTTAACGCGGGATGATGCGCGCATCGCGCAAGACTTGCGCCGTTCCGGCAAAACCGTAGTGCTGGCCGCTAATAAGGTCGAGAATTTCGCTACAGCTGAAGCGCAGCTGTATGAGTATAATGCGCTGGGCTTAGGGGAGGCGATCCCGATCTCCGCCGAACATGGCATGAATACCGGCGACTTGATGGAGGCGGTGGTTGCCGGATTTCCTGCGGACGATGGCGAGAATGTGGATCCGGATGTGATAAAGATATCCGTCATCGGTCGCCCGAATGTGGGAAAATCCTCCTTGGTGAATAAATTATTGGGCGAGGAACGGGTCATCGTCAGTGACATTCCGGGGACGACGCGGGATGCTATCGACACTTCGTTTGAACACGACGGAAAGCGCTATATCCTGATTGATACAGCCGGAATGCGGCGCAAATCGCGTATTGCCGAATTGGTGGAGCAATACAGCGTGATCCGCTCTTTGCGCGCCGTAGACCGTTCAGACGTAGCGCTCATGCTGCTTGACGCTGCGGACGGGATCACCGAACAGGATAAAAAGATCGCTGGATATGCGCATGAAGGCGGCAAAGGAATCGTGATCGTCGTCAATAAGTGGGATTTGATCGAGAAAGATGATAAGACGATCAACCGTTTTGAGAAAGATATCCGCGAAGAATTGGGCTTCATGCAGTATGCCCCGACGATGTTCATCTCAGCTAAAACCGGTCAACGCGTTAATAAACTGCTGGATCTGGTGGATTTCGTAGCAGAGCAGAATTCTTCGCGGGTCGCGACCGCGACGTTGAATACGCTCATGCGCGAATGGACGCATCTGAATCCGCCGCCGTCGCACAAAGGACGGCGTTTAAAGATTCTCTATGCCACACAAAGCAGCGTGAAGCCGCCGACGTTTGTGCTGTTCGTTAATCAGCCGGATTTGCTGCACTTCTCTTATCGCCGTTACTTGGAAAACCACTTGCGCAATGCGTTTGGCTTCGAAGGGTCGCCGATCCGGATGGTCATAAGGCAGCGAGATGAAGAGGACAAATGACCTGAGGAAAACGCAGAGGAGGGAGTCACGGTGTCCGATGTAGCGGTGTATGGAGCGGGCAGTTGGGGGACGGCGTTAGCGGTTGTGGCGGCGAATGCCGGGCATGATACGGCTTTGATCGGGCGGAACCCCGAAGAGATGCGGCGCATGAAGGAGACGCGGGAGAATAGCCGGTATCTGCCGGGTGTAAGCTTGCCCGAACGTATTGAACCGACGGTGGATATGGAGCGGTTGAACGCGTCCTTGGTGATTCTAAGCGTGCCGTCCCATCATGTCAGGGAGGCGGCAAGAAAGATCAGGCCCTATGTACGGACGGAGGGGATAATCGTTAATGCGGCGAAGGGTTTGGAAGAGCAGACCCATGATCGCCTGTCTCAAGTGTTGACCGCTGAATTGCCGGATCAACGCATTGCGGTCTTATCGGGCCCCAGCCACGCGGAAGAAGTCGGACGGAATATGCCGACGGCTGTAGTGGTTACGTCGGAGCAGGGAATCGCTGAAGGCGTGCAGGAGATGTTGATGACGCCGGCCTTTCGCATTTACACGAATAACGATCTGGTCGGGGTTGAATTAGGCGGCGCCTTGAAAAATGTAGTAGCGCTGTGTACCGGAATTGCGCAAGGCTTGGGCTTCGGAGATAATACGAAGGCGGCGCTGATCACCCGGGGTTTAGCGGAGATCGTTCGTTTAGGCGTACATATGGGGGGGCAGCCTGCGACTTTCGCGGGTTTAGCCGGTATGGGCGATCTGATTGTTACTTGCACGAGCCGGCATAGCCGCAATAACCGGGCGGGCATCGCCCTGGGAGAGGGCAAACCCTTGGATCAGGTATTAGCCGAGGTGGGGATGGTGGTCGAAGGGGTTCACACGACGCGGGCTGCCTATGAATTAGCTCAGATGACTGGGGTTTCCATGCCGATTGTCGCAGAGGCTTATCAGATTCTATACCAAGGGGCAGATCCCAGAGCAGCGGTAACGAAGCTGATGTTGCGCAATAAAAAACATGAATAATTTTTATCCCTAGGGTTTTTCAAATCCACGATGGCATATTCCTCCAAACTAGGCAATATACTTATACTGCTTAATGTGCTAGTCCAGTATCGCGATCCAACACGAGGAGGTGGAAGGGAGATAAGGTGGGGACCCTTCCCCAGTTTTGGGACAGCACTCAAAAGGGAGGGAATAGCAAGTGGAAAAAGTGGACATTTTCAAGGATATCGCCGA
>JAITOV010000149.1 GCA_031289735.1 Peptococcaceae bacterium
TGATGCTGTTGACCGGCAGGGATAATATTCGGGATGTGATTGCTTTTCCCAAGACCCAAAGCGCAGCTTGTCTCTTAACCCACGCGCCATCATCAGTCACTGAGGAACAGTTAAAAGAACTGGCGATCAAAATCGATATTCCTAAGGTTAAAAAAACTTGATGTAATCCATACTACAAACAATACGGCAACAAAAACTATTTTAAATGGAGGGTGTACAATGGCGGAAACAAACATGAAAACATTTACAACCGATGGATGGAAAGAGGCGGTCTTGGAAGCGGAAATGCCGGTGTTAGTGGATTTCTGGGCGGCGTGGTGCGGACCGTGCCGGATGGTGGGGCCAATCGTAGAGGAAGTCGCCGATGAATATGCCGGCAAAGTTACAGTGGGCAAGCTGAATGTAGATGAGAACAATGCCGTAGCGGCAAAATACGAAGTCTTGACAATCCCGACTTTAGCAGTGTTTAAGGGTGGGGAACTCGTGGAAAAGATCATCGGATTTCGGCCGAAAGAGGAGATCACCAAACTGCTCGACGCGCATTGCGCTTAACGTGTTTCTATGTTCTTCATGGCCTCGAGTGTCGCGCTAAATAGTTCGTCTAACGACCAGCCGAGGATCTCGGCGCCTTTGATCATTACGTCGCGGCTACAGCCCGCGGCGAATTTTTTATCTTTGAATTTCTTTCTCAGACTGGACACTTCCATATCGGATACGCTCTTGCTGGGACGCATTAAGGCCGTGGCGCCGATGAGTCCGGTCAATTCGTCGGTAGCAAACAGAATCTTCTCCATGATATGTTCCGGTTGGTACGACGTTGGTACGATACCGTAACCGTGGCTCATGGCGGAATGAATAACGCTTTCATCTATCCTTTCCTGGAATAGGATGTCCACGCCCTTCAGGCAATGCTCTTCCGGATACTGTTCAAAGTCAATGTCGTGTAGGAGACCGACGATCGCCCAGTATTCTTCTTGTTCCGGGTCATATCTCCGGGCAAAATAGCGCATCGTCTCCGCGACGACTTGCGCGTGGTGTAAATGAAACGGCTCGTGATTGTATTTTTCCAAGATGATCTGCGCTTGTTCAAAGGATGGGAGCATGTGGAACCCCTTTCTTTACATAGCCTCAGGGCCTTTTGCAGTTATTATATCACTTGTCGGATCATGACGGAAGTTGTGAGTTCGTTGACACAAGTAAAACTTATATGGTAAAATAAATTAGTAAAATTAATTTACAGTCAGAGACACATTGAACCTAAACGAAGCGTAAAGATTTAGTATTCGGTTACCCGATAAGAGACGAGAAGGTAATCATTTTTTATACAGTTTTTGCGATTGAATAAGACTAGGAAAGAATCCTTGGAAGGAGGGGTATCATGGAGACTCCGTTGGTATTGGATATCGTTATTGTCTTTTTAGCGGCGCTGGCAGGAGGCTTTTTGGCTGATCGCTTGAAGCAATCGCCAATCATCGGATACATCGTAGGCGGAATCCTGATCGGACCCTATGCCTTGGGGTTAATCAACGATATGGAATTAGTCCGGGATATGTCGGAGTTGGGCGTTATTTTATTGATGTTCACTTTGGGAATAGAATTCTCTTTGAAACGTCTGAACAAAGTACGCAATGTGGCCATCTTTGGCGGAATTTTACAAATTCTGCTGACGATTGCGCTGGGTGTGATTGCCGGCGTTCTGCTGAAATTTTCCCTGTATGAAGCGCTATTTTTGGGTTGCGCGCTTTCGGCGAGCAGTACGATGATTGTCTTGCGCACATTGAACGATCAGGGGGAAATCAACTCGACTCAGAGTCAGATCATGATCGGTATGCTGATTGTCCAGGATTTGGCGATCGTAGTCATGGTGTCGCTGTTACCGGCGATATATGACATGTCGGCCGGTAATGTTATGGTGATTTTGAAACCGATCATTAAAACCGTGATTTTTGTCGTATTGGTGATGTTTTTAGCCAGCAAGATTATGCCGAAAGTGCTGGATCGCGCGGCGCAGAGCAGCAGTAACGAGATATTTCTGCTCTTGGCCTTGTGCTTGGGTATCGGCATCGCCGCTTTAGCGAGCGCGGTAGGCTTATCCGTATCGCTGGGCGCATTTTTAGCCGGATTGGTCATCAGTGAGTCGGAGTATGCGCAAGAGATCATGGGGAAAATTATGTCTTTCCGCGACGCTTTTGTGGTGCTGTTTTTTGTTGCCGTAGGGATGCTGGTCAATCTGTCCAGCTTCACTGCGCATTGGCAGGCGTCTTTGATTGTTCTGGCCGTGATCATCTTCGGCAAATTTTTAATTGTGTTTGTGATTGTACGCGCATTCAAATTCCATAGCCGGCCGGCGTTTTATTGCGGTATGGGGTTGTTGCAGACCGGAGAATTTTCGATTGTCTTGGCGCAAATCGGTATGGGCGCGAACCTGATCTCGAATAGTCTCAATGATATCATTCTAAGTACAGCGATCGTGTCGATCCTCTTGACGCCGATACTGATGAAAGCGGCGCCGAAACTCTATACGGCATTCTCCAAATCTCCGGTGCTAAGCAAGTTCTTCCCGGCTTCCGCATTGGAAGTGCATCTGAATGAGGATGAGGCGGATCAACTCAGTGACCATGTGATTTTATGCGGTTATGGGCGGGTTGGCCGCTATATCGGCAAAGCGTTGCGTCATCTGGAGATTCCCTTTGTGGTGATTGAGTATGACTATTCCTTAATTGATAAACTGAGCAAGGCGGGAATCCCGGTGATCTATGGGGATGCTTCGAATGCGATTGTTATGGAGCATGCGCACCCGGAAAGAGCGATCCTAGGTATCCAAACGTTGCCGGATATCTTTGGTAATCAGCGCTCCGCTCGGATCATGCGCAGGATTAATCCGGATTTGCTGATCTTATCCAGAGCGCACAGCCGCTGGGAACGGGATATTCTGTATGAAGAAGGAGTGACCCAGGTTGTCCAGCCGGAAACCGAGGGTAGCATGCAGTTGATTTGGCAGATGATGTATGCCTTAAATCTGCCGTATGATAAAATCGAAAGTATGATGGCCATGCGCGTGGAGAATGACTTCCAAAGTTATGTGAACGACCGGAATCCGCATCAGGATCGCATGAACTCATTGCGCATTAAAGAATTTAAGATTGAGGAAGGTTTTCCTTGGTTGAATAAAACCTTGCTGGAATCGAGGATCCGGGAAGAAACCGGTTGTAATATCGTGTCGATCAGGAAAGACGATGGGTTTATGCGCGTCAACCCGCACAGCACAGAAATCATCGAACTCGGTGATCAAGTGGTTGTTCTGGGTACGCTGGCCCAATTGAGCCTGTTTGCCAATCTGCCTAAGAAATTAGAGAGCGTCGAGAATCATTAGATCTGTGATCAGATTTTTGGTTTAAAATCAGGCGGCTGCGGCTTGTATAGTTGGATATGCGATAGTTCTTTCGGCAGATACGGGAGTGGGTGGCCGGGATGATCAATCGGATGCACGTACAAGCCGGAGCTGTTTTTTAATTCTGCCGGGACAGCGTAAGGAAAGGTTTCGGCGACCAAGGCAGAGGCTTGCTGGATGGCTCGGTTGGCGGATGTGGATTTGGGGCTGGCGCAGATATAAATGACCGCCTCGGCTAAAGGGATGCGTGCTTCCGGCATGCCGACGAACTCAACCGCTTGTTTGGCGGCGATGGCCACAGACAGGGCGTTGGGGTTGGCTAAGCCTACGTCCTCGGCGGATTGGATCACGATTCTGCGGGCGATATAGAGCGGATCGACGCCGGAGTGGAGCATTCTGGCCATCCAGTACAGTGCGGCGTTCGTCTGACTGCCGCGTAATGATTTGATGAAAGCAGAGATGAGATCATAAAAATCGGTCGTAGAGATGCTGTTCAAGCGCAACTGGCAGGCGTCCCGGATCCGTTCCAGCGTGATCTGTCCGCGTAATTCCGTACCAAAGGCCGCATTCTCTAACGCATTCAGGGCGCTGCGAGCATCGCCGTTACACACGTCGGCCAGGTGTTCCAGCGCTTCCCGGCTGATGGTCAAGCCTCTCGCGCCTAAACCGCGTTCCATATCCGTGAGAGCCAGTTCACCTAAACAGATGAGCTGGCTTTTGGCCAGCGGCTGCAAGGTATATTTCTTACAGCGTGATGCTAGCGGCGGGACGATATCGTGGGCGACACTTTCCGTGGTTGCGCCGATCAGGATCAGGGTACCGTCCTCGACGACCGGCAAGAGCGTCATCTGGACGTTGGATTTTAAGGAATGGATTTCATCGATAAAGACGATGGTTTTTTTCTCATAGAATTTCCGGTTGTCCTTAGCCGTATGGATCACTTCGCGTAGCTCGGCGATCGTCAAGGATACGGCGTTTAAACGGATGAACTCGGCCTGGGTAGAGCGGCTGATGATCAGCGCCAGGCTGGTTTTGCCGGTGGCCGGCGGGCCTTGTAGAATCATGGAAGGAATCTGATCCGTTGCGATCAGTGTGCGCAGCAAGCGCCCTTCGGCGACCAGATCTTCCTGGCCTAAGAATTCATCCAGCGTGCGCGGACGCATACGTTCCGCCAGGGGACGATGCGCGGCTTCCACGGGGACGGTATCAAACAAATCCATGATAGAGCCTCCTTGCATAACCGATTTATAAAGAAGATATCATAAAGACGAAGATAAAGAAAGCGATCCTTGACAAATCCCGAGTAAATTAGTAAGATATAAGCAAAATAAGCGCTTAACAAATGTACATAGTGAGAGGTGAGAGTCATGAGACTCACAACCAAAGGGCAGTATGGCGTCAAGGCGATGGTAGATTTGGCGCAGCATCGCGATGAAGGCCCCATATCTCTGAAAAATGTCGCCAAACGTCAAGACATCTCAGAGCATTATCTGGAGCAATTGGCGGGAGGACTGCGCAAAGCGGGTCTGATCAAGAGTGTGCGTGGCGTACAGGGCGGCTATGTACTGGCGAAAGAACCGGAAGAGATCCGGATCGGCGATATTATCCGAGCCTTGGAAGGGCCCATCGCCCCGGTCGGATGTGTATCCGAAGGACAACAGACGGTTTGTCAAAAGGCGCGCACTTGTCGTACACGCCCGATCTGGGAGAAGGTGCGGGATTCTATTGCCGAAGTGGTCGATGCGATCACTTTGGCGGAAGCGATAAAAGATGAAGAAATCATTCAGCAAACGGTTGAGGAGGGGTAATTATGCAGCGGGTATATATGGATCATAGCGCGACGACGCCGGTCGCTTCTGAAGTGATTGAAGCGATGCTCCCTTATTTTAGTGAGAAATACGGTAATCCTTCGAGTGTGCATAGTTTCGGCCGTGAGGCCAAGGTGGCATTGGAAGAAGCGCGTGGACAAGTAGCGGCCTTGATCGGGGCCAATCCGGAGGAGATCACCTTTACCAGCGGTGGGACGGAAGCGGATAACCTGGCGATATTCGGGGCGGCTGCGGCTTATACCAAGAAAGGCCGGCATCTGATCACGACCGCGATCGAACATCACGCCGTACTGGAATCATTCGAGTATCTGGAGAAGAACGGGTATGAACTGACGATTCTACCGGTCGATGCGGAAGGCATCATTTCTCTGGCTGAACTGGAAAAAGCGTTGCGGCCGGATACGATCCTCATTAGTGTGATGCATGCGAATAACGAGGTCGGGTCGATTCAGCCCATCGCTGAAATCGGCGCTTTGGCGAAGGAACGCGGTATCTGGTTCCATGTCGACGCGGTACAGTCTTTGGGTAAACTGCCGATTGCGGTGCAGGAGATGCATGTGGATTTGCTGACCGTGTCAGGACATAAAATCTATGGACCCAAAGGGATTGGCGCACTCTATGCGCGTAAGGGCGTACGCCTGGATGCGCGGGCTTTCGGTGGCGGCCAGGAGAAGAAACGCCGTTCCGGAACAGAGAACCTGCCGGGTATTGTCGGCTTCGGTAAAGCTTGCGAACTGGCCGGAGCGCATTTGGCGGCGGAAGCGCAGCGTTTGCAGAAACTCAGGGATCAGTTGTTGCAGGGGATCATTGACCGGATTCCCTATGTAAAAATCAACGGACCGGTGGGAGATCAGCGTCTGCCGAATAATGTTAATGTCAGCATTCAGTATGTAGAAGGAGAATCTCTGCTATTGAGTTTAGATATGGTGGGGATTGCCGCCTCCAGCGGATCGGCTTGCACATCCGGCTCTTTGGATCCGTCACATGTCCTCTTGGCCATGGGCTTACCGCATGAGATCGCGCATGGATCATTGCGCTTCTCGTTGGGTACACAGAACAGCGCGGAAGAAGTGGACTATGTGTTGGATCATCTGCCGCAGATCGTCGAGCGGTTGCGTGTGATGTCGCCTTTGTATGATGCGGTCAAGCAACAAAGCACGGCTAAATAATTCCCTAACGGCACATCATGAATTGAAGGAGTGAGAATACGTACGATGTACTCAGACAAAGTGATAGATCATTTCACAAACCCGCGTAATGTAGGAGAGATTGCGGATGCGAATGGGATCGGCGAAGTAGGTAACGCGAAATGCGGAGATATTATGCGTATCTATTTGGATATCGAGGATAACGTGATTAAGGATGTTAAGTTTAAGACCTTCGGCTGCGGAGCGGCAGTAGCTACCAGCAGTATACTGACAGAAATGGTCATGGGCAAGACGGTAGAAGAAGCCTTGAAGATTAGTAACGATGCGGTTGCGGAAGCACTGGATGGTCTGCCGCCGTTGAAAATGCATTGTTCGAACTTAGCGGCGGACGCTTTGCAAGCGGCGATTAAGGATTATCAGTCCAAGAACAATCATGTTGTATAAGGATGTTGCCAGATGATGAACCGGCGGAAGAAAAGAGTCATTGTCGGCATGAGCGGCGGCGTGGATAGTTCCATGACCGCTGCTTTGCTTAAAGAAGAAGGTTATGATGTGATTGGGGTGACTCTTCAGGTCTGGCCGTCCGGGGATGCGCCGGGACAAAAGGGTTGTTGTACCATTACGGAGATCGACGACGCCCGCCGAGTGGCCTATCAATTGGGGATTCCGTATTATGTCATGAATTTCCGGACCTACTTCGAAGAGCACGTGGTGGATTATTTCACCGGCGCTTATGTGCGTGGAGAAACACCGAATCCCTGTTTAGCCTGTAATCGTTATGTCAAATTCACTGAGCTCTGGCGCAAAGCCCAGGGTTTGGGCGCTGATTATGTCGCCACAGGCCATTACGCGCGGATCTGTCAGGATCAGGAGCGCGGACGCTGGATCTTGGCCAAGGGATTGGATGCGAGCAAGGATCAAAGCTATGCCTTGTACATGCTCACCCAGGAACAGCTCTCCCATATCCTCTTGCCTTTGGGCGAGTACCGCAAGGCACGGATCCGGGAGATGGCTCGGCAACTGGGTTTAAGCGTGGTGGCGGATAAACCGGACAGTCAGGAGATTTGTTTCGTACCGGATCGCGATTACGCCGGCTTTATCCTGCGCAGGAAGCCGGAAGCGGCTCGTCCGGGCAATTTTGTCGATCGTCAAGGAACCGTCTTAGGGCGGCATCAGGGCATCCTGCACTATACGGTGGGACAGCGCAAAGGATTAGGGGTGACTTTTGCTAAGCCGATGTTTGTGATCGGTTTGGATGCCGAACACGATGAAGTGATTTTAGGGGAGAACGATCAGACGTATACGCAAACGCTTTGGGCGATGGATATGAACTGGATCGCTATCCCGGCGTTAACGGGTCCACTGCCTGTAACAGCGAAGATCCGTTATCGAGCCGCAGAAGCGGAAGCAGTCGTCTCAGCGGAGATGAGCGATTCGGCAGGCTGTGTGCAGGTGGATTTTAGCCAACGGCAAAGGGCTGTAACGCCGGGACAAGCCGTCGTATTCTATCAAGGGAATCGTGTTTTGGGCGGCGGTACGATCATCTCGGATCCACTGGGCCGGAAGAAGAGGATACCGTTCAGTGTATAAAATGGTTTCTGGGTGGTGATACTACTTCTATATGTATAGGAGAGGATTATGTGCGCAGAACAAGAGAGATCATCGGTTTGCCGGTGCTGAGTTTGCATTCAGGGCAGCGGGTTGGCTGGGTGCAAGACGTCATTTATGAGGAAAAAAACAATGAAATCACAGGAATCATTTTAGAAAGCCATTTTTTTCAGTCCGCTAAGGGTATCCCCCGTAAAGAGATTCAGCTGATCGGCAAAGACGCTTTGGTGATAGACAGTGAAGAACTGGAGGAGATTCCAGGGGTTCACGTCACACAGAAGATCGGTAATCATGTTTATAATCAGGACGGAGATGAACGGGGTACGATTCAAGATATTTTCTTGGATGACGAAGCCCGTACGGTCGCGGGATATGAAGTTTCCGACGGCTTAATCGCTGACTTGTTGCAAGGCCGCGGCATGATCTTGCAGCAGCAAGTATACTCTGACAGTAAGGATACTTTGGTTGTTGAAGAGGGGGGCAATTGTCGTGAATTGTCCGGTATGTAATGGCAGAACGATCGGTAAGGTCGGAATTGAGCAATACTATTGCTGGGATTGTTGCGTGGAGTTTTCCTGCTCATCTGATAAGGTCGTGATCTATGATTTAGAAGAAGACGGCTCATTAATCGCTTGGGATGAAGTTCCGCTGGAAGCCGGAGATCTGCCGGTTGCTTTGGAGTAGCTGAGAACAGATGAGCGTTGTGAGCAGAGTAAATGGACGATGGATATTTATGGGCGCTTGTTTAGTATTAAGCATAGCGCTTTTGTTTCTTACGCGCAGCGTCTTAGGTCCCTTCCTCGTGGGATATGCCTTGGCGTATGTGTTGAATCCCTTGATCGAATTGCTCGAACATCATGGTTGGCAGAGGAAGTGGGCGATCGCGGCCGTTTTTGTCAGTATCTTGGCCGGTACGGCGCTGACACTTATCTGGATTCTACCAGTGATCTATACGGAATTGGCGAAACTGAGTGAAGTCTTGCCGTCAACGCTGGAATCAGTGAACGCGTACATCCGTAACCTGAGCCAAGGATTCCGTTCATCCGGATTACCGAATCGGGTGGTACTGGTGCTGGATGAACATATGGGCAGGGGAGAAATCATGATCGCGCAGGCTCTCAGCGATTTTCTGGGCGTCCTGCCGGAAAGGCTGACTTCGTTGAGTATGTATCTGTTCGCCCCGTTTTTTGCTGTTTACTTTTTAATAGACTGGCAGCGCTTAAACGATGGGTTTTCCCATTTGGTTCCGGAAAAATGGCGTTTGCAGTGGATGCGTCTCTGTCAGGATATCTCTCATGTGGTACGCGAGTTTATACGCGGGAATCTGGTTGTGGCGGTGATCGTCGGAGTGATCGTCGGGGCCGGCATGAAGTTGATTGGGATGGAATATGCGGTGTTGATCGGAGTAATCTGCGGCATAGCGGATTTGATCCCCTATTTCGGACCCTTTATCGGCGCGATTCCGGCACTCTTGATCGGTTTGATCCTATCCCCCTGGATGGCGGTAAAAGTAGGGATGGTGATTCTGACCACGCAACTGCTCGAAGGGAATCTCATCTCGCCGAAGCTGATGGGCAAAAGCGTCGGACTCCATCCATTGCTGGTCGTATTTGTCCTGCTGGCCGGCGGAGAACTCGCCGGCTTTTGGGGCATGATGCTAGCGGTACCGGTTGCCGCCGTGATCCGCATTATCGTGCGCTTCATTTATTGGCGCTTGGTTTCACCGCTGGTGTAGGAGAATGGTTAAAAAACCGCAACTCCCATTGAATTCACTCTTTACCTGTGATATTTTTAAGGAAACCGGCGCCGGTTGTCCTTTCACTAAGTTAAAGAGTGTTTTCATATGAAGAGATGGAGGTCGAGATGAAAAAAAGGTTACGTGCGGTGAAAATTGTAGCGCTTTTGTCGTTGCTGACGCTTTTGTTCATCCC
>JAITOV010000150.1 GCA_031289735.1 Peptococcaceae bacterium
ACGCGGCGTCCGTGCCAGATGAGGCGATGATGGACGGCAATCCAATCTTTCCGCGGTACGACCGCTTTTAGCTGTTCTTCGACCTCAAGGACTTTAGCCGAGTCAGCCAGCCCTAAACGGTTGGAGACGCGAAATACATGTGTATCTACCGCCAGGGTCGGAATCTGGAACGCGTTGGCCAGAACAACATTGGCGGTTTTCTGCCCGACGCCAGGCAGACGCATCAGTTCTTCCATCGTGCGGGGGATGACTCCGGCGTAATCTTCGTTTAAGATGCGGCTAGCCGCCAGGATGTTTTTGGCTTTATTGCGGAATAAGCCGATTTCGTGCAGCAAATTTTCGACTTCGCTGAGCGGCGCAGCCATCAATAACGCGGGTGTGGGGTAGAGGGCGAAGAGCTTCGCGGTGACACGATTGACCTTCTGATCGGTCGTTTGAGCACTGAGGATCGTCGCGATCAGTAGTTGAAACGGATTGCTGAAATTCAGCTCGCATTCGGCATCCGGATACAGGTCGCCTAAGATTTGTAAGATGTGGCGGTTTTGTTGCTTGCTGGTCATGTGTAGAACAGACTATTGCCGACAAACTCCCGCAACAGTGAGTTGGAAGGAATCAGATCGCTATCGATCGGGTCAAAGTAAGAGAGTAAGCGCAATAAACGTTGGGCGTAGGAATAATAGATGTGATCTGAGGAAACCTCTTGCAGCAGGGGTTCCGCAATCGGACGCAAGGCATTGAGTTCATACAGCAGACTGGAATTAAACATGACGTCGGCTTCTTCCTGGTAGGGGAAGATATTGTTCGTCTCGCCGCGGCGCACGCTGTCCCACAGGGACAAGGTGCGTTCGGGTTTGGTTCCGCGGAACTGATTATCTCGCACAATACGGCGGATCAGGCGGGTTTCTGTGGTCGGAATGTGATTATAATAATCCAGATTCAGCGGAATGAGCGCACTGACATAGATCTTATAGATCTGATTTTGCTCAATACTGGGAATCAGTTGGGGATTCAAACCATGAATCCCTTCGATGACCAGAATATTATCTTCCTGCAATTGCAGCATGCGCCCTTGTTCTTCCCGGCAGCCATTATAAAAATTGAAAATAGGGATTTCTACCTCTTCCCCTTTGATCAGGCGTTGCAGGTCAGCATTGAGTTGGGCAAGATCCAGGGCATAGAGCGATTCAAAGTCTGGTTTGCCGTATTCATCCAGGGGTGTTTGTTTACGGCTCAGGAAATAATCATCTAAAGAAATCAGCACGGGCTGTAAGCCGTTGACGCGCAGCTGAACGGAGAGGCGTTGGGTAAAAGTGGTTTTGCCGGAAGAAGAAGGTCCGGAAATCAGGATGATCTTCAAATGATCCTGGCCGCTCAGGATGTTATCGGAAATCTGGGAGAGGTATTTTTCCTGAACGGCTTCGGAAATCAAAATCAGGTCTTTCATGCGACCGCCGGCGATCATGGCGTTGACTTCCTTGACGCGGGAAAGATTGAGCTTTTCTACCCAATGCTGAGCGTCCTGAAAGGTAACGGATAATTGCTTGGGCGGGATGAATACCGTGGGAACACAGGTCGTATCGTCACTCCGCGACATGAGCAGCACGAATCCTGGCGGATAGTGTACGAGTTTGAAATTATCCACTTTACCGGAAGATGCTAAACAGGGATAAACGGTTTGTATACTTTTTCCCAAACAGGTGCACGTATAATACTGTTCATGCTCCACACTTTGAATGGGGACATCGGATGCTACCCATTGCCGTAAGCCTTCTTCCAGCTTGGTGACTTCGCGGCTGGAGAGGAGCGAATGATCCAATTCGAAGTAGTTGCCGTTCAAAATAGAATAGCAGATTTTTAATTGTTCCTGCGGAAATAAATCCTGAGCCGTCAGAATTAAGCCGAGGATAATGTTTTGCCGGGATTGACGAAATTGACCATCTATCATATAATTGCCTCCTAAAATGGTATATAGATGTGTGCTGTGATTGCTAGCTTGTTTATAAATACGTTTAATCCGCCGGATTTCTTTAATTTAATTATACCTTGCTGATCAAATAGGCCTAGGATTTAAAGACGCTCTACGTTTATAATAAGCTCAATGGACATTTTTCTCAAGCGGTGAAAGGTGGTAATAATCTTGTATCTGAGTACGCGCGGTAATATGCCGCCGCAAAGCGGCAGGCAAGTCATCTGTCAGGGGATGGTTCCGGCGGGTGGTTTATACGTCCCGCAGACATTTCCGCGCCTCGATTGGCGTACGTATCAGGCTTATACCTATCAGGAATTGGCGCTGGAACTGATGGCGCTGTTTTTGCCGGATGTAGAGCGTTCTTATTTAGCCGAGACGGCGGGCGTATACGCGGAACCGGCTTTTGACTCGGACAATCCAGCGCCGTTAGTCCGTGTGGGGGATGTCGGCATATTGGAACTCTGGCACGGCCCAACGGCGGCGTTTAAAGATATGGCGCTGCAAGTTCTGCCTAGACTGATGTCGTACAGTATGCGCCTAGAGAGTCCCGGTCAAGAGATCTTAATTCTGACGGCGACGTCCGGAGATACGGGCAAAGCCGCTTTAGAGGGATTTAAAGATGTGCCGGGCGTGCGGATCATGGTGTTCTATCCGGACGGCGGGGTCAGCCCGGTACAGGAGCGCCAGATGTTGACCACTGCAGGCAAAAACACCACGGTTGTGGCAGTGAACGGGAATTTTGACCAATGTCAGAGCGCGGTGAAAGACGTGTTTACCGCATTTGCTTCGGGCAGGCTGGCGGCAAACAAACAAACCACGCTCTCCTCAGCGAATTCAATCAACTGGGGGCGGTTGCTGCCGCAAATCGTTTATTACGTATGGGCTTATGTAAACGCAGTACGGCAGAATATGCTAGCCAGCGATGCATTGTTAAATGTCGTCGTGCCTACCGGGAATTTCGGCAATATCCTGGCCGCCTATTATGCCAAACGCATGGGCATTCCGCTGGGCGCTTTGATCTGCGCTTCCAATAAGAACAATGTCCTGAGCGATTTCTTCACGGATGGCGTTTACAACAGCCGGCGTCCTTTTTATCTGACGATGTCGCCGTCGATGGATATTCTGATCTCCAGTAATCTCGAACGCTTCCTTTTTGAAATGTGCGGACGCGACGGAGCTAGGATGCAGGCTTGGTACGCCGCACTATCTGCCGAAGGGACGTTCCGGCTGGATGCGGAGACGTTGGCGGCGTGCCGGGAAAACATAGTGGCCGGTTGGTCGAATGAAGAAGCGGTGTTAGCTGTCATTCGCCAATACTATGAACAATATCATTATGTTTTGGATCCGCATACGGCTGTAGCCGCGGATGTATATGAGAACTATCGCCGGGAATCTGGCGATGTCCGGCCGACGCTGCTGGTATCTACGGCTAGCCCGTATAAATTTGCTCACAGTGTGTTGACCGGGATGAACGGCCAAGCTTCTGCCGGCCCGTGGGAGGCGCTGAACCAACTGGAAGAAATCACGCACTGGCAGATTCCGGCCAATTTGCGTGATTTGCCGGCACAAGCGGCGCGGGAAAGGATTCTCTGCCCCGCGCCGGAAATTGAGGCGTTTGTCGCCAGATTTTTGGCCTGACCATACGACGATCAATGTTCATAACCGTAACGCTATGAAAAAAACACTTGCAATTCAAAAAAACATGTGTTAGTATGTATTTGTTCATGAACAAAGGAGTTCAAGCAGGCCAAGCTTGGACGCCTTTGTTTATTTTATTTTCAAGAGGAAAGAAAGGAGAGAGAAACATGATTAATACAGGAGATACGGCGTTTATACTTATTTCAGCACTCTTAGTATTTATTATGACGCCGGGTCTGGGCTTCTTTTACGGTGGCTTGGGGCGGCGTAAAAACGTAGTCAATAACATGATGGCGTCGGTGTTTATTTTGGGACTGGGTATTGTATTGTGGGTATTATTAGGTTACACCATGTCATTCGGAGGGAATACGGGGGGAATCATCGGCTCCTTTGACCATATCGGATTAAGTGGGTATACTATGACTGACTTGTTAGATCCGGAAGCGGAAGGCGGGTCGATCCCGATTTTCGTATTTGCGGCGTTTCAGATGATGTTCGCCCTGATTACCCCGGCGATTATCACCGGTTCGATCGCCGGCCGGATGAATTTTAAGTCCTTATTCATTTTCATCGCTTTCTGGTCCGTATTGGTCTACTATCCGTTGGCTCATATGGTTTGGGGCGAAGGCGGATTGTTAGGCGCGGGTCTGGGCGCTTTGGACTTTGCCGGCGGCGATGTCGTGCATATTAGTTCAGGGGTTAGTGGTTTGGTGCTCTGTCTTCTGGTCGGGAAACGGCAGAATTATGAGCGGGGCGCCAGTTATCGGGTGCATAACATACCGTTTGTGATGATCGGCATGGCGCTTCTGTGGTTTGGCTGGTTCGGTTTCAACGCCGGCAGCGCTTTGGCGGCGAATGAATTAGCCGGGCATGCCTTATTGACGACAGCGACTTCGGCGGGGGCGGCGCTTCTGGCTTGGATGCTGATTGATGTCATTATTCAGGGCAAACCTACGTTGATCGGCGCCTGCACAGGGGTTATCGCCGGATTGGTAGGGATTACGCCGGCTGCGGGTTTTGTGCCGATTTATGCAGCTTTGATTATCGGCTTTTTGGTCTCCCCGGTATGCTATTTCGGCATCATCTTGGTAAAGAAGAAACTGAAGATCGACGATTCTTTGGATGCCTTTGGTTGTCATGGTATCGGCGGTATGTTCGGAGGCGTCATGACCGGGCTATTCGCGGAAGCTTCCATCGGTGGAGCGAACGGATTGGTATACGGCGATGCGCATCAATTTGGCGTTCAGATCGTGGCGATTCTGATCACGATTGCCATCGCTGCCGTAGGTACACTGATCTGTGCGGGTATTGCCAGAATGTTTGGACCGTTGCGGGTCAACCGGCGAGATGAACAGCTTGGGCTGGATATGTCACAGCATGGAGAATCGGCTTATCCTTCCTTTAATGGACTGGATTAAACCAAGCGAGACGAATGAGAATGGAGGTGTGATATCATGATTAAAATTGAAGCGATTGTGCGTGAAGAAAAAATGGAAGACGTCAAGGAAGCCTTAAATAGAATCGAAGTCAATGGTATTACTGTGTATCAGGTCGTAGGGTGCGGGATGCAAAAGGGCTATTCCGAGCTGGTTCGAGGCACAAAAGTGGATATCTCTTTACTACCCAAGATCAAATTTGAGATCGTGGTCTCGAATGAAGAGTGGGAAGAGAAGGCGATTAATGCGATTAAGGAAGCAGCGTTCACTGGGAATTTCGGCGACGGCAAGATCTTCAGTTATGATTTGAAAAACGTTATCCGCATTCGTACAGGTGAATCCGGTACGGATGCCATCAACTAGATAGTCATGCATGTTGGAACGATTCAGTAGTCAGTGGCTGTCTACTGGTCGTTTCTATTTTTTTATTGACAACCGGGCGCATTGTGTTAAAATTTATTCCGTTATATCTTTTAAACAGAAAAGGGGGCAACGATGACAAGATGAGCAATGCTTTTGGACGTCATGTGTTGGCTGAGGTGTATGGATGTAGTTTCGACATGCTGAATGACCGGGCGAATGTCGAACGCATCATGGTCAACGCAGCCTTGGAAGCAGGAGCTGAGGTGCGCGAGGTAGCATTTCACAAATTCAGTCCACAAGGGGTAAGCGGGGTCGTCGTGATTTCAGAATCTCATTTGGCGATTCATACCTGGCCTGAATTGGGTTATGCTGCAGTAGACGTCTTCACTTGCGGGGATCGCGTCAATCCCTGGGATGCCTGCAACTACCTGATTGAACAGTTTAAGGCAGGGCATATGAACGCTACGGAGATCAAACGCGGCGTGGTGGAAATGGCAAAGGAATCGGTCAATCTTTAGGAGGGATATTTATTTTATTCCGAACTGAGATAACAGTCTAGTGGACCTTGCGGCTAAAATGTTGCAAGGTCTATTTTCTCGAACTGTTTGA
>JAITOV010000169.1 GCA_031289735.1 Peptococcaceae bacterium
GACGTCCTCAGCAAGCACTTCTTTGAGAAGACCCGCCGCCGTCCGGTGATTCTGCCGATTATTCAGGAGATTGAATAGAGCAAAAAAATGCTTTTTAGACTAATGGACCTATGAAGAAAAAGTTTTTTAAGCCGATGAATCTAGCATAAGAGAGAAATAAACAAATTAAATAGTGTCTGAACGACAAAGGCAAAACAGTCGAAAGGCTGCGACGCAAAACTACAGGGTCTAAAGGATTTCATCCTATGACAGCCAGTTGCCGAACAATGAGAATACAACAACAGTACAGGTACAAGATTTTTGTTACTTGTCGTGATTATTTGTGTTCCAATGATGAATGAAGGCAACTGCAGGTGCAGTTGCCTTTAATATTTTCAAGGATACACATTCAATCATCGAATCTGCTTTGTCTTCAGAGAGTTAATGAAAGGAAGTTATTTATGTACATGTTAAAAAAATCTCTCATCAAAGCCACAAAAGCCACAGCTGTACTTGTAAGCATGATCATGTTCCTCAGTTTCGTATTCCCCATCAGTGCATCCTATGCGGCTGAAACCCAGAAATCCAGCGATCCTGTAATCTTGGATGTGACGCAAGAAGTCGTAGCTCTGGGGAATCCTTTTACGAAAGCAACCTTTGCCAATAATGTCTGGGATATGCAGACGTATAACGGCAGGATTTATTTCGGTCATGGTGATTACGACAAAAACGCCGGTCCTATTCCAGTGATTTACTATGATCCCGCGAATAATAAATTTGTCACACAATACACAGTCAACGATGAAAGTATTGAAAAATTTAAAGTGCTGAATGGGGAACTCTATATTCCGGGCATTGATTCAAGAGCCGCTTGGAGTTATGGTAATTTCTACCATCTGAATACCAGCGATACATGGGAAGCATTCAGTACGATCCCAGGCGGAGTGCATGTGTTCGATATCGCTTACTATGATGGCAAACTCTATGCCGCCACAGGTGTAGAAACGGCGAATATGGGCATTCTGGATCTTCAGGTTTCCGCCGATAATGGCCGAACTTGGTCCAGTGCGATGCCGCAGGTGAATAAGCCAACCCAGTTTTTCTTATCGAATCGCTGCTACTCTCTGTTTGAAATCAATGGGAATCTGTATGGCGCAGGACGTCTGAGCGGCCAAACGACGTACCAACGTGTCGTAGAAATTGATGCGACCGGTTCTCATGCGCTAAATTATACAAGCGATTTATTGCCCGGTATCGATAAGTCCGTGCAGTATACGATGAACAGAACGGTTAATTTCAACAATCAGCTGGTGTACCTGCTGGAACCCTACAAAAACTACGGCAATGTAACCGGTAATGCGCTCTACACCTTGACCAGCGTTGCGGGTACAGGTCAGCGGCTAAGCTTTCCTCAGACAGATGCCACGCCTACAGATAGCTTGATTCGTGATCAAGTTCTCTATGCTTTAACGTTTATCAAGAATGCCCAAGGCGCGTATACCAATATTGTTTATCAGTCAGAAGATCTGAGTAACTGGAACGAAATGTTCCGCTTTGACAGTGCAACCTTTGCCCGCTCGTTTGAAGAGTTAAACGGTGACTTTTACTTTGGCCTGGGCAGCAGCAGCGATGCGGTATCCACAGCGACAGGTAATATATTAAAAGTAGCCAAAGAGTCTTTTTCAGCACCCTCGTTAGTAGAAGAAGTTCAACCGCCGATATTAGGCACACCTCCCTCTGCGGAGATAAATCAGCCGCCGGTGGAGGAAGAACAGCCAGCGGTAGAACTAGCGAAAATCGAAGAGAACAATGGAGTCTACAGCCTAAAAGATAACTTTACCGGCTATGCGGAGGGAAGCAATGGCGCGCCAAACTGGCAGACTGGTGCGGCCTCTTGGAAGATTCGGAATGGATACTTTGAAAATAATTTGAGCACTACGAGTTTCGCTACAGTGAATACACCGATAAGCAATCATGTCGTGGTAGAAAGCGAAATCATTATAGAAGAGACTACGGTTGCGGATGCGACGCAATATAAATCCGCCGGAATAGCTATTCATAGTGACCTGAAAAATTATTGGCGCTTGGCATTGACGGAAGAGCCGGATAGTCTTGGGACAAAGCGCTATATAGAACTCAAAGAGATGTTCAATGGAGTATGGGGAGCCGATTTTACAGGTAATACAAAATTAAAGAGCAGTGAGAGTTTTGGCAGTGGATTTAGCTGGGAGACAGGTAAGAGTTATACGCTTAAATTAACCTTAACGGGGAATAATATCCTTGGAGCAGTGTATGATGATGCTGGAACGCTGAAATGGCAAAAGGAATATGTGTTGGAAATAGGGAAGAGTTTACAAAGTGGCAAAGCGGCATTAACCAGTAAATTAACAACCGTAAAATTTGGCAATGTGAATGCAATCGTGAAGCAGATGGCAGAAATCGTCAAAGGCAAGGAAGTTAGTGAGCCGTTGGTAGAAAAAGCATTGGTAGAAAAAGCGGATGAAGATTTCAGTACAGAAGCGGACAATGAAGAGGAAGGCGCCGATCAGCAAGATGAGAATCAAGCTGCTGCTAAAGAAGCTGTTAGTGCAGAAAGTGAAGAAGCGAGTACTAGTGATATGGGGCAGGCGCCTGAGGAAACCAACTGAAAGCCATACGCTCATCCTCAATGACTACAAAGCACCTGCCAGCAGCCGCGCGCGGGTGCTTTGTAGTAAAATAAAATTGCAGACCGCGGAGAGTTTTGCCGATAAAATTAACACAACCAAAATTTTACTCTTATTATAGCTGGCAATTGGCTTAGCTATTCCATCATTCTATGCTATAATTAAAACTGCGTTAGAACGCTATATTTTGGGAGCATCAATCTATGCATCAGTATAAAGTATGCGGCATCCGCATTGCCTCGGAAATAGAAATACCGGCATGGACCATAGAACAAGAAGGCGTCCCGGAGGTCAGCATTGTCCTTGGCGCCGTGGATATGCCCGGGCATTCAATTAACCAGTATCAAATATCAAAAAGTGGATTTCATTTCTGGAGCGAGGATATAGGCAAATTTTCCGTGGAAAATGGCCGGCGCATCACGGTAGATCCGGTGCCGGAAGCGGATATAGAGAGCGTCAGAGTCTATTTAACCGGAGGGCTTATGGGTGTGCTATTCATCCAAAGGGAGATCGTGGCTGTGCACGGCGCTTGTATTGCGCTGGATGGCGCGGGGGTGATCATCACCGGAGAGAAAGGCGCGGGGAAATCAACCCTCAGCTCGGCCTTGAGAAGAGCAGGCTGCGGCTTCTTGTCGGACGACGTGGCCGTTGTGACCTTTCAAGCGGAGAACCAGCCGCTCGTTCATCCGGCGTTCGCCAGGCAACGTTTGCTCAAGGACGCGGCGGAGTTGCTGGGGTATGATCTTAACGCCGTGCCCATGAGCTGCCGGGCGGATGATAAGTATATCGTAGACGCCAAAGATGTTTTTCAGACGGTCCCGATCCCGCTGCGCGCGATCATTGAGCTTCGCGTAGGTGAGCGGGAAGCTGTCGTCTGCCACAAGATCACGGGGGTTGATAAGATCGAGCGTATGCGGGACAATATTTATTCTATACGACCCTATCTGACCTGTCGGATTGGCCTAAATCCGAGCTATGTTCAACAGTATATCAATATCGTCAAAATTGTACCGTTTTACAATCTGTTGCGCCCGCCGGGACAGTATTCGCTCGCCGAACAAATCCAATGGGTACGCAAGATCGTGGCGGGAGAAATATAAAGAAGTTAAAAGGGAGTGCGCATGATGGAGAAATCCGCAACGATGATCACGGACGAGACGTATCTAACCAAGAAGCAAGAACTCACTACGACGGATCTGGACGGCGAAATCGGGATGATGGATATCGAACGGGGACAATATTACGCTTTGGATAAAATTGGTTCGCGTATCTGGAATTTATTGGATGAAGTCAAAACGTCCGCTGAAGTCTGCCGTATTCTCCTGGGCGAGTATGAGATCGATGAAGCAACCTGCCAGATACAGGTCGTCGAGTTCTTGAATGACCTGTACCAAAAGGATTTACTCTGTATCGGCGAATAATGGTTTAGGGAAAAAATGTGTGGCGGTGATGGTAATATATGGGCGCGATATGCGGCGTTTATGCAAGAACCGGCGGCGGCATACCAGAGCGTGGCTGTCGGCAAATGATGGATGTACTCAGGGAGTTCCCGCACGATACCCTGGATAGCTGGCAGGCGGAGACGATTTTTTTAGGCAATATGCACCGCTATATTACCCCGGAAAGCGTGCATGAGGTCCTGCCCGCTCTGGACGAGACAGCGCGGATCGTCTTGGCGGCCGACGCGATCATCGATAATCGCACGGAATTGCTGGAGACCTTCGGGCTATGCGGCGAACGCGCGGAGTTGATCCCGGACAGCGAACTGATTCGCCAAGCCTATCTGAAATGGGGTGACGATTGTCCGGTCCATCTGATCGGGGATTTTGCCTTTGTCATCTGGGATAGACGAACGGAAGAACTGTTCTGCGCCAGGGATCAGGTCGGGAAACGGACGTTCTATTATTATCTGACCCCAGAGCGTTTTGCCTTCAGTACCCTGATCAATCCTTTGTTAAAGGTGAAAGAAGATCCCGGCGCGCTGAATGAGCGATGGATCGCCTTTTATTTTGCTACGAACACGCCCATCCATGAATTCGATATTCAAACGACGATCTATCAGGATATCCGGCAGCTGCCGCCGGCCCATACCTTACGGATCAGCAAAGACGCTGTAAAAATGACGAAGTATTGGGATCCGCTGAAGCTGCCCAAGCTGAAGCTGCGGACGGATGCGGAATACGAAGCGGAGTTTCGCCGGGTCTTGGAGGAAGCCGTCCGCTGCCGTCTAAGGAGTGTGGGACCGGCTGGCACGATGCTGAGCGGCGGTCTGGATTCTGGCGCGGTAGCCTGCATCGCGGCGGGGCAGCTGGCGCAAGCAGGAAAGCGTTTGCGTTCCTATACGGCAGTACCTTTCCCCGCTTATCAAAACTGGTTAAACCGGGGCTTTCTGGCGGATGAACGGGAGTATGTGCAACCGATGCTGGATCAATATCCGAATATCGATCCAACGTTTTGTGACATGGGCGGCGGCGACCCCTATAACACCCTAGACCGGCTGACCGCTTTAATCGAACATCCGTTTAAAAGCATTGCCAATGGCTATTGGATCGAGCATATCATACAACGCGCCAGCCAGGACGGATGCCGGATCTTGCTGGACGGACAAACGGGAAATTCTACGATCTCTTTCGGCGACTTGAGTACGTTTACCAGCACGATGCTGCGCCGGGGAAAATTTCTGACGCTGTTACGGGAATCCTCTTGCTATGCGCGTAAGATGAAAGTGAGCCGTAAACGCATCTTGAAGTTTCAAGCGCTAAACTATATACCGGAGTGCTGGCTGGCGCTGTACCGGTCGTTAAGAAAAAGGGCACAGCCGCTCCAGAAACAGGAATTGAGTGTGGCGGGGCTGATCCATCCGGCGTGCGCCGCGCGCTGGCAAATTAACGAATACTTCAAGAAGACTAAAACAGGACCCTGTATGAGGGAAAACCCGACCATACAACATATCCGGGTCATGTTCATGTCTGGGGACGCCTTTTCCCAGGTCGGAGCGATCGAAACCAAGCTGACGCTGGCCTATGGTATCGTGCGGCGCGATCCGACGCGGGACAAGCGGGTCATTGAATTTTGCCTGCGTTTGCCGCCCGGGCAATTCGTGAAGGATGGGCTAGACCGAAGTTTGCTCCGCCGGGCTTTAGGCGGAATCCTGCCGGATAAGGTCCGGCTCAACCAGCGTGTGCGCGGCAGGCAGTCCGCGGATTATATTCAGCGCCTGACCCCGGCGTGGCCCGCCTTGCGCGCGGAGCTGACCGCCCTGTTGGCCGGTAACCTGTTGGACCGTTATATTGACGCCGCCGCGGCGCGGCAGCTGATCGAAGATATGGGTGAGCGTCCGGCGGATGAGCAGTGGGCGGAAATGCATGTGTTGCTGCACGTCTTGGCGATGGGCAGATTTTTAGGGGAGATGCACTCAGCGCGGTCGGTTACACAGGATCATAGCTGAATCTATCAGAAATGTATCTTTAAAAAAAGTAAAATAGAGGGAAAAATAGGACTTGCGCGTTCTGCTAGTTTGTGCTATTCTTAGAACATAGTTCATAGTAAATATCTAAGTATAGGAGGGTTGATCATGGAAAAATGGAGCACACCAAGAGTTATGGAATTACAGGTGGGATTTACGTACGGTTCAACTATACCATCGATAAATGATGATGATACATGGGTAAATGGTCCGGATAGCGCGTGGTCATTATGGTCCTAATAGTTATATCTAGAGATGTAGAGCATTCTTGAATGCATTACGAGAAGGAGGGAATTACAATGGAATGGAATAAACCGGAAATATCGGTTATTAGCGTTGGATTGACAGCCGGTGGTGGTTTTAAGCACGTATATGATGGCGAGCGGGCTGATGTAAATGGTCAAGTAGTGGCTCTTGGTTCTCCTGAAGACAGAACGGGAAGCGGATTCTGATTTGGATTTCAGAGAAAACAGATCGCTAGGAGAAGTTTTAATCTTTATTACATAACATATTGAGGAAAGCGGCGTAACATAAGCGTTACGCCGCTTTCCGTCGTTGACACCACGTTGCGGATTGTGTGCGTCGTGCATTGCTCCCGGTCGTTGCGGTAGGTGGAACAGATAATTAGTCTTGTTTGTTTTCTTGCGCGGCGCGTTTTTGCTTCGCTTGCTTGATTATACTGCTGGTATTCTCGCCTTTGAGTGCGTAGGGGAGATCCTGTTCAAATTCAAGCAATATTTCTTTTGAAAGCTTCTCGCTCTCCCGGCTCTCCCTGTACAGCTTCTCGTAATCGTCGCTGGCGAACGCTGTGTTAAGTAGCTCGGCCGATGTTTCTGGCAACATAGCATCACCGTACAGCTTGTTGATCGCGGACTTAATCGTGGACTGGTGAATCAGTTCGCCGCGCCGCCGATAAGGATAACCTCAGCAGGTATTTTCGCGCCGTTCAAGCGGCGAAACTCTTTTGCGAGTTCCCTCAGATATTTGTTCAGATTTTCGCGTGTAATTGGCTTTTCAGACGACATTCCGCACCTCCGCTTCCACGATATTATGCCGTAAAAATTCGGGGATAGCCTCGGCGCGGCTCCTGTCTTTCCAAGCGTCGCTTCCTGCCGCCGCGCACAGCGTCAAAACCCCTGCGGGGTAGATGATCTCGGTGAGCTTCGCTCTGCGCAAGTAGTCGTAATCCTCGCAGAGCGGTAAATCGTTCTCGCGACTGAGATAATCCGCCATAGCGAGCAAATACAGGCTCTCGGCGTACCATCTTTTCTCGTAAAGCTCTTGGATTTTCCCCGTTTCGAGCGTGTCTATGAGAAAATCCAAATCACCCAGATCTTTTACCAGGTGACAGACGTTGCTCTTGAAAGTTTCAAACGATGGACGATCCGAGCCGGACTGGCGGTATTCCACAGCGTTCGCGACAAGACGCTCTATGGACACGCCAAGAGTTTTCGACAGTTTATAAAACGTTACGCCGGAACAGTTCTCCAACTTCGCTTTGCCGGAACATATGTCCGTCATAGTGGTCTGCGGTATTCCGGCTTGTTTTGCAACCCTGTATTTCGTAATGCCCTTTTGAACAATCAGTGCGTTAATATCCATTTCAATTCACCTCTGCTATCATTGTAACGGATAACCGACACAATGATCAAGAGGCTTCGTGATTTTACGCAATAGAGAGGATACCATATCATATTTCACAACTATAGTATCGTCGTGTAATAAGCTTCTTTACATAAATTATAAGCGATAGTTCTGATGTGGATAAACTCAGCGTTCTAGCGTTCTGGATCTACGCCGACGATCTCGGCAAAACTGCACCGAAACAACTGGAGAAAATAATTACTTCCGGTGCGCGCGTTATAGACGGATTGACTGATCCACCATTTAAACACAACTAAAAGTGTAGAGGCGAAGAATTGAACGAGCAGTTCATGAGGAATGGACGGCTTGTTTTTGTTATTCCGAAGCACCTTATTCTGACAAATCTGTTTAAATAGCCCGACGAGTTTGGCGGATCGGTCGTCGCTGGATTGTTCGCCGAATAGGATGCAAAACCAGCGGCGGTTTTCATTGACATTATTGAAAACAATCTCTAAATCTTGACGCAGATCTTCCGGTGAATCGTAGGCGATGCCCTCTCCAGCGTGCATCTGGGTCCCTTTAGCCAATTCACGCAGCAATTCCCAGCTGATTTCATCAAAGAGCGCGGACTTACCATCATAATGGGCATAAAAGGTTTTACGGTTGATCAAGGCGCGCTGAGCAATATCTTGGATCGTGATAGACTCATAGCCGATGGCTTCAATCAGATCGATGAAGGCGTCTTTGATCATCTTTTTCGTGCGGATGACGCGCAGATCATTTTGCTTAGGCATGAACTTCACCTCTTTTGTTGTGTGATATAAGCAACATAATGAGGAATTTGGTGACGTATCCCTCGTAAGAACAAATTTTGACCATTGATTTTTTAATGGAACACGGCGATACTTATATTGTGCTGGATGTTTAAGAAACATAGCGTTGCATATATCTCGTCTAGTTACATTCTATTAGAAAACAGAAAATACGTCAACTTTGTTTTTGGGGGGAGGAATCAGCATGTCGGAAGTCGCTGTGAGCGAGAAGGCAATAACGCCAGGGCGGCGCAAAAGAGGGCGTTTGATCCTGATCGTTCTGATCATGGCCAGCGCTATTTTTGGGCTGTGGATGATCGGTCAAGGATTCGCCGGGAGGGGCAACTATTTGGAAGTGCAATCGACGGTTGAGATGACGGAGATCCATATCGCTGCCCAGATGGCCGGTCAAATGCGTTTTTTGTATGTAGTTGAAGGGGATCGGGTGACGGCAGGTCAACTGATTGGCGAGATCGATAGCGATGTCTTGTGGGTCCAAGAAGCCGAAGCGCAAGGTGGGGTAGCGGCTATTGAGGGACAGTTGCATGGAGCGCAAGCCAATGTCGCCGCGGCGCAGGCCAAGCTAAACCAAGTGCAGGAAGGCGTCCGCCCGGAAGAAGTTGCCCAGGCCAAAGCAGCCTATGATCTGGCACAGAATACCTTTAACCGCATACAAGCGCTGTATCAGAATGGCGCGGTCAGTCAAGTGGATTATGATGCAGCGGCGACCAATTGTGAAGTGACGCGGTTGAAGTACGAAATGGGTGTGCGTGGAGCGCGTGATAGTGAAGCAGACGCCGCCCGAGCCGGTTTGAGCGGCGCGCTGGCCGCGGTGGAGGCTTTGACAGGGCAGCTCCAGAGTGCGCAAAGCAAGCTGGAAGAGATTCGCGCATATTTGGCGAAAGCGAAAATCCTGGCTCCGAGCGCCGGCGTGATTACTCAGCTGTCTGTGGAACAAGGAGAATTGGTCGTGGCCGGATCCCAGATCGGGGTGATCGCCGATGATACGAAGCCGTGGATTCAATGTCATGTGCAGGAGACGGAGCTGGAGCAGGTACAGGTAGGTCAGATAGTCCGTTTGCGCTTCGGCGCTTACGCCGGGAAGGAATATCAAGGGCAAGTGACTTCGATCAATAAAAAGGCGGATTTTGCTGTAAAAAGAGCGACCTTGGACAATGGTTCATTTGATGTGGTCGCCTATGGGGTGAAGGTAGAACCGATGAACATGGGATCAGCCGCTCTCTATCCGGGTATGACTGTTTTCGTGAATCTCAGGCCTCATGAGTAACCGCAGGGAGCCGGAAAGGGGAGCGTTATGATCGTTAGGAAAAAACAGGAGATCTTCCTTTGCTTGGGTTTGCTGATCCTGCCCAGTGTGGCCTCATTGCTGCTGGGTATGGCGCTACAAGGGGGCAGCGTCCAACATGTGCCGTTTGAAGTGCTGGACCATGACCAATCTTCACTCAGTCAGTCACTGCTGAGGTATATCGCGGAAAATGATACGTTTCGTCTGCTGGGCCAGGCAAACAGCGACGAGCAAGTGTACGAAGAATTAAAGAACGGGGATATAGCGGCGGCTATCATCATTCCGGCGGGATTTGGTAAGTCTCTGACGCGTGGCGACAGTCCGCAGGTGATCACGCTCTATGATGGGACGCAGATGGCCGCGATCGGCATGGTCAAGAGCAAAGTGATGGAGATTTTGCTGACGCTTAGGATGGGCTATCTTTCCGAGGTGTTTCAAAAGACGCTGCATATTCCTCCGGCGCAATCATTGTTGGCGTTGCGACCGGTGACGGCCGAAGTGCGCTATCTGGGGAATCCGGAGAAGAATACGGCGCATTTTTTCTTGAATGGGATTCTTTTGAATATTACGCAAATTGCGGTCTATATTTTGGCGATAGAACTATATCAAAAACCGCACTCCCGCCGCTTCTTCAGCGATCTGCTCGCGCGCGGACTGTTGCTGGGCTTGGCGGGTATGGTCTCGGCGGCGCTGGCCATGTTGATCCAGGCGCAATTCTTCTACTTTCCCTGGCGGGGCAGTGTACCGGCGGCTTTATTGTTAATCTTTAGCCATATGGTGGTCATCGCCAATACCGGTACGCTGTTGCGCATCGTTTTGCAAAAGACACTAAGGGCGGTGACGCTGTCTAATCTCGTGATGCTCATGTTGCTGCTGTCCGGTTATATCTATCCGGTGAGCGCCATGCCCTGGTTTTTCCGCCTTGTGGCTCAGGTCGTACCATTTACGTATTCGGCGGCGCCGGTACGCGATATTTTACTGTTAGGCTATGGGTGGACCGATATCCTGCCGGACTGGGGGCGTTTGCTCGTGTTTTGGCTGATGAGCGCCGTCCTGCTGGGATATTTGAGCCGTAGAATGGTCAAGCAGATCCAGCCTGCGGAGCCGGAAGCGGAAGGGGGCGAAGTCCCTTCATGTTGAAACGCTGGTTAAAAAAAGACCGCGCCGGGATCTTGCCGCTGATTACGCTGCCGGTGTTTCTGATGATCATATTCTGTAATATTTTCGGCGGCAGGTATATCGAGCATATTGCGCTCGGGGTAGCGGATTTGGATCATTCATCCCTATCGCGGGCGATTGTGGAAAGCTTTGCCAGTCATCCGGGATTTGACTTGCAATTATATGAAGATGCGGAAGAAGCGCTCAGGCAGGATGTATACACTAAGAAAATAAGCGTAGGATTGGTGCTACCGGCAGGCTTGGCCCAAGGTGTGCAAAGGCGAAGCGGCGTAAAGGCGCTGGTGTTTGTTGATGGGACCAACATGTTGACCGGGACAACAGCCCAAGGGTATGTGACCGCGATCATGAGCAGCTTAAACAGTAAATTTCAACAGGAAACGCTGTTGCACAGCGGAGTTCCGGCGCAAATGGCCGGGCAGCGGCTGCAAGGCTTTACCTTTGGCGAGCGGGTATTGTTTGATCCTCAGATGAGCTATTTGATGTATTTGTTTTATTTGATGATTCCTTTCTTAATCCAGCAGTTCTATACGGCTTATCATGCCTTGCCGCTATTTGTCAGAGAACGGGAGGCGGGCACACTGACTTGGCGCAATAAATTTCTTTATTTTCGCTTAGGTATGGCTTGGTTAGTCATCTTTGTTTCGACGGTTACGGTTCTGTTTTTAGCGGCGGTGATTTTTCATATGGCCGTGCCGAGCGGATTGCTGCGTTACTTGGTCTTGCTGTTCTCCTTCCTGTTTGCGCTGACCGCTGAGGCTTGGGCGATCTCGTTCCTGGCCACGAGCAGAAATGTACGTTTCTTCATTGAGGTCTATGTAGTCATAGCGGTAGTCTTTCTGCTGACGGCCGGAGCAACCTGGCCGGAGTATATGATCCCGGCCTGGCTGAGATATTTTATCGGATGTATTTGGCCTTATATGCACTTAGCTCTACCGTACAAAGCCCTGATCATAAAGGATCTGGGTTGGAGCGCTTTAGCACCCTATATCGGCAAGTGCCTCATCTTTGGGAGTGGTTGGCTGTTGATCGGCAGTGTTCTGTGTTGGCGGCAAGGACGCTCAAAAAGTCGGCGTGACGCGGCGTCTTCTGCTTGTTTGGA
>JAITOV010000179.1 GCA_031289735.1 Peptococcaceae bacterium
TTCCCGTCGGCGATCCGGGATCTGACCGTCGCTCCTTCAGAGACGGCGGACTGGGTGGGACCGTATCTAACTCAGATACCGATCAACCCGTGGGATGCGCATCAAGAGTATAGGCTCAATCGCTTAGGCCGGGTCGAGGAGTAGCTGCGGATCAGCGATACCTAATGGGAGCCGTTGCGGAGAGGAGGCGGAAGGTTTGCGGCAGGCAAACCGGCAACGCGGATATGTGTTAATGGATGTATTAATGGCGCTCTTTTTGTTTTCCGTAGGTTTTGCGACGATCGCGTCATTGCATGTGGCGGCGCTACGGGAAGCGCGTCAGGTGTTGAGCATCAATCAAGCGGCGAATCTGGCCCGTAATCAGATGGAGACTTGGACGGCCAACGGTTGGCGGGAAAATATTCACTCCGGTGTCTGTCTGCCTGGTGGACGGATCCAAGGTCAGGAAGAGATGTTTGTTTGGACGCTGGAAGTGGATTGGGAGGAAGAGAACGTGCTGCTGCGTGTTACTTGCGCTGTTGAATGGCCGGAAGGCGGAGAATGTAAGCTCTTTATCTTAGAAAGTTATTATGATGCATATGAAGTATATTCGGCAGGTGAAGAAGGATAAAGGGGTTTCCCCGGATCAAGGGTTTACCTTATTAGAGGTGTTAGCCGCGTTGCTGATCAGCGGTATTCTCTTAAGTATAGCCACGAAAATGATGTTCATGCACTGGCGGCAAGCGAATGAATTGAACGATCTGCTGGACTTGAATTATGCGTTGTGTTCAGCGGAAAAAGTCATCGAAGACGCTATCCGCACCGCGCGGTCTGTACAGTGGGAAGGATCTCGTTTACAGGTTATATCGTGGGATAAACCCGCTGATCCGGCGGATAGTTATTATGTAGCCGATTTGGATGCGAATGGAGTGCCGGATCTGTATTACAAAATCAGGTCGGCAAACCCTCCTTTGCCGTTGATCAGCTATATCAGCGAGTTTTCTTGTGCGGAAACGGAACCCGGGCTTTGGCGGATTGTGTTGAGCGCGCAAAAGGGACGGCAAAATCTGCGTTGGGTAATCTGGACGCGGCAGAGGATTAGCGGCAGGGTTGAGGGTGGTTAAGCGTTGCAAAAGAAGAGCGAACGGGGTTTTGCCTCGGTTTTGATTGTCCTGGCGCTGGCGGCTTTGTCGGCCTGGGGATTGGAATGCTATTACAAAGCCGATATGGAGAACCAGATTGTCCAGCGCCGGGTGCAGGGTATCCAAGCGCTTTATGCGGCGGAGGCGGGAATCGAATGGGCGAAGGCTGCTTTGCGAGCGAATCCGGGATGGCGTCAAGGAGAGCGGACTTTGAGCCAAGGCAGTGTGAGCGTAAGTGTGAGCGTAAGTGTGAGCGCAGACAAGGGTGGATATACAGTCGTTGCGACAGGCAAGGCGAGGTTGGGAGTCCGCAAGATCTGTGTCTTTATGGTTTGGCAAGAGGAGGATTGGGTCTTGTGCTCTTATCAAGAAATGCACAATTGACCAGGAAAGGCGGGCGCGGCGGATGCCGGACACGGAACAACGATCCTGGCTGGGAGAGCGGTTTTTCAGTGATTATTTGACGGAACAAGGATATATCTCGCGCGCAATCCTGGATCAGGCGCTGCGCTGTCAGCGGCGTCCGGATGAGAAAATAGAGGAATTGCTTGTGCGCCTGGAAATCCTGTCTAAAGAAACGCTGCACCAGGCGAAAGCAAAATTCTTGGGTATTCCCTGGGTTTCTTTACCTGAATGCCGGTTTGAAGCGGAAACAGCTCAGCTCGTAGCCGAAGAGTTTGCCAAACGATATTGTCTGATTCCATTCGCTCGCTCGGATCATACCTTGCGCGTCGCTATGGCGGACCCGACAGATATGCAAGCCTTGGAGGCTGTGCGCATCTGTACGGGTTATGCGGCGGAACCGGTACTGGCCTCGGCTACAGAGATTTTGGCCATGATCCGGCAGTATCTGACTGAAGAAAAATCACTGGCTAGTATGGCCAGATTATCGGGTGAAACGCTGACCATTCAGGAGCAAGAACAGGCGGCAGAGGCGCATACGCGGCCAGGGATTGACGGACCGACGATCGTCCTGGTGGACTCTCTGTTGCAGCAAGCGTTTGAGCAAATGGCCAGCGATATTCACTTTGAACCACAAGAGCAAGGATTATTAATTCGTTTCCGCATAGACGGTCGCTTGGAACTGTATCGCAATCTACCTGTGGAGACGGCGGAAAGTGTCATTGCCAGGATCAAAGTGATGGCAGGCTTGGATATTGCCGAACGCCGGTTACCGCAGGACGGACGCATGTCAGCATCTTTTGCGCAGCGGCAGATCGACTTGCGGGTTTCAACCCTGCCGGTGGTTCTGGGTGAAAAGGCGGTGATCCGTATACTGGATCCATTAAAAGCACAGCGGACCTTGGGGGAATTAGGTTTAACGCCGGAAGTGGAAAAAGGTGTGCGCCATTTGATCCGGCAACCGAGCGGATTGATCAGTATCGTCGGCCCGACGAATAGCGGTAAATCAACTTCGCTCTATGCTTTAATGCGTGAGATGGATCGGCAGGCGCTGAATATTATCAGTATCGAAGATCCGGTAGAGTATCGCTTGGCAGGAATCAATCAGACGCCTGTACAGGCGCGCTACGGAATCGATTTTGCCAAAGGATTGCGGGCGATTCTCCGTCAAGATCCTGATGTCATCGTCATCGGAGAGATCCGCGATGAGGAAACGGCGTCAATTGCGATGGCGGCGGCGTTGACCGGGCACTTGGTCTTATCGACGATGCATACGAACAGCGCGGCGGAAACTTTAACGCGTTTTCTGGAGATGAATATTGCGCCGTATCTACTGGCTTCCGCTCTGCTGGGGGTATTGTCTCAGCGTTTGGTACGCTTGCTCTGTCCCGCTTGTAAAAAGCCTCGTCCGCTTACAGATGCGGAAAGGGCGCTGCTGCCGCTCTCCGGGAGGAATATTACGCTCTTTGAACCGGTCGGATGCCCGCGCTGCCGTGGAAAAGGCTATGCGGGAAGGATGGGGATTTACGAGCTGCTCGTCTATAAACCGTCTATTAAAGAATTAATCCTGTCTCAGTGTAGCGCGTCCATGATCGAGAAAGCTGCGACGGAGGAAGGGATGGCGCCGATTTTGACGGATGGGCTGTTAAAAGCGGGTAGCGGGCTAACGACTTTAGAGGAAATCTTGCATTCCGCGGAGGTGATCTTATAAAGATGGCTGAGAGGGAAGGAACGGATGCACAAACGGTCTTCTCCTGGCAAGCTGTCGATCACGATGGGCTGCAAGTCAGCGGGTTCTCTACGGCGAGTAGCGCTCGGCAGATTTGTGCTCATGTACGCCAGTTAGGCTATGTCCCATGGCGGATTCGCCGGCGGGGCGCCTGGCAACGCAGATGGGCGCACATGACTCAGCCGAAGACGGATTGGGAGGGATTTGCCGGACGGCTGGCTGTATTATTGGCAGCGGGAATCCCTTTGACGAGAACGATGGAGATTATGGATCAGAGTGAGAAAAACCCGCGGCAAAAGCAAATATGGCGGCGGATGCGCGAAAATATCGAGGATGGGGGATCTTTTTGCTCCGCCTTGCGTGACAGCGAAGCCAGTGTACCGCCCATGCTGTTGGCGATGTTGCAAGCCGGGGAAAGGAGCGGCCGTTTGACGCAAGCGTTGCGGTATATGAGCCGGGAATTGAATAGACAGCGCGTCTTCCGGACTCAATTGATTAAGCTGCTGAGTTATCCGGCCTTCCTCTTGCTGGCGGTGACGGTCGTCCTCTTTGCTTTAAGCGTGTGGGTGATGCCGATTTACGAAGACTTATTCCTCAGTATGGGGATTGCATCCCCGCCTTTGAGTCGTCTGATCTTTGCCGGCGCGCGGATGATACCGCGGATTACGGCGGCGTTGGTTACGCTGGTTGTCGCTGGGCTAGCCGGGATCATGTTGAAGTATCCTGCCAATTGGCGGGAGCAGGGAATGAAATATTTTGGTTCCTTACCGGGGGTGCAGCGACTTTGGCTGTTAAAAGATTGGGCGCAATGGCATAGCGTTATGGGCAACTCTTTGCAAGCCGGACTGAATCTGCTGGAAACGTTAGAGTTAAGCGCGCAGGGGCTACGGACGAATGTGGCGCGCAATCTGATTCAGCAGTGTACACTGGCGGTTCGTCAGGGACAGATGATGAGCGCCGTTCTCAAGAGAGATAGCGGTTTTCCCTTGGACGCTGGCGCTATGTTGAAAGTGGCCGAAGAATCCGGTCAGTTAAACGCGATGTTTGCCCATACAGCGGAGCAGTTGCACAGCGAGTTTGAGAGTAAAATCCAGCAGATCTCCCGTCGTTTGGAACCAATCTTAATCCTGGGTGTAACGGTGTTAGTGGGCTTCGTAGCCATGGGGGTTATGATGCCGGTGCTGGATGCCAGTTCGCATATGTATTAATGGCGCGCGGGAGCGCGCAATAAGAACGAGGAGGAATAAAGATGATATGCCTGCCGGGTAAGCAAAACCATAAAAGTAAACCAGTCAAGCAAAAGGATGCGGGATTCACTCTGATTGAAGTGATGGCCGTTTTAATCATCCTGGCGGTGATGGCGGCGATCGCTATACCGAAAGTAGCGTCCAGTTCCGAGGCTGCCAGGAAAAATGCGGACATCACGACGGGTCATGAAGTGAAATCCGCCTTGGATTTCTATTTGGTCCAAACGGGGCGCTATCCTACGAACACAGAGATGACAGCCAGCGGCGGAGTGGTTTCCTGCACGGCGTTCGTGCCTGCCTATGTGGCGAAGTTGGATACGAAGACGACGCAACAAAGTATCGCGGAGGCGAATCGCGGTTTTGAGGTGATCACCTTGACGTCGACTGGCTCCATACCGGCCACGCCGTCGCCGTCTCATTTGATTGTGATCTATCTGAATGCGAGCGGAACCGCGGCGGAAGTGCGCACCCTGGATGCGACTGATTTAACGAAAGTACTTTGGAGTTCGGCGGATTAAACGGATGGGGGAGGAGAGGCGGACTTGACGGATTATGCGTTGCCGGCCGGCTGTCTGGGCTTGGTGATCGGAAGCTTCTTGAATGTGGTCATTTATCGTTTGCCGTCTCGTCAATCGATCGTGTATCCCGGCTCTCATTGTCCCCATTGCCGGCGCCCTTTAGCTGCCCGCGATTTAATTCCACTGCTCAACTACTTCATCTTGGGCGGGCAATGCCGTTATTGCGCTGCCCGCATACCGATCCGTTACCCGCTCGTTGAAGCGTTGACGGGAATCGCCTTCTTTCTGACGGCACATCAAGCCGCGGACGGGATAACGCTCCGCCTGATGACGGACCTGATCTTTGTGGCCGGGCTGATTGCGCTCAGTTTCATCGATATCGACACAGGGCGACTGCCGGACCGGATTGTTCTACCGTTACTGGGGTTTGGGCTGGCCGCCGCACTGCTGATACAGGGACGGCCGGATGCCGGGGAAGCGCTTTTAAGCGCGGCGGTAGCGGGTGGGGGATTTGCCTTGATCGCCTGGGCTTATCCCCAAGGTTTGGGTTGGGGAGATGTCAAATTGATCGCGGCGATCGGCGCTTTTCTGGGATTCCCGAAGATCTTGCTGGCGATTCTGATCGGCAGTCTCAGTGGCGTCTTGATCGGCGTGATCTGTATTGTCTGGCGCCAACGAAAAGTACGGCAATCCATGCCATTCGGGCCATATCTGACCTGGGGAGCGCTCTGCGCCTTGTTCTGGGGGCAATCATTATTGGAGTTGTATTGGGGATGAATAAAGAAACTCTGATCATCCAAATCAATGAACGTGAAGCTGTGTTGGCTTGGCTGCGTTCTGATGCGGCGTTCTCGGATAGGCCGGAGATTGTCCGCATTCCTCTGGAGCCGGGCGTCATTCGCCAGGGCGTGCTTGTGCAGGAAGAGCTTTTAGCGGAAGCTCTGCGCCGCTATACCTCTGCTCTGCCCCAGACGTTAACAGCGGTCAAAACGCCGGCTGTTTTCATCTTGAATCCGTTGCAGGGGTTTTGCCGTACATTGATCCTGCCCTGGATCCCGGCACAGAAGAGGGAAGCGTCGGTGAGATACCTCTTGGAAGATGAATACGCGCTGGAGGAAGAGGAATTATGGTTTACTGCCGTGACCTTACAGGAAAGCCGTGCGGATAATGTGCTGCATATGATGACGGGCGCCGCGCGCCGCGCTGTACTCATGCCGTATGTAGAGGTTTTAAACACGCTGGGCTGGCAAGTGGGCAAGATTCTTTTCGGAGCGGTTCTTTTAGCCGGATTAATGGAATTGCGGGATGGACAAGACACGCTGGTTGTGGACGTGGATAACGCGCTGCCGTTCATACTGTTGTGGCGCGGTACGGAATTGATGGCGGCGCGCGTATTCTTGCCGGAAGAATTGACCGGTTTTGCTGCGTGGCACTGTGCAGGTGAAGTTCGGCGCTTCTTGTTATATGCGGACCGGCAATATGCTGGGCTGAATCTGCACGCTATCTATGCAGGCGGCGTACGCTCCGCTGAGGTGATCACAGATATGGATTTGCCCCAGGAGATGGAGATCCGCCGGATTCGTTCCGGCGCCGGCTGGGGCTCAGAAGACGATGAAGTAGCGGGAGACGCCGGATATTTCCTGGCTGGAGGCGTCAAGGCTTTAAGCGCAGCGGGAGTGGGCAAAACGCCTGAGCTGGATCTCATGAAACGTCCGTTGCAACGTAAAAAGCGGCAGCAATTATCACTCGGATTAGCGGTCATTTGGTTCGGCATCTGTCTGATCGGTTTTGCCGGGCATGGTTGGTTCACGCGCTATCAGGCAAACTTACAGATAGCAAGCCAGACCTTACAAACCCAGGTAGCCGGCGTTGCCGCCAGAGTGAAGCAAGAACAAGCCGTGCAAATGCAGTGGCAGGACACGCTGGATGGGGAGCCTTCGGTGATCTCTCGTCTGGATCAAATCGAAGAGATCCGTCAGGATGCGATGCTGGACTATGATGAAGTAGTCTACCGGGAGGAAGAAATGACGCTGAAGGGTAAGGCCGCTTCTGTGCAGGACGCGCGCCGCTTACTGGCAAGCATACAAAGTCTGGGTTGGGGAGTACCCACGTTAACGGAATACCGTCAGATGAACGGGGAGAAGATCGTGTTTACGATCCGTGTACGCTCAGCCAAACAATAGGAGGAATGATGCGTCTGAGGCGGCTTTTCAGTCAAAACGCTTATCAAAACTTCCATCAAGTGTGCCGGGTAACGTTCCGTCAATGGGAGCAAAAGATATTGTATGCGTTAGCAGCTGGTTGTGTGCTTACATTGTTGGGGTTTTGCGCCGTATTTCTCTCGGGGTATACAGATATACGTAGTCAACAAGAGGAAATACGCTATTGGCAGGAGCAAAGCCAGCTTGTGGCCATGAACAAGCTGGAACAGCCACTCGTTCCGGCATTAACGGATGTGCCGGAGATCATTGAAGCGTGCTGTGGCAGATTCAGGGGACACGGGGTCAGTGTCACGGATTACTGGGTGGAAAGATTGGCCGCTGCCGAAGGTGGCGTACAGGAGACCGGATTGAGTTATGTATTGTTGCGCTTGAACTTGAAAGGTGAGACCAATGCCGTACGCTGGACTTTGCGAGAGATCGCAGGAGAGAACGCGCAACTTACGGGGATCTCTGTGCAAGAAATCGTTTTGCGACCGCTGCAGAGCGAAGTATTGTTGCGTATCTATTTTCTGGGGGAATAATATAACGGACAAATAAGGAAGCACGGAGTTCTTCCGTGCTTCCTTAGGCAGAGGGTTTGATCGATACGCATGTAAGCGGTTTTCGCGCTTATCTAAGTTGTTTTCCTTTTGTTTCAGGTCCTAAGATCATAACGGCGATACCTGATAACAGAGCGATACCCGCGGCGACATAGAACGTAGCGTTCGCGCCCAGTGAGGACATGACGAAGGCCAGAACCATCGGACCTAACATCGACCCCATGCGTCCGCAAGCCAGCGTAAAGCCGTTACCGGTTGCTCTCAAGTGGGTTTCAAACAGTTCAGGGGTGTATACGTTATTGGACATGGCCAGGCCGTATTTGCCGAATTGATAGAAGATACCGAAGATGATCAGCATCGTCATCGTGGTGGAAGAGCCGTACAGATAGGCGAAAATGGCGGTCAAGATACTGCAGATGAAGATACCCCATTTTCTGCCGAACTTCTCTGTCACCCAGGCGGTAAAGAACCAGGCCGGGATGCCGCCACAGACGCCGATCGCGACGAAACCGGTGGATCGAATGACGTCAAATCCTTTGGCGACCAAGAGTGTGGTAAGCCAGGTGGCCAGGCCGTAGTCACTCATCATACAAGCGGTATACCAGATTAAAGCCATGGCCAGGATCTTGCTATATTTCTTGGAAAACAGTTCGCTGATCTTACCGGGTTCGCGCATTTCGGTCGCCCGAACGACCGGCGGCAGTTCCGTGAGGTTATTATCCTTCTTGACGCGATATTCCCAATGATCAGCGATCGCGTCAGCTTCCGCGAGCCGGCCTCTGGATTCAAGCCAAAAACCTGATTCCGGGCAGAACTTCATGATCAGAAAAAGGGACAGAGCCGGTATGGATTCGGCGAAATACACGCCGCGCCAACCAAAGTGCGGCAGAATGAGTACAGTCAGTAAGCCCGCGAAAGCAATGCCCACCGGAACCAGCATCTGATAGAACGTCATGTATTTGGCGCGGGAATGGGTCGGGATAATCTCGCTAAGATAAGCCATCGCGACCGGAACCTGCGCGCCTAAGCCTAGCCCTAGGATGAAGCGGGCGGTGAACAGCCAGGGAATGTTTTGCGCGAAAGCCATGAACATTCCGGCGATGCCCCAGACGACCATGCAGCAGCAGACCAATCTGGTGCGCCCGAAGGTATCGGATAACGCGCCGGCGAACAGTGAGCCGATCATCATGCCCGCGAAGGCGAGCGAAGAGAAGTAGCCGCCTTGCACAGCGGTTAAGTGAAAGTGCTGCAAGATCAAAGGCATCAGGAACCCGGTTCCGCCCAGGTCAATCGCTTCACAAAACCAAGAAATGAATAAGGCAAAACAAACTAGCCGGTGATAGTTAGAAATGGGCAGGCGTTCCATGCGGTCTTTTACGGAATAGCGTTCTGATGAATTTACATTCACGGGTCCGGTCATCACTAACATCCTCCTTTGAACATTGAGTAACCTTTGGGATTTAAAAAAATAAAAATGCTATATGAAATTTTTCACTAGCCTCCTTCCATTATATTAGTATCAGACAATCAAGTAAGTTAGTATCATCGAGTGAATATTAACAGAGAATTGTATAAATGTAAACATAAAAATACATTATTTTTGAAAATAAAATTATTAAAAATCAATTAGTTAAATTTTGTAGAATTAATGGAGGAGATGCCATGTTCGCCTCAACCTTTGGTATGGCTATTGCAGGTTTTAAAGCGCATTTTATTCGGATTGAGGTAGATGTTTCTAACGGATTGCCTGCTTTTGAAATCGTCGGTTTGGCTGCGGTAGCGGTACGGGAATCGCGTGACCGTGTACGCTCGGCTCTACGCAATTCGGGTTTTCAATTCCCTTTACAAAGAATCACGGTGAATTTAGCCCCGGCAGATTTACGTAAAGATGGCTCCGGGCTGGACTTGCCCATCGCGATGGGTATTTTGCTGGCTACGGGCCAATGCAGTGAAGCGGAGATTCAAAACTGCGTTTTTGCCGGGGAGCTTTCCCTGGAGGGAGCATTGCGCCCCATCCCCGGTGTTTTGGCGATGGCTGTGGCGTTGCGGGAGAAGGGGGAGGAGATTCGCGGCTTATTGGGTGGCAGGGGCCCCGTGCTGGTTGTCCCGCCGGATAATCAAACGGAGGCGTTATTGGTACAGGGTTTAGAGAATCGCAGCGCACCCTCGCTGAAAGATGTACTTCGGGC
>JAITOV010000029.1 GCA_031289735.1 Peptococcaceae bacterium
TTAATGCAACGCTCAAGTCGTCCTGGTAAAAGGAAAGAAGGAATTTAAATGGCTATCAATTATGCTTCCAAGTACTCTCCCGTCGTAGACGACGCATTTTCCAGGGGCAGCGTTACCAACATTGCCTTCAACGCCAGTTATGACTTCATCGGCGTAAAAACGGTTTACGTTTATAGCTTGCCCACCGCGCCGATGAACAACTACGCAAGGACGGGGTCTGACCGCTACGGCACGCCCACGGAATTGCAGGATACCACGCAAGAACTCACTCTGATGCAGGACAGAAGCTTCTCCAGGGTAATTGACAGAGGTAACATCATTGATCAGATGTACGTGAAGAAGGCCGCTGAATTCCTGGCGAAGCAAGTTCGAGACGTTATTATCCCGGAAATCGACACCTACCGTCTGAGCGTTCTGAGCGCCAGCGCGGGGACCAGTGACACCACGGCGGCGACAGCGTCCAATGCTTACGAGCTCTTCCTGAACGCTGAAGCCGCGCTTGGCGACGCCAACGTTCCTGAAGGAGGAAGGATCGCCTATGTCAGTTATGATTACTACACCAAGCTGAAGCTCGATCCGGCGTTCTCAAAGGAAAGCGATATCGCTATGGCGGGAATTATCAGCGGTTCCATTGGCGGCGTCGTGGACGGTATTCCGATCATCCGCGTCCCTGCCCTTCGCTTGCCCGCTAAACAGCAGTTTATTATTGTCCATCCCAGCGCGGCGGTGACTCCCGTTAAGTTGACGAGCTTTTATATTCACGAGAACCCGCCGGGCGTCGACGGGTACAGAGTGGAAGGCCGCATTTACTATGACGCGTTCGTACTGGATCAAAAGACTGCTGGGATTTACAGCTCGGTTGCACCGTAATTCAACGGCGAAAGGGCGAAAAGAAACCTATAAAAATCAAGAAGAGGTGAATCATTTTGGCAGTTACGATTAAAAAAATCGGCAATAACGTAGTCAAGTACGCCGTCACAAAAAACGGGCAGTCCAGAGAGTTGTTCAGTGATGTTCAATTGGCGGCGTTTAAAAACTCGGGCTGGACTGAGGTAAAAACTTCGGCAAAGTCGCCGGATGGAGTAGTGTCGCCGGATGGACAAGCGGAAAACAGCGACAAGTAGTCTAGTATTAAAAGTGGAGCAGCTGACGGATCAGCCGCTCCGCTAAACGGTGGTGATAACCATGTTCTACGGTGACAAGCTTCTTATACTCAAGGGTCTCGCGGGAATATCTGACGGGGACATCAGTCAAGACACCGAACTAGGCGTTTACTTGACGGTCGCAGCTGATACGATTCGGAGAACGGAGTATCCGTTAGGCGTCCCGGATGGAGTGATAGGGGTTAAGCCGCAATACAGCGTCCTTCAAGTCCGCATTGCCCATGCGCTCTGGCAAAAACGCGGGATGGACTTCCAGACAGGCCACGGTGAAAACGGCGTCAATCGTTCCTATGGCAGCGAAGATGTCCCGCAGAGCTTGCTGGCGCAAATCACGCCGGTTATCGGGGTCTATCGGCAGTAGGACGGCAATATTAAGACGGCGGGGCAGGTGATAACATGGGGCGTTTATCTGAAATCAATAAACAACCTTTTTGGTACGCGCAATATTTGGGCAAGGAAGAGATTGTCGAGGAGGGTCTGGACACCGGGGTTTGGGAGGTCAAGTACTCAGCCCCGATCGCGGTGAAAGCCAACATCTCTCCGAATCGTGGGGATAGCAGCGCTCAGCCATTTGGGGATTTGCTGGATTATGACCGGGTTATCATGATGAATGAGAGTGAAATAAACGAACAAACCATTCTATGGATTGATACAGGCTCTCCAGCCCCCGATGACGACGCTGTTATTGCCCACAATTATATTGTGCGCGCCGTCGCCCGGTCTCTGAATAACGTCTCTATTGCGATTAAGCGGGTGGTCGCCGGGTGAGTAAAAAGGTTATTAAAATTGACGTTACCGACATAACCGCGGTTGATTCCATTGCCGCCACGATTCGCAGCCTCAAGGAATACGCAACCTGGCTGAAAAACAAAACGCGAGAACTAACCGAGCGCCTGGCCTGGCTGGGTACAGCGGAAGCCGCAAGGAGATTTGGGGCGGCAATGTATGACGGCGTAAACGACGTCCGTGTATCTGCCCGCCCCATTCCTAATGGCTGGGAGATTGTAGCCGAGGGGCAATCCGTCGCCTTTATCGAATTTGGCGCGGGCGTTTATCACAACACGGATGGATCCTACCCGGACCGGCCGGCCGGTCTTGCTCCAATTGGAACGTATGGCCAAGGCCACGGTAGTCAGCGGGCTTGGTATTTCAAAGATAGTACCGGCGAATTCATGCGCACGCATGGAAATCCAGCGGCGATGGGCATGTGGTATGCCAGGGAAGAAGTCATTGCGCATATCGCGGAAATAGCGCGGGAGGTGTTTGGTTAAAGTGATTAACTATCAAAACAACCTATACTCCGCCTTAAAAAGCGCAATCGATGAAGAATTCGGCGCGGGGGCTGTCTACACAACGGCTGAGTATCTAAAGACTCCTGAATCCTTTCCGGCTGTGCTGATTATTGAAGACTCGCAGGGAACGGCGTTTGGGACAAGAGACACAGGGCAGGATCAATTCGCCGATCTCACCTATGTTATTGAGGTCTACTCGAACCGCAAGGCAAGTTCATCCGGTACGAAACAACGAGAAGCCAGGGCGATTGCCACAATCATCGATTCAATCATGAAGAGCTGCAATTTTAGCGGCTCTTTTCAAGTTATACCCAACTTTGAGGACGCCACGATCTTCCGCATGGTCGGACGCTTTTCGGGGCGGGTAGACAGCGCAGGAACATATTACAGGAGAATGTAAAAAATGTAGGGGATGTGATATTTTTGGGTACTGGTATTTCAACGCAAAACACTTTTCTCATGATCGCCACGCAGCTTCCGCCTGTTCCGGCTACGACGTGGAATAAACTCATAGACATCAAGACCTATCCGGATATGGGCGGCCCCCCGGAGACCCTGGACACAACCACTCTGAGCGACGGCGCGTATACGAATATTCCGGGCTTGCAGACGATGGATACGTTTACCTTTGACTGCAACTATACCCTGGATGACTATGAAGCGCTTTTGGCGGTAGCTGGGCCGCTCCGGCATTTTGCCGTCTGGTTTGATTCCGGGGAAGTCGCCTCCCCCATGACGCCGGTAGGCGCAAAGGGCAAATTTGAATGGGATGGGCAGTTATCCGTTTATGTGACGGGCGGCGGCGTAAATGAAGTCGTCGGGATGCAGGTTAGCATCTCCGCCGCAAGTGTTCCGACACTGGAGAGTTAGGCAAAATAATTACCCGGCAACCTCCGCCTAACAAGCGGTTTTTGTATGTGAAGCGGCAACAAGGGCGCGGGTTCGCCTCCTACCAGTGCCCTCCGCTTTACTTTATTTTTTGGAAAATATTGGGGGCGCTAAAAAAACAAAAGGACGGCAAAAAAAAATGATTAAAGTAAAACATAACGGACATGAATATGAACTTGAATTCACCAGGCAGATCGTAGCGACGCTTGAGGCCAGAAATTTTAACTATGAGGAAATCAAAACCAAGCCTAATTTAATGGTGCCCATGCTGGCCCAGGCGGCGTTTTTGAAGAATCACAAGAAAATCTCACCTGGAACTGTGGACGCAATTTATGAAAGCCTTTCGGATAAGTCTGGCTTTATTAACGCTCTTTTAGAAGAGTTTCTAGAGCCAACCGTAACCCTGTTTGAAGAGGGAAACGGCGGGACGTGGGAGAAGAATTAGCCGGATCTTCCACGGATGACATATTAAGGCGATACAGGGTAATCCCTGATGAACAAGAAAACAACGCGAAAAGATCTTTCACTGAAATCTTCAATGAGGCCTTTCCCTATTATCTATCCATGGGAATGAATTGGGATCAATTTTGGCTGGGATCAGCTCGCTTGGTGAAGTCCTATAGAAAAGCGGAAGAAATTAAAATAGAGCGCTCAATGGAAGAATCGGACTTCCGCGCCTGGATCACCGGGATGTATACTTACCAGGCGCTTTGTGCCGTCGCTCCGGCGTTGCAGGCGTTTGCCAAAAGGCCGAAAGTTCAGCCATACATTAAAGGGCCAATGCTCTCTTTGAATCGGGACAAGAACAAAGACACAGGCGATGGTCAGGATTCATCAGATTTTACGGTCCAGCGGCAAAAAAAGAAAACCAGGGCCGAACTCGACCAAGAGAAGTGTGTTGCTTACATGGAGATATTCATTGCCAACATCAAACACAGAGAACAGCAGGCCGCGCAGACAGTGCGCGCCGCCAGTGATATAAATGGGCAAACCTTACGATAAGGCAGGTGGTAGAAAATGGATGTCGCTTCTTTAGAGTTGCAATTAATCGGAACATCTGACAAAGCTGTCGCCGCAATCGAGAAACTGACGGCAGCGTTGGGCGCTTTAAAGTCCAGCGTAAATATCGGAAGCTCCGCGTCCCTGAAAAAACTGGGAGCGAATGTTACAACACTTGCCGAGTCGATTAATAAGCTTGACCCCAAAAGCGTTGACGCCTTAAAGGTTATGGGCGACGCGCTGAATGGGTTAACCGGCGCGGGGAAAATCTCGTCTACGCTGGCTAAACAAGTCAGCGAACTGGGCAAGTCTATTAAAGAATTGGACGACGCGTCGATTGAGAGAATTGCCAGGCTATCCGCTGGGTTGGCCCCGTTAGCCGGGATTAATATTCAGGCGTTCCCTAAAGAGCTTGACGCGACCACTACGTCATCCAAGAAATCAGCTCTTTCACTGGCTTTTTTAACAACAAAATTCGCCGCGCTAAGCTATATGTATAAGAAGACCGCCAGTCTGCTTGGCCCGTTGATCACCAAATCTAATGAGTACGTAGAGAACTTGAATTTATTTACGGTAACAATGGGTAAAGCGGCCGGCGCCGCTCAGGACTTTGCGGAAAAAGTCAGCGCAACGGTTGGCATCGACACGTCAGAAGGGATCCGCACGCAAGGCATATTCATGGCGCTGGCGTCCGGGTTCGGCATCGCCTCAGACAGCGCCGCCGTTATGAGTCAGCAGCTTACGCAGCTGGCCTATGACGCTTCATCCTTCTTTAATCTGCCGTTCTCCGAATCGATCACTAAATTCCAATCGGCGTTTGCGGGTGAGATTGAACCGGTGCGCCGCCTGGGGTACGATCTAAACGTTACGCGCTTACAGCAGGAAGCCTATGCCCTGGGGATTGAAAAGACCGTTCACAACATGACGCAAGCGGAAAAAGCCGCCCTGCGTTATTATGCGCTGATGAAGCAGAATACGATTGTTCAGGGCGACATGGCGCGGACGCTCATTGCCCCGGCGAATCAGTTGCGCGTTTTGCAAGCCCAATTCAGCATGTTAGCGCGTGAGCTTGGCAATATCTTTATCCCGGCGCTTAACGCCATTCTGCCGACGGCCATCGCGGTAGCTACGGCGCTGCGCATGATCGCCAAGGAGATCGCGTCGTTCTTTGGTTACGAATTGCCGGAAATAGATTATTCCGGTATCCAGACATTATCCAGCGGCGCGGAAGACGCGGAAGACGCGCTGGGCGGCGCTGCGGCTAACGCTAAGAAACTAAAAGATTACGTCATGGGTATTGATGAATTAAACATCATCAGCCCACAGGAGGATTCAGGCGGGGGCGCTGCTGGCGGAGGAGAAGATGTTTTAGGGAAAATCCCGGTTGAGACGTATGACTTTTTAAAAGATCTTAAAGCTAGATCGGATGAGATAGCGAAGGGTATTAAAGAAGAGTTTGAAAAAATGCTTCCCATTATCGCTTCCATTGGAGCAGGGCTTGCGGTTGCGCTTGCGGCAAGTAAATTCATTAAATGGATTGGCGACGTCAAGAGTTTGAGCGCTGCGTTTAACGCGGTTAAGGATAAGGTTAGTGCGCTAAGGACTGCTATTGGTATTGGGTTTGTTGTTGGCGGCATTACCCTGGGCGCTCTAACTGGATTAGATATTGCGGAAAATGGCTTAAATTATAGTAATATACTGAAAAGTGTTGGCGCGGTACTTGCTGGCGGATTTGGGATGAAGCTCTTATCGACGGCGTTGGGCATTGGGGGGCTTATGGGGTTTGGGCTTGGAGCTTCCATTGTTCTGGCTATTGAGGGTGTTACCCTTTCCGCTTCAGCAGGTTATAAGATTGGTTATAATGGCTTTGATCCTGACCTCTTTAAGCGGATGATTGGTGGGAATATCGCTACGATCTTAGGGCTTACGGTCGCAGGTGGCCTTATCGCTGGCGTACCTGGCGCGCTTGTTGGACTTGCGGGCGGGATCCTGATCACCCTTACGGCTGATATCTTGGCAATAGATATAGGCAAGCACGAAAAGCTGAAAGAAAATATTAATGCGCAAATCTTTAACAACATTGGCGCGATAACGATTCCTGAAATCACGGTTCCGGTCGAGAATGTTATGCTTGACCTTCTTGGAAGTATTAACGCTGATGAGATTATTGCTAATCAGGGTAAGATGGAGATGCTTACAGAATCTATAGGATCTCAAAGGGTTCGAGTGGATGAGCTGATGCGTGCGTGGCAGGATGGGAGTATTACATCCCAACAGGCAATAGATGGTCTAACGGACACTGTTGGGACAATGGTTAGTCAGTCAAT
>JAITOV010000046.1 GCA_031289735.1 Peptococcaceae bacterium
TATTCCTCACAAACTATTGTTCAACGACAGAAAACGAAGACAACTGCGTCTTCGTTTTCTGTCGTTGAAGTGGCAAACTCGGGCTATAGCATATCCCGAAAGATAATTCAAGATTTTTGACAATTATTTTGCTTTTGCTGTAGATTGCAAGTTTAGGCGTTTTCCTCCGCGTGCCTCTGTCCGGCGTCGGCGCAGTATACGGCTCTGTCCCGCGCCGGATTTCCCGTTCGATCGTCCGCCTGTCCCTCCCTAGCTGACCAGCTATTTCCCAGACGTTGTGTTTGGCCCTGCTCAGCGCTTCAATTTTGTAGCGCTCCTTTTCAGAAAGCTGTTTCCATTGCCCTCTGCTTGTGCTATGCTTGGCTTGTCTCATCCTCGTCTCCTCCAGTCACTTTGGTCTCTCAACTTAAGTATAACTGGTTTTGGCCTGGATGGGGCCTTTTTTATGTTCTTAGGCATTTCATTTTACAACTTGCCGATGATTTTTCAAACTTACCCGCCGCGCCGGAGCTTGAAATTTTTGGTTGACCCTCTCGAATTTTCGTGCTAGACTATCTAATTGTAAGCAAGGCTTGAACTGGAGGACGCTGCCGTGGGCTTGCGCCGCCGTTGTCGGCGTATGCGTCTAGCGGAAATACGCTGCATGACCGCGCCGCCTTTCCTGCTGAAATCTGGCGTGATTCATGTTACATTACTTATGTGCCCTACATCTGTATCGTTATTTTCTTAAAAAGAGTACGATCGGGCGGGCAAAGCGCAGATTGTTTAACGTTGGGAAAACTCTTGTACGGGAGGTTACTATATTTATGAAGAATATAAAATGTCATATTTGTAACTATGAAAATGAATCAGCAGACGGGCAAGCCACTTTGTGCGTTGCTTGCGGCGCAGAGTTAGCCGATCCCAAATCTGAAACAAAACTCATGGAGGCCATAACTTCCGCTACATGCGCAACCTCTGACCAATTGAGAGATGTACGCAAAGAGTGTTCTATCTATCTCACGGACAGGCGTCTTATTGTGATTCCGGCTGATGTTCAATTTACCGGTTTAAATTTAACGGGAATATTGGCGGCGAAAGCAGCTCAGGCGCTTCATAATAAAATGACATCCAATTTCGGCGTTATCTCAATTCCGGTTAAAAATATTAAAACTGTCAGGGATGGTAAGTTTGGACTGCTTGTTAAGGCTATAATTGTCGAAACGACTGGCGGAGAAATGGTCAAAATAACCGTTCCAAAACGAGATGAATGGAAATCGGCTCTTGCCAATGCTGCAAAGTAATTTGTAATAAATTTAATTAAGTAATTTGATATAGCCAAGAATTAACGCTGGGATTCGGAAAAAGAATTTCCTTTGCCGCTGGAACAAAACCAGCAAAAAATATTAAAAAAACGGATACCTCAATTTTCCGGGTATCCGTTTTCTCGTCATTGGTTCGACGCCAAAGGCAAAGCGGTTTTTTCTTTTCCGGCAATCTTCGGCTCTTGTTTCGGCAAATGGCTAACAGGAACGAACACGCCTTTGGAAATATCCTCGGCGCGGGAGAGCGCGGGAGTGTATCACAAACTGTGTAAATGAGTTTTACAGCTACCTCAAGCCAGTGTTTTTACGGGCGGCAGCCTGTCATCGAAGAAAATAAGCATCTGCCCCATTATAACGCCCCAATCGCGGACCGGCAACGTCCATTTTTTCGTGATCTCCCGGACCGCGAGGAAAACGGACTTCCGGACCGCGTCGCCGGTGGGAAAGACGGTCTTGTTCGCCGTGTACTTCCGCAGCATCCTGTGGAAGCCCTCGACGGCATTTGTGGTGTAGATGAGCGTCCTGACCTCCTGCGGGTATTTGAAATATGTGGAAAGCTCTGTCCAGTTCGCGGTCCACGACCTGCCGATCTGCGGGTATTTTTTGTCCCACGCCCCTTTGAATTCCTCCAGGGCGCGCAAGGCGGCGTCTTCCGTCACCGCCCCGTAGACGAGCTTTAGGCCGGTCGTCACGGGCTTTAGGTCTTTGTACGAAACGAATGCGGTGCTGTTACGGATCTGGTGTATCACGCAGAGCTGCTGTTCGGTTTTCGGGAAGACCGCGTTGATCGCCTCCGAGGTGCCTGTCAGGTTGTCGTGGCAGGCGATCAGGACGTCCCGGCTTTTCAGGTCGTTGCAGATGCCGGCGTAGAAGCTCGCGCTCTCGTTTTCGCTCATCCAGATGCCGAGGCTGTCCTTGCGCCCGTCCATTCCCACGCCTAGCACGGAGTACACGCATTTGTTCACGACTTTCGCGTCTTTGCGGACCTTGAACATCACCCCGTCGCAGAAGACGACCGCGTAGATGTCGTCCAGCGGGCGGTTCTGCCACTCCGCCACGGCCGGCCTGATCTTCTCCGTCACCCGCGAGACCAGGCTCGGCGAAGTTTCCACGCCATATATTTCGCGGAGGTGCTCTTCTATAGTCCCGGTTCGATATGCCTTGGGCGTACATCGCTACGATCCGCTGTTCCAGGTCGTCTGTCCGGGTCTGGCGTTTCGCGACGATCTGCGGTTCGAACCCGCCGTTCCGGTCGCGGGGTACGTAAATCTCCGCCGCGCCCCATTCGCTCTGGAGTGTCTTGTTCCCGTAACCGTTCCTGCTGTTGCCGCTGTTGTCCCCGGTTGGGCTGTTCTTCTCGTATCCGAGGTGTTCGTCCATTTTTTTACTTTTTCGTGCCATTTACACAGTTATTGAGACAGTCTCCCTCGTTCATTTTTATATCCGGGGTCTTCATTTTATACAGCTTCTCTTTTTTAAAGGTCGCGAACCAACTTTCCATCCGGGCGTCGTCATAGCAGCGCTCGGTCCTGCTCATGCTCTGGATCGCGCTGTGCTGTCGTCCATATGGAACCCGACGATCTTCCCGTCCAGGCAGGGCACTTCCGTGATGTCGGTGAGCCAGTTGGCGTTCGGACTGCCGACGGAGAAGTCCTGCGCGATCAGGTTCCCGGCTTTTTGCGCCGCGGTGTCAGCTTTCGTAATGCCGTTCGGGCGCCGTCTGCGCCTGATCATGAGGTTGTTTTCCTTGCCTACTTCTTCCGGTCTTTTTTCAGCGACGATCTCGCTGGCCCTGGCCTACCTTTTCTTTTCCTCGGCTGACCCTGTGTAAAGGGTGTCTGTCGGGATGTCAAGCCTTTCGGCTGTCGCCTGCGTCCCGATCTCCTTTATCAGCTGGAGCGACTCTACTTTTATTGTATCTCTCCAAGGCAGTTTTTTCTAGAATCGTTGCCGCCGCCCTACCCCCGGACACGCCGCCTCCATTGATACGCTACCAGCGCCACGATGCCCCAAGCGCAGGCGAAGATGCAAGCGCCGGCTAGATAACTCTGAATCTCCGCGTATCCTACCCCTTTGACACAGAGATCTTTGAGCGGATTGATGAAGTAATACAGGGGCCAGATCACCCGGATCAGGCCGGCAAACCAGGAAGCCATCATGAACTTCGGCCAAATATATCCCGAGAGCAGGATGGTCGGTATGGAGAGCATCACGATAAACTGGCCGCAGTGTGAGACATCTTTGAAGAATACCGTCATCAAGACAGCGATGATCGTTAAGTTGATCAGGAACAAGATCTGTAACAGCGCGACTAAAAACACACTGCCGTGTACCGGATAATGGAAAACGAAATGCGCAACCGCTAGACTGCCCAAGGCGCCGAGCAAAGAAAAACCTATCCTGCTGAGGATCCAACGCGCGCATTTACGCAGGTTCATCATTCCCTGGGTACGCAGTTTTTCTTCCACCAGCGCCGGTGTCAGCATGCTCAGGTAGGTCTGCTGGATCATCACGGCCAGAATGATCGCATACATATAGGTAAAATACGCCAAATGAGGATCATAGAGCATTCTTTCGGCAAAGGTCAGCGTCGTAACTGTTTGCTCAGCCACATACGGGACGATCTTCCCCGCTTCCAATGTATGGACCGACAGGCTGGCATTTAAGGTGTTCAGCACCGTATTGGCATAGGCCAGCAAATGATTGCCGATAACGATATTGCTGAAGTCGATCACGACCATGAGCCGCGGCGACTGAGCGCTGCGCAAGTCTTGGCTGAATCCCGGAGGGAATACCACGCCGCCATTGATCTCCCCGCGCAACAACAGGTGTTCCATCTGCTCTATGCTGTCTACGTTGCCAATAATCCGGATGCCTTCGCTGTCCGCTAATTGTTCGGCCACCACGCGCGCGTCCGCTGTGCCATCCTGATCCAGGACAGCGATCGGAATAGCTTGAATATAGACCTTGCTGAATACCGCGCCGAAAAGGAAAGTGAAAAAAATCGGCAACGCCACGATGACGAGCAGCGGTTTATATTTTAGCAGAAAAGAAAGGGCCTTGCGGATACACCTCTGAGCCATGTCCTTCATGTCGCTTCACCCGTTTCACCTTCCGGTGTTCGCCTTTTCCACCAGATCACCATACCCAAGAGTAGGAATTCCACCCCGATGATCGCTGATAATGCCCCCATCGCCGGCCATACATAGGCAAAACCCAGCCCTTTAAGACATAAGCCGCGCAAAGCTTCTCCATAATACGTATAAGGCAGCAGCCGTCCCAACCACTGAAAGAACAACGGCATAGCAAACAACGGATACGTATACCCGCTCAGTATGCTGGTCGGCAAGACAAAGCAAGCCACGAATTGCGAAGCGAAGGTGCGGTCTGTCACGACCTGCCCCAACAATACGCCGAAGGTGATCAGGCATACGGCAAACAGGTAGGTCAAGATGATCCCAGCCGCTACGCTACCCTGATAAGGCAGGTCGAACCAGAGATACTGCGTCAGCAGGCTGGCGGTCATGGCCAGCAAGCCCCACAGCCCTAAACGCAAGCACTTCCCCAGTAAAGACCCATACGACTGTTTCCCCCGCACCGAGCGCTCCACGCCAAGGACGGCGAACCCCACCTGCAACAGGGCGATGACCATGCCTAGCAGCAGATAGTTGCTAAAATTTTTGGCTGGATTATACAATTCCCGATAGGTAACGTCGATGGGCAGGGCGTTCTTCAACGCCTGCTGCGGTACGACACTGAGTTTTCCTTCGTAAAAATCCCGGAGGTATGCGCCCCGCAGGGTCAGCAGGATTTCGCTCATGGCAGACTTAGCCGCGCTGACCACCATTAGGGAAGAAGCGTCATACGCCACCAGGATACGCGGCGCATCTCCTTGAACCATTTGCGCCGCCAAGCCGGACGGGATCACTAAGCCGACACAGACTTTGCCCTGATCCAACCAGGTCTCCAATTCAGCGGCTGAAGAGGCATAGTTATAGAAGGTTAAGGTTTGATTTTCGCGCATATAGGTAATGATCGTCCGGCTCAGTTCCGATTCGTCCTGATCTAAGATGGCCAACGGAATGTTTTCCATGCGGTTGGCCCGCATCTCATACCCGACGCCGATGTTCAGGATCAGGATGAGCGCCACAAACATCCCGGCAAAGACCCAGGTACCGCGATCACTGCGCATGGTCCGCGCCTGTTCCTTCCGCCAGGTTCGGAAACTCAACGGTAGCGGTCATACCGGGATAGACTGCATGAGACAAATTGTCGATAACGACTTTGACGCCGAAGGAGTTGATATCTAGTTCTCCGTTGTTGCTGGTCGAACGTTTGGTAGCAAAATCCGCTTTCTGATTGATTCTGACCACACTCCCGGTGAAGGTTTCATTCTGATACGCCAGGAGTTTGACGTGTACGGTCTGATTCAACGCGACCCGCGACAAATCCGTCTCCCGCACGTTGAGCTCCACCCAGGGTTTTTCCAGATTAGAAATCGTGGCTAACGGCATACCGGTCGAGATCAGTTCACCGGCTTTGACATTGACGATCGTCACACGTCCGGAGACCGGCGCTTTGATCGCCGCGTCGTCCACATAGGAATTCACCTCTTCTATAGCGCCTTGCGCCTGCGCTACCTGCCCTTTAGCCGCTTCTACCGCGGCAGTAGCCTGGCTGACGGCTGCGGCGGCTGCGGAGATATCTTCGGCTCGCGCCCCTTCTCGCGCCGCTTCATAGGTTTGTTGCACGACCTTATATTGCGTCGAGGCTTGATCCATCTCAGAATCTGAGACCGCACCGCTTTCATGTAGTTTCTGGATGCGCTCATACGTCTTGGCAGCCAGTTCATAAGCGGCTTGAGCCTGCGCCAGATCCTGACTGCGCGTACCGTTTAACGCTTTCGCATATTGCGCCTGAGCCGCCGCTAAGACGGCTTCCGCGGCGTTCTGCTGTCCAAGCGCCGCTTGCCTGGCCGCTTGGGTTTGCTGCTGGTTCGCCGTCAACGAACGGCTGTCGAGCCGGATGAGGATATCACCTTGCTTTACCTCCTGCCCTTCCTCGATCAGGACTTCCTCGATCACACCGGCTAGTTTGGAATTCAGATTCACCTCATCCGCCTTGATACTGCCTTGCGCGATGAATAGCGCATTTTGCGCGCTTCCTCCCGCACACGCACTGGTTAACAGGGTGATTACGCTGAAAAGAACGATATATTTGAGCCACTGTCTCATTTTTGCCGCCTGCCTTCTTTATCTTATTATGATCGTGCATACGTTCGGACATCCGGGTAGAAGTATTGACTGCGCTGATGCATTATGTATTTATTTTAACCTTCTGGGCACGCGTGTCAATCAGAAAAAAAGAACTACGGATCTTTGACAATTCATACAAAACCATAGAGATGACTCACTTTTTTAAAATGTAAAAGGGCACAGGCGGCGAAGCGGCGCGCGGTCATGAGCAAGCGTTGTCACACCGGGACAACTCTGTACATATTCTATACGGACAGGCAGTTATCACTAAGGCGCTGCATAGGATAAATAAGCAGCACTGTCAGATTAAGGAATAGGAGGTAAATCTATGGCAGTTGTCGCTACCCCTGCGGGTTCCACACTCGTGGTGGCTTATCAGGCCGGAATCAGCCCGGACGGCGCTCCGATCCGCAAGCAAAAGACGCTGAGTCATATCCGTTCCGACGCTTCAGAGCAAGCGGTTTACGCAGCGGCGCAAGCATTATTCTCGTTGACCCAGTATCCTGTAGAGACCATCAGTTTTCGGCAATTCTTCACGCTTAGCGACGTATAGGCCGACAGAGCCGCACAGCCCTGAGATCAAGCTCGCCATAGAAGGAGGTGAGACCGTGGCTATATCCAGCAGCAGTGTCGTACGTTTAACCTTTAACACCGCCGGGGAAAAGACGTATGGCATTTCCCTCCCCAGTCCGCGAACAGATCTGGAACCCTCTGAAGTGGTATCCGTTATGGACGCGATTATCGCCGGGAATGTATTCAACACCGCCAGCGGAGCGCTGACCGGCATTCAGAATGTCAAGATCGTTGATACGACAAATAATGATCTCTACGATCCGGCGAAAGCGTAAACACAGGGAATCCCTTAGGTCACATAAGAATCCCATTCGGCAGCTTAGCGCCTGAATGGGATTCTTTATTGAGCAGTTCTTGGTTTTTATCGGAGCCACTCAGTTCAAATCAAGCCGAAATTTAACAATACCACAATCCAGATGAATACCGTGAACGAGCTCAGTAAGGTCGTTAAGGCGACGATGGCAGCGGATAAGTTGCTGTCACTGCCCATCGCGGTTCCCATCGTATAGGCGGCCACAGCGGTTGGTGAAGCGAAAATAGCCAGTAAGGCGGCGATTTCCGCGCCACGGAATCCGAGGGCGGCGCCCAGTGGGATGGTGAGCAGCGGTATGACCACCAGACGACCGGCAATGCCGCAGATGAGCTGAGGCAGTTGGCTTTTCTGGCGCTGGCCAAAAGTCAGGGCGGCGCCGAGGGTAATCAAAGCCAGCGGAGTGGCTGAACTGGCTATGAATTGCGTCGCCGCATCGAGGAATACCGGCAGCGTGACGCCGCTAGCCAGCCAGAGAACCCCGGCCAGCGTACCGAGAATCAGCGGATTGCGGCTGATGCCCCGCAGAATCGCCCGGGGAGAGAATTTGCCGTCACGGTAATACTCCAACAAGATCACCGCGAACACATTATACATGGGAATGACGATCACGATGAGCAACGCGGCGATGCTGGTTTCTTCCGGGGTGGTCAGCTGGCTCACGAGAGGCAAGCCGAAGAGCGCAAAGTTACTGCGGCAGATCCCTTGAATGATCGCCCCGCGTTCCTGATTCGCTTGATTGAACAGCGAGATCACCCGAATACATAAAAGCCAAATGAGCGGAATGCTAATCAGGGTAAATAACAGCAAGCGCGGACGCAACGCGGCTTCCAGGGTGGCCGTACCGATATTACGGCAAAGCAGGACCGGCATGAGAAAATGAAAAACGATGCTATTCATTTCGACCACTGTTTTAGGCGAAGCCAAGCCCATTTTCTTGATGCCCATACCGAGCAGAATCATCAGAAATAAGGGCGCCACCGCGTTAAACGAGATAAAAAAATGATGCAGCATTGCTACCGTCGACCTTTCTTCTCTAGAACAAACTAAGCTGATTCTCCTCCGGCAGACCCTCCAGACAACCGTGTTGTTGTAAGATCTCCACGACATTCTTGGTTAAGTGCGCCAAAGCCGTCAAATCTTCCACGGAGCGGATGCTCCCGGCTTCACGTACCCGGACGATATTCTGCGCCGCCGTATCGCCCAGACCCTGCAACGCTACCAGCGGCGGCAGGATTCCCGCTCCTTTCAGCGTGAACTTCGCCGCGTCAGAGGCCCACAAATCCACCCGATGCAACGGGACTCCCCGGCAATCCATCTCCACAGCCAGTTCCAGCAGGGAAATCAGTCCTTTTTCCTTCGCGCTGGCTTCGTTGCCCTTGCCCTCGATCTCCTTGATCTTTTTCTGACAAACTTCCCGGCCCTGAATGATCAGATCCGCATCGAAATCGCCGGCTCGCACGGTAAAGCTCGCCGCATAGAAAGCCGCCGGGTAATGGATCTTGAACCAGGCGATGCGGAACGACATAATCACATAAGCTACGGCGTGCGCTTTCGGGAACATGTATTTAATCTTCTGGCAGGAATCGAGATACCACTGAGGCGTCTCGTATTGCAGCATCTCAGCGATATCGTCCTCTTTCAAGCCTTTCCCTTTGCGCACATTCTCCATGATCTTAAAAGCGCGGGACGCTTCCAAGCCTCGATAGATCAAATACACCATGATATCGTCACGGCAGGCGATGATCTCTGAGATACCGGCTTGCCCGCTGCGCAATACCTCTTGGGCGTTGCCCAGCCAGACATCTGTACCGTGTGACAAACCGGAGATGCGGATCAAGTCAGAAAAACTTTTCGGCTGGGCGTCTTCCAGCATTTGACGCACAAACTTCGTGCCGAATTCCGGTACGCCAAACGTTCCGGTCTGCGCATCGATCTGTTCGGACGTCACCCCCAGCTCCTGCGGACTCGAGAACAGGGACATCACCTGGCGATCATCTAACGGGATCAGCGCCGCGTTCTCACCGGTCATATCTTCCAGCATTTTGATGATGGTCGGCGAGTCATGCCCCAGAATATCCAGTTTCACTAATCGTCCGGAGATCGAATGGTAATCGAAATGCGTCGTAATCGTGTCCGATTTCGTGTCGTCCGCCGGACGCTGTAACGGGGTAAAATCGAACACATCGCATTCTTTGGGCACGACCATCAAGCCGCCGGGATGCTGACCCGTCGTACGTTTGACACCCGAACAACCCCGGACCAGCCGGTCCGTCTCAGCGGAACGCGTTTTCAAGCCGCGTTCATCCAAATAATTCTTGACGAAACCATAGGCGGTCTTACTGGCGATCGTGGCAATCGTCCCGGCGCGGAATACATATTCTTTGCCAAACAGTTCTTCCGTATATTTATGAGCCCGAGCTTGGTATTCTCCGGAGAAATTCAGATCAATATCCGGCACCTTGTCTCCTTCAAAACCCAGAAATGTCTCAAAGGGGATATCATACCCGGCCTTCAGCAGGCGCGCTCCGCAACGCGGACAATCCTGATCCGGCAAGTCGGCGCCGGATCCGGATTTTCCATCATCCATCCAGATCGCATGTAAGCATTGGTCATTCGGGCAGCGATAATGCGGGGCCAGCGGATTGACCTCCGTGATGCCGATCAGCGTCGCGACCAGGGAAGATCCGACAGAGCCTCGCGAGCCGACGATATACCCGTCTTCATTCGATTTCTTCACGAGTAAATGCGCAATCAGATACAGCACGGAAAATCCATTTCCGATAATCGAATTCAGTTCTTTTTCTAAGCGCTCCCGCACGATATCCGGCAGTGGATCTCCATATAACGCATACGCCTGCTCCCAAGACATGTTCTTAATCTGATCTTCCGCACCCGGAATACTCGGCGAATGCAAATCTTCCGGGAAAGGCTTCATATTGACCGTCTGGCCGGCGATCTGCCGCGGCGCCTGTACGACGACCTGATAAGCCGCTTCCCCGCCCAGATAGGAAAACTCATCCAGCATCTCTTGCGTCGTCCGGTAATACAATGGCGCTTGATTATCCGCATCCTCGAATCCTTTGCCAGCCATGAGAATCTGCCGGTAAACATGATCCTCCGGATCAAGGAAATGGACGTCCCCGGTAGCTACGACCGGTTTGCCCAGTTCGCTGCCCAGACGCCAAATCCGCCGGTTCAATTCACGCAGTCCCGCTTCATCCGCCACACGGTCCTGGTGGATCAGAAACGCATTATTGCCAATCGGCTGAATCTCCAGGTAATCATAATAGGAAGCGATCTCTGTCAGTTCCGCCAGCGGCTTATCGGCTAGCACAGCCTGAAATAATTCTCCGGACTCGCAAGCTGAGCCAATAATCAGACCCGCCCGATGCTTGGTCAGCAGAGAACGCGGTATTCTTGGCCGCCGGTAATAATGCTCTAAATGAGAATAAGTAATAAGCCGGTACAGATTCTTTAACCCTTCAGGATTCTTCACCAGGATGATAATATGATTGCTCTTCTTCTGGCGCAGAGCGGCGTTGCCGAACGCGCCGGGCGTATCATCGACCAAATACCCTTCCACACCCATGATAATCTTGACGCCATGTTTCTCTCCGGCCTCAATCGCTTCCGGAAAGGCTTGCACGACGCCATGATCTGTGATAGCCAGGGCTGTATGTCCCCAATACGCCGCTCTTTGCACCATGTCCGCCGCTGAAGAGACCCCATCCAGCGACGACATACGCGTATGCAGATGGAGTTCGACGCGTTTATCCGCGGCTTCATCCCGGCGCACAACATGCTCAGAAAGCACAATATCTCGCGGCAGCAAGGTCAATTCGGAGGTATAACGGTCGAACTGAGTCGTCCCGCGGATGCTGACCCATTGCCCTTCGCGCAAAGCCAACGGCGGAGCATTTTCATCCAGAAAGAGCTTAGCGCTGATCGCTCCGGTCGGATCACACAGATCAAACGTCAGTAACTGGCGGCCTGTTTTCAACTTTCGCTGTTCCAGCTTCACCACCTGGCCCTGCACGACGACCTTGCTTTCTTCCTCCTGGACTTCCGTCAGAGAGCGGCTCTCTCCCTGAAAGGACCTGCCCAAAATGAGCGCCGGCGGCCTCTTCTTGCTTTCTTGGCTTGGTTCTGGCAGCTTCAGTTGCTCTACATATTTCATTTCCTCGATTTCCGCTTCGATCAGGCATTCTTCCCGGCTTTCTTCCGGACTCTGCTGTTCGTCTAACAGGCAGCGGATGTCCGTCTGAATACCATAAGCGCGCAGGAAATATTGCTCCAGTACCGATCCCTTGGTTTTCAGGTATTCCAGATGCAACGCATTAGGGACGGTCAGGGTCAGACATGATCCCTCCGTCTGATAAGGCGCGTCAACGGTCAGCCACCCCTTCATCATCGGCAGCAACTCTAACCAATCGCGGACGATTTCCGGCCAGCGCTCGCGGCAGACGGATGCCAAAGCGCCGCCTTCCGCACGACAACGGCAACGCACCTCTACTTCCGCCAGTTCCGGCGTCTGCTCTTTGATCCATTCGGTCAGTGGATTCCACTCGCTCTGCGCCGGAGAGAACTGCGCCGATAAACCTGACAGATGGATCACCCATTTGCGTTGCTGTGGCAAAACCTCTATTTGTTCGATCATGATCTCATCCGGGCGTTGGCGCCACAAACTGCTCAAATGAGCGGGCATTCGCGCCAGCAACCCCAACTCAGATAAACGCAACGGTTTAGGCATGGAGTTCCCCTTCGATCATCGCTTGGAGCATCGTCTGTACTCGGCTCGGAAGCTCAGGCAACGGCGTCAGCTCCACCTCGCCGCTCGCCCGCACTCGCAGCTCCGCGCCGCCTTGCGCCAGAGATTTAGCCCCGACCGTAATACGCAAAGGATAACCGATCAAATCAGCGTCTTTGAACTTCACGCCGGGCCGTTCGTCACGATCGTCCAGCACCGTTTCCACACCCGCCGCCCATAACGCGCGATAGAGTTCCTCAGCCGCGGCCGCGACCTGCCCGTCCTTCAAATTGACCGGCACAATAATACAATGATACGGCGCGATAGCCGCCGGCCAGATAATGCCATCCGGATCATGGTGCTGCTCAATCGCCGCAGCCATGGTCCGGCTCACGCCGATTCCATAACAGCCCATATAAATCAACTGCTCCTTGCCATGCTCGTCCACATAAACGGCATGCAACGCCTGAGAATATTTGGTTCCCAGATTAAAGACTTGCCCTACTTCGATACCCCGGGCGTTTTCCAGCGGCATGCCGCACTTCAAGCAAGTTTCTCCCGGCGTGATCATCCGAATATCTCCGAGGATATCGATGCGGAAATCCCGTCCCGGCACAACATTTTTATAGTGATAATCCGTGCGGTTCGCCCCACAGGTAAGCCGCGGCATGAGCGTAATTTCCTGATCCGCCACGATCTGAATCTCCGGCGGCGCTCCCACCGGACCCAGTGAGCCGACGCTACCGCCCATGACTTGCTCCACCATTTCCGGCGCCGCCAGTTGTAAATTGTTCAGCCCTCCGAGCAGATGATTCACCTTTAGTGCATTGACTTCACGATCCCCACGCACGAGAACCAAATACAGATGCGCATCCCCTTGATAAACTAAGGATTTGATCTGCGCGCTTTTCGGCGTCCCCAGCGTTTGCGTAATGTCCTCGATCGTACGCAGTCCGGGCGTCTCGATCAGTTCCGGCGCTTCCTGCACCGGAACACGCAATGCGCCCTGCGGCTGGCACTCAGCCTGCTCCACATTGGCCGCATAATGACAAGCCGGACAATAGACCACTTCCGCTTCTCCTGACTCAGCCAAAACCATGAATTCATGCGTCCCGCCACTGCCGCCGATCGCCCCGGCGTCCGCTTCCACAGCCCTGAACGTCAAGCCGCAACGGGTAAAGATACGTTCATAGGCCGCATACATCTTCTGATAACTGACGCGCAAGCTCTCCGGATCCCGGTCGAAGGAGTACAGATCCTTCATGATGAATTCGCGTCCACGCATCAGCCCGAAGCGCGGACGACGTTCGTCCCTGTATTTATTCTGTATCTGATAGAGCAGCAGCGGTAATTGCTTATAGGATCGCACATCGCCGCGCACCAGATCCGTGATCAGTTCTTCGTGCGTCGGTCCCAGGCAAAACTCCCGCTCATGCCGGTCGCGCAGACGGAACATCTCGGGTCCATAGACCTCCCAGCGGCCTGTTTCTTGCCATAATTCCGCCGGTTGCATGATCGGCATCATTAATTCCTGGCCGCCCTGAGCATCCATTTCTTCCCGCACAATCTGTTCAATCTTACGCAGGATTCTCCAGCCCAGCGGCAGGTAGGTATAGACGCCTGCCGCCGCTTTGCGGATCAATCCGGCCTTGAGCATCAATTGATGGCTGATCACCTCCGCTTCCGCCGGGACTTCGCGCAAGGTGGGATTCAGTAATTGGCTGACTCGCATACCTAAATTTCATCCTTTCTGTTCATGTAAACGCGCATACTCGCTAATCTCCTGGAATAACGCCGGTAACAATTCGTTCTCCGGCAGTTTGGCGATAATCTCCCCGTGACGGAACAGCAAACCCTGGCCTCGGCCTCCCGCAATCCCGAAATCCGCTTCGCGGGCTTCCCCGGGGCCGTTGACCACGCATCCCATGACGGCTACCTTTAACGGACGATCCAGGGGGGGCAAGGCGCTGAGTTGATCCTCTGTCTGTTCGGCCAAAGCAGCCAGGTCGATCTCTGTCCGGCCACACGTCGGACAACTGATCAATTCTACCCCGCGCTGCCGTAAGCCCAACACCCGCAGGATTTCCAGCGCGACCGGGATTTCGCTCAGCGGATCCCCGGTCAAGGAGACGCGCAAGGTATCTCCGATGCCCTCCGCCAGCAAAGCCCCGATCCCCACCGCGGACTTGATGACGCCGGAACGCGCCGTTCCGGCTTCGGTGACGCCCAGATGCAGCGGATACTCTACCTGGCCGGCGATTTGCCGATACGCCTCCAGCAGCAACGGCGCCTGAGAGGACTTTAACGAGATCTTGATCTGATCATACCCTGCCTCTTCTAGGAGGCGCACATGGCGCAAAGCGCTCTCGACCATCCCTTGAGCGGTTGGGCCGCCGTCCCGTTCCAGAAGATCTTTTTCCAAAGAACCCGCGTTCACTCCGATGCGCAGTGGAATGTTGCGCTCCTTGACCGCCCGCACGACTTCTTGCACCTTCCAACGAGCGCCGATATTGCCAGGGTTCAGACGCAATCCGTGTACGCCCCGCTGCACCGCTTGCACAGCCAGCCGATAATCGAAGTGAATGTCGGCAATGACCGGTAAGGGACTCTGCGGCACAATCTGTCCTAATGCCCGGGCCGCCTCGTCGTCCGGCACAGCCAGACGGATGATTTCGCAACCAGCCTGCCGGAGTCCTTGAATCTGCGCCAAGGTAGCGGCCGGATCCCGCGTATCCGTATTCGTCATCGACTGCACACTGACCGGCGCGTCCCCGCCGACCAGGACTTCGCCAATATGGATCTGTTTCGACTTGCGGCGCTCCAAAGTGCATTTCCTCCCCGCTCATCCGCCTGCTTTGGCGTTTTACACTCGCTTAATTCGTCAGCAAACGTACAATGTCATGATACGTGACGAACACGGCTAAGAGCATCAGTAAAGCAAATCCCGTGAGATGGATTAAGTTTTCCCGCTCCGGTTTGATCGGTTTCCCGCGCACGGCCTCAAGCAATAAAAACACGATATGTGATCCATCCAAGGCCGGGATCGGGAACAAGTTCAATAAACCCAGCTGAATACTAATGACCGCCGTGAGCTTCAATAGACTCACGAAACCCGTATGGACCGCTTCATTGACCGCCTGGCCAATCATCAGCGGGCCGCCGACCCCATCCAGTGAGGCCTGACCGGTAATCATCTGAAATAAGATGACCACAATCATGCGGGTAAACGCCAGCGTATCCTGGCAGCCATATTGCACCGCTTGCCATACAGAAACCTTCTGATAGAGGGTACCCGGCTGGATCCCGATCAAACCCACGCCCTGCTGCGCGTCTCTCTGGGTCACGATACTCAACGAAAACTCCTGATCACCTCTAGCCACCAGCACATTGAGTTCCTGTTCCGGCTTGGCATGAATCGCCGCGGTCAGTTGACTCCAATCCGCTGTCGTCTGACCGTTGACCTGCAAAATCCGATCCTCTACTTGCAATCCCGCTTGTTGGGCCGGCATGCCATCCATGACGACGCCAATCACATTGCCTTCGTCCACTGTCGGATAGCCCATCGCCGTAAACACAATGACAAACAGCACTGCGGCTAAGACGAAATTCATCAGCGGCCCGGCGGCAAACGTCGCCATCCGCTGCCAAACCGGTTTATTCACGAAACTACGCGGATCATCGGACGCGACGATCACCGTATTCCCCTGTTCATCCGTTTCGGCGTCCATCCCGGATAGTTTGACAAATCCGCCCAGTGGAAACAGGCGGAGAGAATACAGGGTCTCCGGCCCCTGATGGCCCATCAGCTTCGGACCGAAACCGAAACTGAATTCCAATACTTTTACTCCGCTCAATTTAGCCACCGCGAAGTGGCCAAATTCGTGCCCCAGAATCATCAAGCCAAAGACAAAAATAATCGCCAACGCTGTGATCATCTATGATCGATCCCCCTTTATTCCGGCGCTCCGCTCCACGGTCTCCGCCGCTAATCGCCTGGCCCAGGCATCCGCTGCCAGAATCTCCGGCAAATCCGGATCATCTATCACATCATGCAAAGCGCAAATCTCCTCGGCCACGGCTATGATGCGCGCAAAAGAAATCTGTTCCCGTAAGAAGGCGCGCACCGCGACCTCATTCGCCGCATTCATCACCGCCGGCAACGTCCCGCCGCGCCGTCCCACCCGGTAAGCCAACCCCAAGGCCGGGAAACGTTGCAGGTCCGGTGCGAAAAAAGATAATTCCTGATTGCGCAGATTCAGCCGTTCCCAAGGACTGGCATAGCGCACGGGATAATCCAAGGCATACTGGATCGGCAAGCGCATATCGGCCCGGCCTAATTGGGCCAGAACGGAACCGTCCCGGTACTCAACCATGGAATGAATCACGCTCTGCGGATGAATCAACACCTCAATCTGATCATACGTTACCCCAAACAGATGATGCGCTTCAATCACCTCCAAGCCCTTATTCATCATCGTCGCGGAGTCAATCGTGATCTTATCTCCCATGGACCAATTCGGATGAGCCAGCGCCTCAGCCGGCGTGATATCCGGCATATGTTCCAGCGGACAAGTGCGAAACGGCCCGCCGGACGCGGTTAACAGAATCTTCGCCAGAGCCTGCCCATCATCTTCCAGACATTGAAATATCGCCGAATGTTCACTGTCAACCGGCAAAATCGCACAACCTGTGGTTCTAGCTGTCCGCATGACCAGATCACCGGCAGCAACCAGCGTCTCCTTATTCGCCAGGGCGATGCATTTCCCGGCTTGCAAGGCCGCCAAGGTCGGTTCCAAACCGATTCGCCCACTGACCGCCGTCACCACTTTATCGACGCCGGGTTCTTGCACAGCGCGCAACATCCCAGCCATTCCGGCTTCCACCCGCACGGACAAATCCTGAACGCGCCCTCGTAATTCACGCGCCGCCTCCATCCGCAGCAAAACCGCTAAGGAGGGCTTAAACTCCCGAATCTGTTCTTCCAGCAACGCGGCATTCCTTCCCGCCGCCAAAGCATGGATCCGAAAACGCTCCGGCGCGGCGCGCACCACATCTAACGTCTGCCGGCCAATCGAGCCGGTGGAGCCTAGAATCGTTAACCTCTGCACGGACCCATCTCATCTCCTTTATTGGGGTATACCAAACCCCTCACTTCGGCGTTTGCTTCCGTTTAAAAGCCCCCGCCTTGACCAGGGCTTCATAGACCAGAATCAAGGCGGGTCCTGCGATGACGCCAACAGGCCCTAAGAGCCGTAATCCTACATACATGGAAATCAAGGTGGGCAGCGGATGTAAACCGATACTCTTAGACATAATCTTCGGTTCGAGCATTTGCCGCACGATGATGATCACAGCCCACATCAGTAACAGCTTCATCCCTTGCCCCACCAGCCCCATCATACATAGCACAGCGACCCAAGGCAAAAAGAGCATACCCGTACCGACAATCGGCAGCAGATCCAGAATACCGCTGAGTACGCCGATCGTCACCGCATAACGGTTACCGGTCAACATTAATCCCAGGATCGTGATGACGGCGGTTACGGAAACCAGCATGATTTCCGCGCGCAGAAAACCGACTAAAGCCGCGCCTAAATCACGCGCTACCAAATCGACGCTGGACTGCCAACGCCGCGGGGACAAATTGCGCAAGAAATCTTTGACTTGCGGGAAATTAAAACTCATCAGAATCGTCGCCACCACAGAGACAATCACGACGATGACGACGCCCGGCAAGGCGCCGAGAAATCCTAAGAGAACGATACTGCTCGATTTTGCCCAACTCTGCAGGGAAACCAGCAAGCCTTCGATCGCATTGATCATGGCGCTTTGAATCTGCGGGTTCAAATTGATCAAATGTTCCAGAGCTCGCATATTATTGAAAAACGTATTCAGCCAATAGGCATAGTCCGGCAGGACAATCGCCAGATCAGACAATTCCGTGTACAGCCGGTTCAGCACCGCAAAAATGATCAATCCCACAATAGCGATCAATAAAATCAGGGTCATGATCGTCGCCAATACCCGGCGGATGTGCAACTTACGAATCAAGCTTTCCACAATCGGCTCTAATAAGACTGCCAAGATCAAAGCGATGATGAACGGCAAAAACGCGGTCACCAAACTGGCCACGACTTTGCCAAAAAGCGGTAAGAATTCTTGAATAAAAAATGTACACAGTTTGAGGCCGATCAAGCAAAACGTAACCACAATCAATCGATTAAGATTTCTCCAAAACGGATGACGCCTGTCCAAATCCATGTGCTAACCCTTTCGTTTGCCAAGATTCATCTCTAAGAGTATCTTCATTTCTTCCGGAGGGCATTCGTTAGACCCACAACAACGTAATATAATAATATACCAACGGTACGGCAAAGACCAGAGAGTCAAAGCGATCCAGCACGCCTCCGTGACCCGGAATCAGGTTGCCTGAATCCTTCACGCCGGCGATCCGTTTCAATGAGGATTCCAACAAATCGCCGATCTGCGCGCTGACGCCAACCAGCAGTCCTAAACCGATAAAGAACGGCCAAGAGCCGATCTGCAGCCAGCGCCACCCCAGAAATCCGATCAGGATACTGCCCGCTAATCCGCCGATGCACCCTTCAATCGTCTTATGCGGGCTGATGCGTGGCGCCAGAGGGTGTTTACCGAGCAACCGGCCAGTCAAAAACGCCAGTGAATCCGTCGCCCAAATCAGAATTAACAGGAGCAACGCCCAGGCCATCCCGTATTCAGGTATCTGACGCAGGAGCAGGAAATGACTCGGCAAGACGACCGTATACAACAAAGCGAAGAAATTACTCAGCGCGTCGCGCAACTGGCAATGCGGATAAGATAAAGCTAAACGCCCGAAGGCGACCGCGAACCAAAGAAACAGGCCAGGCAGCATCATTGTTTCTCCCTGGAAGAATAACAGAACCAGCCATCCCAGGGCCGCCAAAGCCGTCAACACCGGCCATCCCCGCAACTTCATCTTCTGCTCCAGTAAAAAAAACTCTCTCAGCAACAGTAAGGCCATGACAGCCACCAGAATAGCGATATAAATTCCACCTAAATATGTGACGCACAGCAATAAGGGAATGCCGATCAGCGCACTGAGTATTCTTTTGGCCATTGTTGATTCTCCTTACTCTTTGATGCCGCCAAATCGCCTGTCACGCTGCTGATACGCCAAAATCACGCGGTGTAACGACAAAACGTCAAAATCCGGCCAGCACTCCTGCACGATGATAATCTCTGCGTACGAGGCTTGCCAGAGTAGAAAATTACTGAGCCGGCGCTCGCCTGAAGTACGAATAATCAAATCCGGATCCGGTAATCCGGCAGTATATAAATAACTATTGACTACACTTTCGTCGATCCGCTCGATCTGCAGGCCGCCCTTTTGCACATCGGCGCTGATACGGCGCACCGCTTGAATGAGTTCCGCCCGTCCGCCATAATTCAAAGCCAGATTCAGCATCATTCCGGTATGATCCTTCGTCAGCTGGATCGCTTTCTTTAACTCTTCTTGCGGCTCTCGCGGCAAGCCTTCCGGATCTCCGATCATCCGTATACGCACATGATGCTTATGTACTTCCGGCAGTTCACTTTTAAGATATTCCGTTAATAAAGACATTAGAATACTGACTTCTTCTTTCGGTCTGCGCCAATTCTCGGTGGAAAAAACATAGAGCGTTAACACTTTGACCCCTAAACGCGCGCATTCTTCCACCGTACTACGCACGGCATCAACGCCGGACTTATGGCCTAGCGCGCGCGGTAAGCCGCGCTGCTTCGCCCAGCGACCGTTCCCATCCATAATAATCGCGATATGTTCCGGGATCCGTTCCTGATCAAGCTCAATTCTCTCTTCGTCCTTCTGTTTAGACCGCCACGGCCACATTCGGCCCACCTCTTTTGTAATATTTCCGGTCCATCTCAGCCGCATGAACTCAAACGACCCCCTGATCGGAGGGGGCCGTCCCAACTACATCATAAAAATCAGACGCGTTACACTTCCATAATCTCTTGTTCTTTCCCCTCGAGGATACGGTCGACTTCCTTCACGTATTTATCCGTTAATTTCTGCGCCGTGTCTTGCGCCTTCTTGACTTCGTCTTCACTAGCCGTATGATCTTTTTCCAACTTCTTCAACTGTTCAATCCCGTCCCTACGGATATTCCGCACGGCTACCCGCGCTTCTTCCGTTTTTTTCTTTACCGTCTTGACCAATTCTTGACGGCGCTGTTCGGTCAGCTGAGGAATGACCAGGCGAATCACACTGCCATCGCTCGAAGGGTTGAGGCCTAAATCCGATTTGAGGATAGCCTTCTCTATGTTGGGCAGACTGGTTTTATCCCAGGGCTGAATCGTCAGAATTCTCGGTTCCGGTACGGAAATATTCGCCATTTGATTGATCGGCGTGGCTGCTCCGTAATACTCCACGCTGATCTTATCCAAGATCGCCGGTGTCGCTCGTCCCGCCCGTATCGTTGACAATTCCCGGCGCAACGCTTCCACCGCTTTGGTCATGCGCTCTTCTGCATTCTGTAAGACATCCTTGATCATTTGCTTACCTCCCTACATAGGTTCCGATTTCTTCTCCCATGATCACTCTGCGAATATTCCCTTGTTTCGTTAAATTAAACACGATAATCGGGATGTTATTATCCATACATAATGAAGCCGCCGTCGAATCCATTACGCCTAAACCTTGATTCAGGACGTCGATATAGCTCAACGTCTCATATTTCTTCGCCTCCGGGTTCTTGAACGGATCAGAGTCGTATACGCCATCCACCTTTTTCGCCATCAGGATCGCGTCCGCTTCCAATTCCGCCGCGCGCAAAGCCGCTGTCGTATCCGTTGAAAAGAATGGATTTCCTGTACCTGCCCCAAAGATGACGATCCTACCCTTTTCCATATGGCGAATCGCCCGCCGCCGAATATATAGTTCCGCAATTTGCCGCATCTCAATCGCTGACATGACCCGGGTACTCAACCCATGGCTTTCCAAGGAATCTTGCAAAGCTAAAGCGTTCATCAAGGTAGCCAGCATTCCCATATAGTCGGCCGTCGCTCGATCCATTCCGTGCTTGCTGCCGGAGATGCCACGCCAAATATTGCCGCCGCCAACCACTAAGGCCAGTTGGACTCCCAATTGAACGACCTCATCAATCTGATGAGCAATCGAATCCAACGTCGTGTGTTCTATACCAAACTCCTGTTGACCGGAGAGCGCTTCTCCGCTTAGCTTCAAGATAATTCGACTAAACCGCGGTTTTTCCATGCACAATCCCCCAACACATTTTTCTCTGCCCGCCGCCGAAATCCTCCCTAAAAATACGCGTTCCCGCGCAAAAGGCTGCGCTCATTTCAAAAAGAGAACACCGGGGTGTTCTCTATAATGATTATTAACGCTGCATTTCTTTCATAACCTCGGAAGCAAAATCTTCCTGTTTCTTCTCTATGCCTTCGCCCAATTCATAGCGAACATAGCGGCGAATAACAATGCGTTCGCCTAATTTAGACGTCATTTCCAGCAACAGGCTGGTGATCGATTTATCCGGATCTTTCACAAAGGCTTGCTCCGTCAAGCAAAACTCTTTATAGAATTTCTCAATACGTCCTTCTACCATTTTCTCGACAATCTTCTCCGGTTTGCCTTCGTTTAAGGCTTGGGCCCGCAAGATATCCTTTTCATGCTGCAGGATCTCTTCCGGTACATCCGTTTTGTTTAAATACAGCGGATTCGCCGCGGCAATCTGCATCGCGATATCCCGAACCAGAACTTTGAAATCATTACCACGGGCGACAAAGTCCGTCTCGCAATTCACTTCCACTAAAACCCCGATTCGTCCTCCGCCGTGAATGTAGGATTCGACGAGCCCTTCAGCAGCGATACGGCCTTCCTTCTTGGCAGCGGCTGCTAAGCCTTTTTCTCTCAGAAAATCAATTGCCTGCTGCATATCTCCATTGCACTCTGTCAGTGCTTTCTTACAGTCCATCATCCCTGAACCGGTTAATTCTCTTAATTCTTTAACCATTGCCGCGCTGATATCAGCCATTTCCCGAACCTCCGTTTATTGCACCCGCCTACTTGCGCAGGGGATTTCTGCCAAATTAAATTCAATATTTTCCAGCCAAGGGCAAGCCGCACAGGCAGCACGCCTTACTCTTGAGCGGCGGTTTCCGCAGCGTCAGCATGATCTTGTTCGCCGGCTTCTTCCTCGTCGTCGATGCTACCCTGCTGCCCTTCGATGATCGCATCGGCAATCTTGGCTGTTAACAGCTTGACCGCGCGAATCGCATCGTCATTCGCCGGAATCACTACGTCAATCTCATCCGGATCACAATTGGTATCGACGATACCCACGATGGGAATATGCAAACGGCGCGCTTCAGCCACCGCGATTCTTTCTTTACGGGGGTCCACGATGAATAAGGCGCTGGGGAGTTTCTTCATACTCTTGATGCCGCCCAAAAAGCGTTCCAGTTTCTCCATCTCGTGGTTAAGTTTAGCAACTTCTTTTTTCGGCAAAACCTCAAAAACGCCTTCATCCTGCATACGCTCCAATGCACGTAAACGATCTACGCGCTTTTGAATCGTCTGAAAATTGGTCAGCATGCCGCCTAGCCAACGCTCATTGACATAGTACATACCGCAGCGCTGTGCTTCTTCCTTCACGGACTCCTGGGCTTGCTTCTTCGTCCCGACAAATAACATCGTACCGCCATGGGTCGCAAAATCCCGCACAAACGCATAAGCTTCATCAACCTTTTTCACTGTCTTTTGCAGGTCAATAATATAGATACCGTTGCGCTCCGTAAAAATATAACGCGCCATCTTGGGGTTCCAACGCCGTGTCTGGTGTCCGAAATGAACGCCTGCCTCCAGTAATTGTTTCATCGAAATAACTGCCATGATCCTTGATATCCTCCTTTTTGTTGGTCCTCCGCAGCTTCATCTTCGCATACCCTCGCCCGAGAGCAAGAACCGATATACAAATCCTACTGCGTGTGAAATAATTTCATACATGTTGTATCATACCATACCCGAACGGGTAATTGCAACCACTAAGAACGATTTGCAGCGATGTGGTTTACCGCAAGGAAAACCTCTACCTGCTTCGCTAATTCCGGGAAGCGTGTATAGACTTCGCTGATATAGTAATCCCGCTCCCGCGTACTGAGGCAAATAACCCGGCCTCTCTTCTGATCACGAAAATACGTTACCCGGCGCACACTCTTAGGCCGGATCGCTTGTTGACCCAGCCAAGAACGAAAGATGATACGCCGCATGTCAATACATATCCCTTTACCAGAGGCGTACAAGCAAAAGCCAACAATGCATAGAACCGTCACAGCGTATACTACACAGAATACCCGGATCTCCCAAACTGGGAAGCGCAGGACATGATGCAGCAACGTTAACAGCGCCGGATACAATGCGCTAAACACCAGCCCGGGGATGCATAAAAAGCGTAACCGATAGGCATACTCCTGTTTCTCCACGGCTCAATCCAACCTACTTATTTTTTTTGACGAAACGATCGAGTTCCTCCAGCAGATAATCGTTCAGAACGCGGATATATGTTCCTTTCATACCCAGAGATTTAGACTCGATTACGCCCGCAGATTCAAATTTACGCAGCGCGTTCACAATGACCGAGCGGGTAATCCCTACTCTATCGGCGATTTTACTGGCGACCAAAAGCCCATCTCCGCCGCCCAATTCGGCAAAGATATGTTCAACGGCTTCCAGTTCCGAATACGAAAGCGTACCCACCGCGATTTGGACCGCCGCTTTCTTACGCGCTTCCTCTTCCGCGCGTTCCGCCTTCACCTTCAAGATCTCCATCCCAATGACTGTCGCTCCGTACTCGGCTAAGATCAAATCCCCTTCGACAAATTCTTCATCGAATTTCGCCAGGACGAGTGTCCCCACGCGCTCACCACCACCGATGATCGGGCTGATCGTGACGATCTTATTACCGAACCTGCATTTTCCCCGGTCAAAGATGCACGTGCTTTCGTCTTGCACGAGGTTCGACTCTGTTTCTGAGTACTTCATCAAATCCTCATTATAGCTTTCCGGGAAGCGCTCTGAATGAAAAACGATATCCCCCATAGTATCGCAGTCAAAATCCTTTAAGAAACTATACCCGAGAATCTTCCCCCTGCGCCCAACGATGTAACAATTACAATTAATGGTACTAGAGAGCACTTTCGCCATCTCTTCAAAATCTGTTTGTGTGGACGTTTTTTGAATCAATTTACTAATCGTCCTGGTTTTTTCCAACAAGCTATTCATAATCTTTGATTACCTCCCTTTAATTCCCGCTTAATTTCTGTTCCCAATGTATCTTAATACTTCTTTTAAATCCGCCTTTGGCCTATCTCTTATAGAATATATCGTGATAAATCCTGATTCACAATAACATCTCGCAAACGCTGCTGCACATATTCTCGATTGATCACCACAGCATAATCCGGCGGTAATTCTGAAGCTTCAAAAGAAAGTTCCTCGAGTACTTTTTCCATGATCGTGTATAAACGCCTTGCCCCAATATTTTCTGTCGCTGCATTGACTTGAAAGGCTATCTGCGCTAATTCTTCAATGGCGCTCTCTGTGAACTCCACATTGACCTCTTCTGTTTTCAACAGCGCTTCGTACTGTTTAATCAAAGACGACTGCGGTTCCGTCAGAATCAATTTAAAGTCGTCCACGCTCAAAGATTTAAGTTCCACCCGAATCGGGAAACGCCCTTGCAACTCTGGAATCAAATCCGATGGTTTGCTGATATGAAACGCGCCCGCTGCGATAAATAGAATATGTTCCGTTTTGACCGATCCATATTTCGTCGATACGGTCGAGCCCTCAACAATGGGCAAGATATCACGCTGTACACCGCCTCGGGACACATCGGCGCCGGTCGTATTCTCATTTCCGGCGATTTTATCGATTTCATCGAGAAAGACAATCCCTTCATTCTCAGTGCGCCGAATCGCTTCCTGAATCGCTTCGTCCTGATCAATTAAATTCTGCGCTTCTTCCTGAATGAGGATCTTACGCGCTTCTTTGATAGCTATTTTGCGCTTTTTGCGCTTTTTAGGCAACATGCTGGACATGACATCCTGCAAATTCCCGATCTCCATTCCCATATTGCCAAACATGTCGTTGAGTGCATTGTTGCTCTCCTCGACTTCGATTTCGACCGTCTTATCTTCCAACTCCCCGCGTTTCAGATGTTCAGCCACCAGACGGCGGTTCTGGGCTGTTTCGGAAGTATCTTGCGCCTCTTCCGGCGTTGAGGATGTATTCTGGCCAGAGAATAAGAATTGCAAAGGATTGGCACTCTCGGTTTTTTTACCGGGCAACAAGAGATCCACGAGGCGTTTCTCGGCGTTGACCGCCGCCTGTGCTTCCACCTGTTCCATCTCCTCCGCCTTAACCATACGCAACGCTGTCTCTACCAGATCGCGAATGATCGATTCAACATCCCGGCCTACATAACCGACTTCGGTAAATTTCGTCGCTTCCACTTTAATGAAAGGCGCTTTCACCAGTTTGGCTAAACGCCGCGCGATCTCAGTCTTACCCACCCCGGTTGGACCGATCATTAAAATATTTTTTGGTTGAACATCTTCTTGCAGATGATCCGCTAACAACGCGCGCCGATAGCGATTGCGCAAGGCAATGGCTACCGCCCGCTTGGCTGATTTCTGCCCGACGATATAACGGTCTAATTCTTTAACGATCTCACGCGGCGTCAACTGTTCCATGCGCTTCACCCCAATCTATAAAACTTCTACCACGATTTGATCATTCGTATAAACACAGATGGAAGAGGCGATCAGTAAAGACTCTTTAACCATCTCTCCCGCGCTTAACGCGGCACATTGTTTCATGGCCCGCGCCGCCGCCAAGGCATAATTCCCGCCGGAACCTATGGCGGCTATCCCATCATCCGGTTCAATCACTTCACCGGATCCGGAAACGATCAGCAAACTCTCCTTATCCGCAACGATTAGCATAGCTTCCAACTGTCTAAGCATTTTATCCGTACGCCATTCTTTCGCTAATTCTACAGCAGCTCTGGACAGATTTCCATGATACGCTTCCAGTTTCCCTTCAAATTTATCGAATAAAGTAAACGCATCGGCTACCGAACCGGCAAATCCCGCCAACACTTTACCGTGAAATAAACGACGTACTTTTCTTGCGCCGCACTTCATGATCGTAGCCTGGCCAAAGGTGACTTGTCCGTCTCCGGCCATCGCCACGTCCTCTCCTTGCTTAAGCGCAATAATCGTTGTCGCATGGAACATACATAACCTCCTTAATAATCGCTTGGTTTTTAGGACTAAAGTCTAACGAATTATTTTGATCTCTTCCATTAAAGGAATTTTCTTTATTTAGAATACCAATTTTTCGAAGATTAATCAATACAATAACGATTTTTCTTAATATTTATATTTCTTAATATTTGTGTTGCGCCAAAATTTCACTGCTTAGCCCGGGGATGCGCTTTGGCGTAGACTTCCTTCAATCGTTCACGGGTCAAATGCGTATAAATCTGGGTCGAAGATAACTGTTTATGCCCCAGCAATTCCTGTACCGTGCGCAAATCCGCGCCTCCATCCAAGAGGTGCGTGGCAAAAGAATGCCGCAGCATATGCGGATGAACATGCTGCGCTTGACCAGATGAGCGCGCCAGGCGTTCCAGAATTCGCCTGACCGCGCGCGCCGATAGACGATCCCCTCTTTTACCCAACAACAACGCCGGATGAGCATCCTCACGCTGCGCCAGATAAGCGGTCATGACTTTCAAAGCATACGGCGTTACCGGAACGATCCGGTCCTTGCGCCCTTTTCCTCTGATTTTCAGAATATCCGCGTTGATTTCCAGATCCCCTCTATCCAGTCCCACCAATTCACTGACCCGCAATCCGGAACCGTATAACAACTCGATGATCAGCTGATCGCGCAAACCCCAGATATCTGTCAGATCCGCCGTCTCCAGCATCCGCTGCATCTGATCTTGAAAGAGAAACTTCGGCAGCAGACGTCCGAGTTTAGGGCTGGCGATCCGCTGCAGCGGATTTTGCGTTAAGGTTCCATCCCGGCAAAAGAACTTAAAAAATGTGCGCAGCGCCGCCAGTTTGCGCGCGATCGTCTTACGCGTCACGCGCTGTTCAACCAGGTGGCTTAAATAACCGCGTACCAGCCAGGAATCAACGTGTTCGATGGTCAGGTCGCTGAGCTCCAAGTTCAAAGCTTGCTCGGCATAATCGCTGAATTGCAGCAGATCTCTATTATAGGCAGAAATGGTCAATTCCGCCTTATTCTGCGTTTTCAAATAGCTGCAAAACAGATCTACGGCATCATTCATCATCATCGGCTCGGCCTCCCATCACCAGATCCATGCAAGAGTTATGTAAGGGTTAGCCAATTCCTTGTTCTACCATAAAGCCATCCAGCGCGCTCAGAGCACGCTGGGCGATCTTGGCGTTCTTCTCACGCTTGCCCCGGATGCGTTCCGGCCAGGGAGGCAGCAAGCCAAAATTGATATTCATCGGTTGAAAATCCTGACTCGGCGAACCTGCCACATGCCTGGCTAAACCGCCTAGGGCTGTTTCCGCAGGGAAAACCAGCGTCTCCCGGCCGTTTATCCTGCGCCAGGCGTTTAACCCCGCTGTCAAACCGCTGGCCGCGGATTCTACATATCCTTCTACCCCGGAGATCTGGCCGGCGAAAAAGAGCTCCGGCCGTTTCTTGAGACTATAGTCCGCCCGCAAGAGCTTAGGCGCATTGATAAATGTATTTCTGTGCATGACGCCAAAGCGCACAAACTCGGCTTGGCGCAACGCGGGAATCAAGCGAAATACCCTCTGCTGTTCGCCCCATTTTAGACGCGTCTGAAAACCCACCAGGTTGAGCAGCGTCCCGGCCAGATTCTCCTTACGCAGTTGAACAACCGCATACGGCCGTTGCCCACACGCCGGATCCTGCAAACCAACCGGCTTCAGCGGGCCGAATAATAATGTCTGCTCACCGCGTCCAGCCATGACTTCGATGGGCATACACCCTTCAAAGACCGCGAGGCCACCGCCACGTTCCAAGTCTTTGATTTCAGCGGTCTGCGCTGAGATCAGGGCTTCATAGAAACGCGCGTACTCATCCCGCGTCATTGGGCAATTCAAGTAATCCGCGTCCCCTTTATCATAGCGGGAAGCCCAAAACGCCCGCGACATATCTACGGATTCCCAAGTGACGATCGGCGCGGCCGCATCATAAAAAGCCAGGTGGGTTTCTCCGGTCAACTGCTCCACACTGGCTGCCAGACTATCTGATGTTAACGGCCCACTCGCGATAATCACGATCCCCCGGCCCGCGGGGGGGACTTGCCGTACTTCCTGTCGCCACACCCGAATCAGGGGATGCGCGCGCAGTCTCTGGGTCATCTGTCCCGAAAAGCGTTCCCGATCCACGGCTAAAGCGCCGCCAGCCGGAACCGCGGTCTCATCCGCCGTTTGAATCACCAGGGAATTCAAACGGCGCATTTCTTCTTTCAATAAACCAACGGCGTTTTCCAAACCGGCGGCCCGCAGGGAATTGCTACATACCAATTCCGCAAAATACTCGCTATGATGCGCCGGGGTCATCTTGTCCGGGCGCATCTCATACAGCTCGACCGCCACCGAGCGTTGGGCCAGTTGCCAGGCAGCTTCCGCTCCAGCCAGTCCCGCTCCGATAATACTAACTTTAGGCATGCTGATCCGCCTCGCCGGTTTTTTCGATCGTCTCGCTATAACGGCATTGGTCGTTCGTACACACGATGCGTTTTTGATTGCGTGAAGATTTAATCACCCGCAGCTGACCGCATTTAGGGCAAGGGTCCGACGCTGGCATATCCCAGGAGAGAAAATTGCATTCCGGATAGGCGCGGCAGCCGAAAAACTTCCGGCCCTTCTTGGAACGGCGCACGACAATCGCGCTGCCGCATAACGGGCATTGCGCATCGATCTCTTCCAACAACGGTTTGGTATTACGGCATTCCGGGAACCCCGGGCAGGCCAGAAATTTACCGAATTTGCCCATTTTAATGACCATATTCCGACCGCAACGTTCGCAAATTTCTGCTGAAACCTCGTCTTCAATACGCACTTTACCAATTTTGTTCTCCGCTTCGATCAACGTCGCTTCGAATGGCCCATAAAAGTCACGAATAATATTCTTCCAAGGCGAGTCGCCTTCTTCTACATTATCCAGTAAGTTTTCCATTTTAGCCGTAAATTCGACATTTACAATATTAGGGAAATGTTCTTTCAGCAAGGCAATGACGATTTCCCCTAATTCCGTAGGTATGAGTTGTTTCCCCTCCTTCGCCACATAACCACGCGATTGAATCGTCCCGATCGTCGGCGCATACGTGCTTGGCCGGCCGATGCCTTCTTCCTCCAGCTTACGCACCAGCATAGCTTCCGTATATCTAGGCGGCGGTTCGGTAAAATGCTGTTTCTCCGTTAATTTCTGCAAATTCACAGCGTCGCCTTTTTGCACGATGATATCAATCCGCGTGTTCTCTTCGTCAACTTCATCCTCACGGCTATCCTGATACACCGCTTGATAGCCTGGAAATTTCACTGCCGAAGTATTGGCGCGGAGTAAATAAACTCCGGCTTGCACTTCCACCGTCATCGTATCCAAAACAGCTGAACTCATCTGGCTGGACAGAAAGCGCTCCCAGATCAACCGATACAAACGCAATTGCTCACGAGACAGATATTCCTTCACACTTTGCGGCGTCTGAACGACCGAGGTTGGCCGGATCGCCTCATGGGCTTCTTGCGCTCGTCCTTTGCTCGTATAATGACGCGCGGTTTTGGGATAATAAGGCGCTCCATAGTGTTCCACGATATATTCTTTGGCTTCCTGTTGCGCCGGTTCGGCAATGTGCACAGAATCTGTGCGCATATAGGTAATCAACCCCACGGATCCCCGTTTACCCAGTTCCACCCCTTCATAGAGCTGCTGAGCCACCATCATCGTCTTGCGGGGAGAAAAATTCAATTTTCTGGAAGCCTCCTGCTGTAAACTGCTGGTAGTAAATGGAGACGCAGGATTTCTTAGTTTCTCTTTGATCCGCACGTCTGAGACGGTAAATGTGCTTTGCTTCAGCTCCTTCAGGATCAGCTCCGCCTGTTCACGGGAGTGAATCTCCGCTTTTTTATTATGCATCTTGACCAGTTTAGCGAGAAATTGCCCTTCAGATGTACTCAGCAAGGCGTCAATACTCCAGTATTCTTCCGCCGCGAACACCCGAATCTCATCCTCCCTGTCGCAGATGATACGCACGGCGACCGATTGCACCCGGCCTCCGCTCAAACCTTTTTTTACCTTACGCCATAGCAACGGGCTGAGTTGATAACCGATCAAGCGATCCAACACCCGGCGCGCCTGTTGCGCGTCCACACGCTTCATATCGACCTGACGGGCATTATGAATAGCGGCTTCCACGGCCTGTTTGGTAATCTCGTGGAATTCGATCCGGCACGCTTCATGCTCATCTAAACCCAGCAAGTGCCCTAAATGCCAGGCGATCGCTTCCCCTTCGCGATCAGGGTCCGAAGCCAGCAGTACCTTATCCGCTGTTTTGGCCGATTGTCTTAGTTCTTTAATCAAATCACCTTTGCCGCGAATCGCAATATATTTGGGTTCAAAGTCATGTTCTACATCAATACCTAACTGACTCTTGGGCAAATCACGCAAATGCCCCATCGATGCTTTGATCACATACTTCTTCCCCAGAAATTTACTAATTGATTTCGCTTTGGCCGGAGATTCAACGATCACCAAAGTCTTGAGCATACCCTTCACCTCAAACATTTATCTGGATTCTTCGTTATGTAGTATATCTATTACCCGAAAATTTATGGCAAGATGATCATAGGTGTTATCTTAACTGTTTTTGGCAGTACTGTCCAGTCATTGTTTATCTGGCTAAGACAAAATGTTGCCCCGGTAACTGAATGATCCGGTTTTGCAATTCTAATTCCATTAACGTCAGCGCGATGTCTTCGGGCGCTAAAGCGCTTTCGTCTATGATCCGGTCAATATGCGCCGGAACATCGCTCAGCAACGCGATGATTTTCTGCTGCGCCGGAGTATCGTTCCCTTCTGAAAAAGCAGGAAACAGGGATGGCGCCTGCCTGCGTACCTCACCCAAGATATCCCTGACGCCGGTGATCAACGTCGCCCCTTGTTTGATCAGGTCATGCGTTCCACGGCTCAGCGGACTGAAAATCGGGCCCGGGACGGCAAACACTTCGCGCCCCTGTTCCAAGGCAAAATCCACCGTGATTAAAGCTCCGCTCTTCTCAGCCGCTTCCACTACGACAACACCCCGCGCGGCGCCACTGATCAAGCGGTTGCGCACCGGAAAGTTATTGGCCTCCGGCGGAGTGCCCGGAGTATACTCGCTCAATAAAGCGCCCTGTTCGAGAATTGCCTGCGCCAAGTGCTGATATTCCGGCGGATAGACCACATCTACGCCACACCCCAGAAAGGCCCAGGTCGTTCCGTGTCCTTCCAGAGCGCCTTTATGCGCCGCCGCGTCAATGCCTCGCGCCATACCGCTGACCACAACCAGCCCTTCGCTCACCGTTTCCCGTCCCAGTTGAACAGCCGCAGCTTTTCCATAAGCCGTAGCCTTACGAGAGCCTACGATCGCTATCGTCTCCGCGCGCGGCTGTAATTGCCCTTTATAATACAGCAACGGCGGAGAATCGCTCAGTTCTGCCAGCAAAAACGGATAGTGCTCCTCTTCGGAGGCTACCAGCTTGATCCCTTTTTGTTCCAGCGTTTGCGCTACTTGTTCCGGCATGATCGAAGAACGCTGAGTCAGCATTGTTTGCACCCACGTTTGTCGTTGCAGTAAAACATACGCCTCCGCCGGCGCTTGCCAGGCTTTCTGCGC
>JAITOV010000052.1 GCA_031289735.1 Peptococcaceae bacterium
TTGATGCCGAAGGTCCAATATTTGTCCAGATCTTCGGCGATGGTCAGCGGTACGCTGGCCGTGCCGGCAGCGCCCACCAGGGTGGCCCTGACGGTGTACTGCCCGTAGGGGATGGTGAGGGCGCTCGCGCTGATATTCAGAATTTGGTAGAAATTATCGGAAACACTGGTCACCGGGCTGGTGTACACCGCTACTCCGGCGCTGTTTACCAGGCTGAAGGTCGCGGTTTTGCCGGTCAGGTTGGTTCCCGTCAGGGCTATCGGCAGGTTCGCCGGGTGGTTGGCGATCAGGGTCGTGATGGGTGCGGTGGAAAGGCTCAGGATTTGCGGTTCAGGCGTTTTCGGCCCTTGATACACCCAGACGGACGGGCGGACGCCGGACTTAATCTTGCTGTTGATTTGCGTAAAGCCCTGACCTGTCGTATGGATCCACGCGCCCCAAGCGCTGCCTGTCCAATGCGTCCGCAGAAAGCTCCCTGCGGCACCCGACGGGCCGAAGACGTTCGCCCCGATGAGCTTCGCCTCCTCCAAATAGGCCGGTGCAAAGGCTATATCTGTGGTTACGTTGTAAGCCGGTTCATAGTAGACGCTGGTTACTTTGTCCAGGTTGGGGTTGCCAGCCTCGTCGAGATATTTAGTATAACCAGGATAACTGAGCCTGTTCTTCATCGCGTAGGCTTTGATGGTCGGAATATTGGCGCCGACGTACCAGTTGTTGATGATAGAGCGCAGGTTAGAGTTTTTGTACAGGGTCGGTGAGGAAGTCAGCGCGCTATAGAATATCGGCTCCCCAACCGTGTCCTTCTTGATGAGCAGCGCAAAAAGCGGCTGATAGGGCAGAGCGAGTGTGTAGATTTGTTCCTGGATCTTGATCCATTCAACGCCGTCGATGGTGATCGTGTCTCTTACCGCGGCGTCCGCTACGACGGTCAGCCCCCCTGATGGCGGTGGAGTCCACGCCGCCATCAGGGGGGCTGACGCGCTGATCATGAGGATCGCCGTCATCAGGATGATGAGCAGCTGTCTCGCCCATTTTGTCTGACTGATTCTTGGTAAGGTGTTTTCTTGCATACTATCTTTTCCCCTTTCGTTCGACCAATTCCCTGTTTCTTGTTCTTTCTTTATATGATGATACGGGCGCTTACTTTTTGGGTCAAGGATAAACGCCCGTCAAGAACCTGTACTCCGCAACCTCCGTTGCTCCCGTCTAAGCTCACGTTCCGGCACTTGGGACGTGTCCGCCCAAAATGCTAAACGGTAGTAAAGACACAGCGAACGGGAGTCTCCCGCTCTTTGGGGAGTCTCCCGCTCTTTGGGGAGTCTCCCATGCTGATTCCGTTCTATTTTCTGCTTTTTGTCTTTCTTTCGACAAAATAGATCATAATTCATTATAATATTGCCTTATACTTCGTACAAGACCCATTTTATTGTTGCACAATTCGTTGGTTTGACCCTTGCTCAGCCCCAAAATCTCCCAAAACCCTGCCCAGTCCTATTTTTTCTGTCAATTTTCCCGGTTTATGATGGTGCCATGTATCACCGTGTATGCTCTCACAGGCGCTAGGCTATTTTCTTCACCGCCGCGTTGCGCTGATTGCGGAAGTACAGGGCCAAATCAATGGACACCATGACCATGTTCAGCAGATAGAGAAAAATGACCCAGTCAAAATAGAAAAAGATCTTATGTAGAATACCGGCCGCATACCCGACAATGATCACCGACATGAATACCACGCTCTTACCCGCGGATGAGCCGGTGGTATATGATTTATAGATCGAAAATGGCCATGCGGCCCCAAAACATAGTAGCATCATGGCTTCAAAAACACTCATCCGTTCTGTCTCCTTTATTTATGCTATATACATCCATGCCAGCGGGAAAAATACACCCTGCGCTTAGCTATTCTCAACGGACCAATCATAGTTCACCTGTGGTTTGCCCAGTGCGCTCTGCTGAGGTTTGGCCAGGACAACCTTATTGCGTCCGGAGCGCTTGGCTTCGTACATAGCGGCGTCAGCCGCTTCGAGCAATTTATTAATATCGCGCACACTATCGGGATAGGTCGCCACACCGATAGACACCGTGATGTGAATGATTTGTCTCTCATAGAGCCGGAACGAATAATTCTCCACCGCCGTACGGATACGCTCCGCCACCGTCATGATTTTATCCCTGGGACAATCCGTCATGACCACGGAGAATTCTTCTCCGCCGTTGCGCGAGACAATATCGCGATGACTACAGGAACTGATGAGAATCTTGCCCAGTTCCTCCAGGACGATATCGCCGTTTTGGTGTCCATAGCGGTCATTGATCCGTTTAAAGAAATCGATATCAATAAACAACATGGTAATGATACCATCGAACTCAGCCAAACGGCTGGCGATTTGCTTGAAACGCTCATCAAATTGACGGACATTATTCAGTCCGGTCCGATGATCCTTCAGGGAGTCCTCCCGATAACTATGATAATGTACATTTAATTCGCTCATGAAATTCACATAGAAATACACCAACCGCGCGACGACAATAAAACCGCCGGCCTGAATCACGCTGCCGCTGAGCGCAACATCGTCATTTCTCTGAATGAGCAGTTGGGTCAGCAAAACAACAACGATACACCAGGGCACAGCGGCCAGCCACAACTTCCACTTGATCTTCACCGTCCTAGCGAGCAAGCCGCAACCGGCGGCAGCGACTAAGATGGCCAGCGTCTCCACGACCCCCGTTAAGTTCATCCCTTCATGAACCAGATGATAGACGGCCATGATGACGCCGGTCAGCAGTGTCCAGATCAAACCAAGATTACTGGCAGACAGGACAAGCGCAATGTAGCGAAAATCCAAAAACGCATCCGTTGTAACCGTCACACGGTTCATGATCAGGACGATGCCCAACAATCCGTTTAATACGCTGCTCAATAAGCAAAAACGCATCGACGTATTTAAAACGCTCGTCTTGCTCATCGACGCCTGCGTACTCAGGCTGATACAAACAATAATAAAGCAGATATTGATTAATACTTGATTGATAATCAATCGTCAAGACCCCTTGTACTTTTAAGTTTCCTTCTGGATCACATCATGTGCTCCGCCCTCAATAATGCTCGTCGAGGAGACAAGGGTAAGCTTGGCTACTGTGTGCAACTGGTCAATGCTGGTTGCCCCGCAATTGCACATCGTAGATTTCATCTTACTAATACTTATATCGAGATTATCTTTCAGTTTGCCAGCATAGGGGACATAAGAATCGATTCCTTCTTCAAATTCCAGCTTCTGCTCACTGTCGAAACCATAATCATAACGTTCCCAGTTGCGCGCCCGGTTCGATCCTTCACCCCAGTATTCTTTGACAAAGTTAGAGCCGATTTTTAGCTTACGAGATGGACTTTCGTCAAAGCGGGCAAAATACCTGCCCAGCATCACAAAATTCGCTCCCATCGCCAGAGCCATGGTCATATGGTAATCGTGAACAATACCGCCATCTGAACAGATCGGCACATAGATCCCCGTTTTTTGGGCATATTCATCCCGCGCTTTGGCCACTTCAATCAACGATGAAGCTTGGCCGCGACCAATGCCTTTTTGTTCCCGGGTGATGCAAATCGATCCCCCGCCGATGCCGACCTTGATAAAATCCGCTCCCGCGTCAGACAGATACGTGAAACCTTCTTTATCAACGACATTGCCCGCGCCTACTTTCACCCGATCCTGATAGCGCTCTTTGATCCAACGCAACGTTTCCCCTTGCCACTCGGAATACCCGTCTGAAGAATCGATGCACAGCACATCCGCCCCAGCCTCCAGCAGCGCCGGTACACGTTCCGCATAATCCCTGGAGTTAATGCCCGCTCCCACGACCAAGCGCTTGTCCTGATCGAGAATCATCTCGGGATTCTCCTTATGGTCGTCATAATCCTTACGGAATACCAAGTAGGCCAGACGCCGATCCTTCGTGATAATCGGCAGACAGTTCAGCTTGTGATCCCAGATCATATCATTGGCTTCTCCCAAGGAGATGCCCTCCATCCCATAGACCAGCGCATCAAACGGCGTCATAAATTCCTTCAGTCTACACTTCAACGGGGTACGGCTTAAACGATAATCCCTGCTGGTGACGATACCCAGCAGTTTGCCGCCCGCCGATCCGTCCTCCGTCACAGGGACCGTAGAATACCCGGTCTTCGCTTTTAAGGCCAACAAATCCTTCAATGTATGTTCCGGGCTCAGATTCGCTGTACTGATCACGAAGCCAGCCTTGTACTTCTTGACCTTCTCCACCATTTCCACCTGCTTGTCAATCGGCTGAGAAGCGAAAATAAAAGACAGCCCGCCGCATCTTGCCAACGCGATGGCCATCGTGGCATCAGAAACAGACTGCATAATCGCTGAAGTGACGGGAAGATTGATCTCCAGCGAGCTCTTCTCACCCACCTTGTAACGCACAACCGGCGTACGCAAAGAGACTTTTTCCGGGATACACTCTTTTTTGGTTAGATTCGGTAACAGCAAATACTCACTGAATGTTCTGGACGGTTCATTATAAAAGTAAGCCACGGTCCACTCCTTCCTCGGCAAGCGCACTATTCCATGCCGTAATATTCTTTGTCAGCATCCGATACAGCCATCCGGCGACATTTCTGCTTAAACTCGATGATCTCAATCTCCGTCCGCTGCTTCGCCAAACACAGATTTTTCTGTTCTACATTGTGATAAGCCGCCAATAATCTCGCCGGAACAAACTGCTCACCGAAGTTTTCAGCGCGCTGCTCCCTTTGCATGACGGCTTCCAGTAATTCGGACTCGATCCCTGCAAATTCTTGCAGAAAGCGAAACATCTTATGAATATTCCGCGCGGCTTCTTCATAGTCCGGATCCAGATACTGTCCTATTTTATGACACAGTACCAACACCAGATAATCCTCCATGGGCATTTCCAGCAGATTCGCCTGAAGAAAGATCTTCTCCGTATTCACGCGGAATTCCTTCCTCTTCGGATCATATACCGCCTCCTGCGCTTTTTCCGTGCGGAAGATCTCCCGTACCGGCCAGTTAATGCCGCAGCTATTTACAAACCGTTTCGCTAAGGTTACTACATCCAATTGCGCTCACTCCACTTTTTATTTCTTCATCTATCTGATTCATCCTTTAATATACTATTTTATCAATCATCCGTCACGATTTCAATCTTACTTGACACAGCATTTACGTATAGCATAAAATTATATTGTATTACACCGATTTAAGGAACTGGAAAGGGTGCGAAAAATGTTTAAAATAAGTGGTTTGAATTCTATCGCTCAAATAGGACTGGATCTATTCTCCGATCAATATCAATACGAACAGACGGACGACCTCAGCAATTCCGCCGCCGCGCTGGTGCGCAGCGCCGCCCTGCATGACATCGCACTACCGGATACACTGCAAGCGATCGCGCGCGCCGGCGCTGGCGTCAACAATATTCCTTTAGATACATGCGCCGAACAAGGCGTCGTCGTATTTAACACTCCCGGCGCCAATGCCAACGGTGTCAAAGAGGCGGTCATCGCCGGCTTATTGCTCTCCTCACGCGATATCGTCGAAGGTATCAACTGGGTATCTACCGTGAAAGACGAACCAACCGTAGATAAATTAATTGAAAAGAAGAAAGCCAATTTTGCCGGTATCGAAATTAAAGGAAAGAAAATCGGCGTGATCGGTTTAGGCGCCGTTGGCGTTCTGGTCGCCAACGCGGCGAAGAATCTGGAGATGGAGGTTTACGGTTATGACCCGTTTATCTCTGTAGACGCGGCTTGGCGCTTGTCCAAACACGTGCGGCATTGCCGCAGCATCGAAGAGATCTATCGCGATTGTGATTTTATCACGGTGCATGTGCCGCTTTCTAAAGATACGAAGGGTATGTTCAACCAAGCCACTTTCAACAAAATGAAAGACGACGTCATTCTCTTGAACTTCTCCCGTGACGCGTTATTTAATGATGATGACGTTATTGCCGCTTTAGCTTCCGGCAAGGTCAAACGTTATGTCACAGACTTTCCTAATGCCCAAACCGCCGGCGCCCAAGGCGTCATCGCCATCCCGCATCTAGGCGCTTCGACAGCCGAATCGGAAGATACCTGCGCCATCATGGCCGTAGAACAGATCGTCGACTTTTTAGAGAACGGCAACATCAAGAACTCCGTCAATTATCCTGATTGCAATCTGGGACGTTGCGACACCGCCGGGCGCATTGCGATCAACTATCGCAATATCCCGAATATGCTCAGTCAGTTCACCACAATTTTCTCAAAAAACAATATTAACATCTCCAATATGCTGAATAAGAGCCGCGACATTTGGGCGTATACCCTGATTGATATTGATTCGCCGCTAACGGATGATATCATCCAAGCCTTACGCGGCATTCCAGACGTGGTCAAAGTCCGCGCCATCAAGTAGCTTTATCATCAGGCAACGAACTTTCAATCACGGAGATCGTCCCATCCGCTTCCCAATAAGCAAGAGATATCTTTTGTATCTCTTGTATTCCTTTTTTGCGGACTTCCGAGTATAAGTACGCATAGGTGATTTTCGCCTGGGCCAGATGATCCTCCAAAATCCGCCCGTCTTGCACCAGCAAAAGCGGCGGGGGATCAAAAAAGTGTTGCAGGATCTTGGACTTTAGCGTCAGCCAGTTCGTCAGCAGATACAACAACAGCAAAACAACAGATGTGATCAGCGACCCGCCCATGCCCACTTCGGCTACGCCCAGCGGTTGGGCGATGATATCCGTCAGCATCATCGCTATGATAAAGTCAGCAAACCGTAGTTGAGCAATGGAGCGTCTGCCCATCAGCTTTGCCGCGATCATTAAAAAAATATATGCCCCTACTCCTCTCAGACACCATTGACTGAGCGCCAGAGTATCGTGAGCCAGCCAGAAATCCAAGCTTATCACCGCCAAAAACGCCTTCGACGCTTATTCCTGTTTATTCATGCCCTGACTCTGCGTTCTCTATGCAAAGTACCCTACCAGGTACAAGATCAAAGACAACCGGCGGTTCCATTCAGGATCCGCCGGTTGTCTCATCGTGTCCAGGATCCGGGGGGGTCAATTCACGCGGAGAATCTCCACGGCTTGGGGGCCTTTACCTTTGCTGAAATCGACGATTTTTACTTCTTGCGCTTCGATACGCAGGAAGACGGTATGAGCGATTTCCCCTTTGTCCGCCCGCTCCTTAAAGCGCGGCAGATGATCGCTGAGCACCCGTACAGCGTACTGAATATCCGCTTCCGTCTCCAGGGCTACTGCCTTGCCTGCAACGGATACGTTCTTGAAGGCTGCCGGGTTTTGCCCTTCATGCTGGAAATAGGCGATCACGGCCGGATTCTTTTGAATATGCGTTAATTTATCCGTACCTCTATGGGTCGAGCAATACACCGTCAAACCATCCGCGGCAAACGAACCCATGGTTCTCAACACCGGTTTGTTCTGCGCATCCACCGTCGCCAGAATGACATGCTTCGCCTCGTTGAGGTAAGCGGAAATTTCTTTTTGATCTGGCATGGTCACTTCACATCCTTACTACTTATTGATCCAGCTCGAAACAATTCATCCGTCCGGGGCGGAAAACGCGTTCGTCAATCAATTTCAGATCAGGACTGATGACCGGTCGGAATTCCATATTCGCGAGAATATCTTTTTCCAGATCTACGCCGGGGGCAATTTCCGTCAGAGTCAGTTGGCCATCGAGCAATTTGAATACGCCGCGTTCCGTAATATAGGTGACTTTCTTGCCATTTTTACTGGCGATTTCTCCATTGAACGAGACCTGGTCCAGGGTGTTGACAAATTTCTTGATCTTGCCTTCCTGTTTGATCACGAGTTTACCGCCGGCGACCTCTTCTTCCAAGCCTTTGCTCGTAAACGGCAAGCAAATCACCACGTTTGGCGTGCAGGTCGTGATATCGATAAATCCGCCCGGTCCTACGACACGGGAACCGAATTTGCTGACATTCGAGCTGCCATGCGCGTCAACCTGAGCTGAACCGAGGAAACAGATCTCCAGATTGCCCGCATGATAATAGTTAAACATATTCGACATCGAGATAAAGGCTTCCGCATTGATGACGGCGCCAAAATTCGGGAATTTACCGGGCATACCGCCGAATAAACCTAACTCGACTGTCAGGGTCAGGCTTTCGATTAATCCCTCAGCCTCTGCTACTTCACCCACACCGCCGGTAATACCGAAGCCCATGTTCACCACAGCTCCCGGCCACAGTTCCATAGCCGCCCGACGCAAAATCGCGTCTCTGGCGCTGATCGTTTCTTTCGGAGCCGCCATGGCGCCGGTCGGTACACGGTAATTACCGGTGAAGGCTTCATTGAAAGCAACCGCGTCATTCATCATATGATAATGTTCCCAGTCTTCGCAGATGACGACCGCATCGACTAATACGCCCGGTAAGACCACATGATGCGGATGGATCGAACCGTTCTTGACGACCCGTTTAACCTGAACGATGACTTTACCGCCGCTGGATTTGACTGCGTTGGCCAGTTCGAAAACTTCCAGCCAGTTACATTCATGCTCGATACTGAGATTACCATTTTCGTCCGCAGTCGTACCACGAATAAACGCTACATCGATCGGCATCGACTTAAATAACAGCCATTCTTCGCCGCGCAGGTTGACCACTTCGATCAAATCTTCGGCAGCTTTCGCCTTATCGTTGCATTTAGCCCCTTCGATTCTGGGATCCACATAGGTTCCGATACCGATCTTCGTTAAGAAGCCCGGTCCTTTTTCCGCAATAGCGCGTAATAATTGCATCTGCGGTCCTTGTGGAAAAATATAAGCTTCGCATTCATTGCGGCCGATCATTTCACGTAATCTAATACACGTATCCGGATGCGTCCCGATGAATCTCTTCAGCAGACCGGGATAAGCGACCCTTGCATCTCCGCGATTATCAAAAGCGCCATGTCCAACCACCGAGAATAAGGTCAAATCTCTGGGTGATTTTGCTTCGTGGAATTTATCCTCTAAGGTTTTCAATAAATATTCCGGTGTTCCTCTCAGTCCTGCCCCGGTTACTCCCAGAGTATCTCCGTCTTTGATCCAATCAATCGCTTCTCTGGCGCCGATGACTTTATTTGCCATATAACCTTACCCTCCTAATTGCCCTATTTTCTTTTTTATATCACAGCGGTAGTATTTTGCAGTCCACATGATGTGATGTAATAATCGCTTTGACACGCTCTAATTGTTCCATGGTCGAGCGTTTTACATCTTCTAAGGCATAGGTTCTCCCTAACATCGGATATTTGTTTTTGCCGTAGTTATGATACGGCAGGATGTGGATGCGATTTTTGGGCGCTAATTGGGCTACGGTTTCTGCTAAAGCTATGATATCCGCTTCA
>JAITOV010000054.1 GCA_031289735.1 Peptococcaceae bacterium
GTATATTGGTATATCGACGTGCCGGATTCGGCGGGGTTCGTTGCATACGCGAACAACGTATTTCGCGAGGTGCTGGACGTTCCCGCGCTCGGCGAGATACCGGAGTATCAAGGCGCGACATTCAGTACGAACGATATTGCCGGGCAGCAAGCGGTGGCAATCCGCACGGCGCGGCTGCTGTCGGTGTTGATTTACAGCTTCGCCGCCTTCCTGACACTTATCGGACTGACAAACATCATCAGCACGGTGTCTGCGAACACGCGCCTGCGCGCCCGCGAATTCGCAATGCTCCAAAGTGTTGGTATGACGCGCGGCGGGCTTTCTCGTATGCTGAATCTCGAATGTCTGCTGCTCGGCGCGAAGTCGCTGGCGCTCGGCGTACCGCTTGGATTGATGGCGTCGCTGATGATCCACGCGGCGTTGGTGCAAACAGCGCTGACGGAATTCTTCTTCCCGTGGGCGAGCATTGCGGAGTGCGCGGTCGGCGTATTCGCCATAACACTGATTACGATGAGGGTGGCGGCGCGGCGTGTGCGCGGCGGGAGCATAATCGAAGTAATACGAAGCAGTAACGGAGTATAACCGCGAATAGAATCTGCCGAGCAGCGAGTAGGCGTTGGACTTTGCCGCGCATTTGTACGTTACGTCACGTTGCAGAGCTTTCTCGCCAAGCGCAGAGCGCCCGCGGCTGTAGCGGCATACCCGTCCGCTCCGATTTTCTTGGCGAATCCAGCGGACAGCGGGCGTCCTCCGACAATGACCTTAAATCTCTCGCGCACTTGCATCTCTTGCAGCAGAGCGGGGATTTCTCCCATTTTCTCCATCGTGCTGGTCATCAACGTAGATATGGCGATGATCTCCGCGTCAAAATCCATAGCGGCATGACAAAACGTCTGCGCCGGGACATCCCGGCCAAGATCGCGCACCTCAAATCCAGCTGAACTCAGCAGTAAGGAGACGATATTCTTACCGATGTCATGCGTATCCCCTTCGATCGAACCGATAACGATCCGATGTTTTTCTTTTAAGCTCTCTGCTTTGACCTGCGGTTTTAAAATATCCAGCGCCGCATACATGGCATCCGCGCTGCCCAGGAGTTCCGGGATAAAATACTCTTCCTTCTCATACAACTGACCGGCTCGTTCCATCCCGTCGGTCAGTCCGGTCTCGATGGCCTCCAGCGGATCGATACCGGCGTCCAAGATCTCCTTGGCCAGATCAGCGGCAAGCTCATCTTCCATCTCCAACACAGCATCCGACAGTTTTTGGATCAATTCATGCATGCGTTCCCACCCCGCCTTCTATTCTGAACTCACCAGGATGTAACCTGTATTCATAGACGCGAATATCCTTGAACAGCCCATTTCTATGGCCTAAATTCCGATAAAGCCCCGCCTGGGCAAACCCGGCCCTTTCATGCAGGCGTATACTGGCAAAATTATCCGCAAAAATATAGGCGTGCAACGTCCAAAACTCACCACCGCGTATATCTCTAAGCAAAGCGTTTAACAGGGTCAGCCCAATTCCCCGGCGGCGAAAAGGTCTATCCACATAGATACTTAATTCAACTACGCCACGATAATAAGCAGGCCGATAGAGCGGACTCAAGGCAACAAAGCCTATGATCCGACCGTTGCAGCTGGCCACCAGACGATGCTTACAGATATGGGCGGCATCCCAGTCCTCCCAGGCCGGCTGGGCGCTGACATAGGTTGAGGTTCCCTCCGCAATCGCTTCCGCATAGATACGCAAGACCTCCGCTCCGTGCTCGTTGTTCATCGGCAGGATATCCCAACGATCCATCCGCTGCGCCTTCATCATCTTTCCCTCGTCGTGGAAAAAACCGTCGCTAAATATTTTTCCAGCTTCCAGGCCGGTACCGCGCAAGCCGGACACGCCTGGGTATGCCAGCGATTGCGTAGCCAGCGCGCGCCCCGGCTATTTCTGGAATCCCGCACGACGAAACGTTCCTGGCAATGGGTGGTAATGATCGCCAGGTCTCCGTTTTTTTCTATGCTGAAGATCCCATGCAGGCGACCGGAGCGGGAAGGCCAGAGTTTAATTTTGTCCAATAGGGCGAATAAGCTCTGTTGTTTACGCACATAGCGTTTGAGCATCTTTTTCTCGGTCATCGGTTATTCACCTCCGAAATATATGGCCTGTAGGTTACTCTGGAATCCCGTCTTCCCTCCAACCTATCTTGGGGGGCTGAATAGCCACCTTGACTACTAGTGCTGCGGAACGCACTGTACCAGCATGGCGATTGTGCCCAATTCCAGCGGGTTGTGCAGCACATCGCAGCAGGAGCGAATCACCTGCTCGTCTGCTCCGATGGGTATGCCGGGGAGAGCGAGCAGGGTGTCCGGCGTGACATGATCCGGCGTAAGGATCCGGGCGGCTGGGGTCGCGTCCAGGATATGCGTGAATGTGCGTTGCGACCAGTCCGGCGCCGGGATACAGCGTCCCGCCGTGGTTTGCCGCACGTGGTTCAGGCGCTGAGGATCGGGATCATGGATGAAAACCCTGGCCTTTTTGCTTAACAGATACTGGGTCGCCGCGCAGCCGACCGGGCCGGCGCCCAGAACGAGTACTTCCTGGCCATCCAGATCCCCGCGCATCAATTCTAAACCGGCCGCATAGCCGATTCCCGTAGCTGAACCGTTCGAACTGTGCCCGCGGAATGTTAGTCCACAGGCTGCGAATTCATCATCATCGGCCATGAATACGATATCCGCCCGGTCTAGATAAGCTTCGCTCAACCCGGCCACATCCGCTCCATCCGTTATATAAACGTTGCATCCCACATAACGCAGAACCCCCGCCACGCTGTCACAGAAACCGGACAGAACACCCGCTCCGCTATTCACCGGAACGACGGCTATCTTCCAGGCCCCCGGATCGATCCGCTTGTGAAAGGCCCATTGGGCTGCTTCCAACATAGATTTCCCCGTCTGCTTGCTGAATTCGCGGTCATAGGACGCTACTCCTGTACAGATATGCGCGATATCTTCTGTCTTCAGTCTGGTCATATCCTTAACCCTCCCGATATTCCCACGCGCCCGGGCCTTGCGCCGCCTGAATATTCATGATCACCTGACGAAACTCTTGCTCCGCTTGCGCTTGCGTCTCCGCACAGACGATCACCGCCGCTACCCAGCGCTGCGCATCGGGAACATAGTTCGTGATCATATTGGTTGCCCCGAACTGGCCTGGCATAATATGCAGCGGTCCTTGATCCGTCAAGATATGTTCCCCCAGAGAGGTGATCGCGCGCCCATCCACGGCGATCTGTTTATAGATACAAACCCTGTCGGCCCGCGGTTGTCTGGGCGCCGGGTCGCTCATATGATAAGCATACAGCCGCTCCAACATATTTACGCCACTCGAATGCCAGACACTGATCGGCGTCTGGCTGGGTAAGCGCGCGTCAATCTCCAGAACCTTCAACCCGTGTGGCGTCTGGACAACTTCGATATCAAAAATCCCACAGATCTGCATTAACTGCGCTAAGCGCCACGCTATTTCCAACATTTCCAGCTTCGTCCGCGCTGAGATCGCTGCCGGCGCGACCACTGCTTTACAGTCGAACTGCGCATCGATGATGATCTCGGTGATTTCCAGAATTTCAAAGGATGCTCCCCAGCCAATGACCTCCACGGAATAGGACGGTCCCCGGAAGAATTCCTGGATCACATATTCCCGCCGATCGATCCCCTTGAGCTCACCCGCCGAGGCGACGGTACGTACGCCGCGGCTACCGCTCTGACCGCTGGGTTTGACGATCAAGGGAAATTCTGCTTCCGGATAATAACGCGGCGCCGGGATCCCCTGTTCTCTAAAAAAGCGATCACAGGCCAGCTTCGAAGAAGATAAGCGATAGGCGTCCGGATCAAACAAATACGGCGTGCCGGTCTCTTGGCAATAGACGCCCAATAATGCCAGGGCGTCCTCCGCCTCCAAGGCAGGCAAGACCACATCTCCCCCGCGAATCAGAGGCAGCAGCTTCTTATGATCGCTGATCTCTGAGCAAACGAAGTGATCCGCCATCTCCGCTGCCGGCGCTCGGGCGTTGCGATCGACGACAATACTCTGCCATCCCAGCTGACGGGCTAAATAGACGGCTTCTACCGCTTGCAGTTTTCCTCCGGCAATCACTATCTTCATGATTACATCCTCATACGACATCCGACCAGCTCTGGCGCTGTTTCTCCTTAGCCTGCTCCACCCACGTCTTATATTCATGCGCCGCAGCCATGTGTAAACCGCATTTTTCAATGATAGGCGCAATCGCGCTTACCGTGCGTCCACCAGCTAAAATATCCTTCTCTTGCTGGGACACGCCGGCTAGTCCCTCATGCGGCGGAATCAGGGAAGTCACGACATTCGCTCCAGCCAACAGACGTCGCTCCAATCCCGCCAGGCCTTCGACATCCAACGACGCCGGAATCAACCCGTCGGGAAATAACAAGCGCATCAGTGCGATATCCAACAATTCCAAGTCACGATCAGTATGCGCCCGGTCTTGTAAAGGCGTGCCTTTTTGGGCGACAAAGGTCATACTGCGCACTTGGTGTGCGCCCAACGCGCCCATTTGGGCAAAAGAACGCGCATGATCGCGCAATGATTCGCCGAATCCGGCCAGGATGCCTTCCTCGATCAGCATCCCTGCCGCCGCCGCGCTTCTTTTGACTTTCATCCGCAGATTGAAGCTCTGCCCCAGACGGCGTTTGGCAAAGAGACTGCGGTTATGGGTTTCCTGATATACCGCCAGCCAATCGCCGCCCGCATCCTGTAAACGCCGGATCAAGGAAGTACTCAGGATACCGGCCGAGATCATCACCGGCAATCCTGTCGCCTCTTTGACCCCACGCACCAGATTGATTAAGCGCTGCGGCTGAGCATAGAACTCCGGATCCTCCCCCATCGTCAGATCGATCAGATGCACCCCGGAGTCAGCCAGCAAGCTGGCGGCAGCCAAGATCTCCCGCTCGCTCTTGCGATAACGCGGCAGATCCTGATTGGAACAACGATACAGACAAAACGCGCACTCATTACGGCAATACGTCGAGAAATACACAAAACCATACACAAACACCTTTCCGCCAAACACTCTATCGCGCGCTTCCCGCGCCTGGGCAAAGATCTGCTGCATCACGACAGGATCCCGCTCAGAGAGCAATGCCACGATCTCATTTTCACTTGGCTGTTTTCCCGCTGCGATCTCTTGCAACAACTGTTTGACCATTCCGATCACCCTTTCGCCTATCCCTCTTGCGGAGGTAACCTATTACTTCATTTTATATTCAGTCTAACCCCATCCAGATAGGTCAAGCTGCGTCCCACGGCACGAATCGTATTCGGCTTTTCTTTGGCTAATAAAATACGTTCCAACCCGAAGCCGATCCCTACCCAGGTCGTAGTGATTCCCCAGGCCGGATCCAGCGGGTGCGGTCCTTGTGAACTGGAACCGACCTCTAATCCATCACACACCACATCCAGCGTCGAACCATAGACGACGGAGTCTTCCGTTTCCAAGGCATAATCTTCCATACCGGCGGATTGCATCACAAGAGCGGCCAATTCAGCGATCCTGGCCTCTCTGTGTTCGAACGGCGTACCCCATTCGACCAGATTCAGCATCGTAAACTCGGCGAGATGCCGGCTCCCTTGCGACTCTTTACGGAAACACGAACCGACTTCAAAAATGCGCACCGGTTCTTGCCAAATATTCAATAAATCTTTCGATATATAGTACAGATTCGGCGCGAGCATCGGACGCAGGCAATGATGGTTATCCAGCCAAAACACTTGCTGATTCAACGGATGCTCTTCATCAATCGACATCTTGCGCAGATGCTGTTTCGCCAGGATCAGCGGGGTAACCACTTGCACAAACCCGGCTTGCGTCAACGCGCCGGTCAAAGTCTCTTGCAACACACAGAGCGCCGGTTTGCGCGACGTCTCGCGTAAGTTCTGCAAACGCGCCTTCCCCAGGCTCACTTGCTGTTTTTCCAAGCGCTTGAACGCTTCATTACGCTGCGTAGCCTCGGTAAATTCTTCCTTGACAACTTCTTCTGAGACGCCTAATTCCCACAGACGCTCCTGCTGGGTACTGGTGAATTCCATGTTCCGTCCTCCTATCGTAGTTCAGCATGCCAAAAAATCGATTCCCCGCAAGCGTCATGATTGATGCAGTGATGACCCGCTAAACGAATATTCTTTTCCTCCGCCAACTCGAACAGCGTCTCCCGATAATCTCTATCCTTGGAGATGCGCCGTGGTTTCAGGACGATCCAGCCGGTTTTTTGCAACGAAGCGGATGTCTTGCCGCACAGATGGATGAGGGCGTGATCTAAGGCGGGATACACGCGTTTTAAGACGGCGTAGAGCGTGCGGCCACTGATTTCTTTGTACATTCTTTGCCCGACGATCTCCATAACCCCGATGGGATCAGCCAGCGAGATCACCTGGACACCGGCGGCCAAGGCCGCTTCGATGTATTGCACGAGAAAATCTTCGATGTGCGCGAGCGCTTCGCCGACCAGAGCTTTTTCCGTTATCGCCGCGCGGATCAGCGCCGTCGGATCGATCAATCCGCCCAGAATCGAGAACGGACCGGCAATATCCAGGATGATCTTCTCCCCGCGCGCCTGGCGAATGCATTTTAAAACGTGCTGAACCGGCCAGGCGTTAAACGCTTCACGCGATAAAGCGCTCAATTGCGCAGCCTGCGTAAAGATATAGCCACTGGAAAGCGGCGTTCCCGCACTCCAAGTTAACTCCGCTCCATAAGACTGCGTCTCAATCGTCTGGCTCAGCGGCAAACGCAGAAAACTCTGCTTCTCCAGAGCCGCCGTCACGCGCGCGCTCCATAACATCGTTGGTATATCCCGATGCGCTAAGGCGCCTTTCGCCAGGACTGCTTCCGGCAAGACCCGGTCGTCAATGCCCGTGCACGGGAATACCCCCTTCAGATTAGCCAGAAACAAATCCTTCTCATGGGGGATCGTAATCGCCTCACCGAAGAGTTTATAAAACCCTTCGTCAGCGGCGCTCTCAATAAAGGTTACGGATTTCGCTACCTGATAGGCCTCTTCCCGTTTATCCGTATTGATCAGAGCCAAGCGGGCGCCTTCGCCAGCCGCGTTTCCGACGACGCGCACATCGTCCAACGAGCAATCGGGGAATAAGCCCAACTTCACCGCATTCGCTTTATCGATATAATTACCGAAGGCTCCGGCCAGAATGACGCCGTCGATCTTCGTAATCCCGCTCGCCTGCATCAAAGTCATTGCCCCGCTATAGAGCGCCGCTTTAGCCAGTTGTACCGCCCGCACATCTTTCTGTGTGACGACGACGTCCTTTTCCGCGCCGCCTTGCCCGAAATAGAGGACGTATTCGTATTTCTTCCCACCCGCATCCAAGCGAACTCTGGACGAGTCCAGATCTTTGACAAATTTTCCGTCCGGTGCGATGAGGCCCGACTCCGCCATCTGCGCGACCACATCGATAATGCCCGACCCGCATATCCCGCGCGGGATCTCGCCGCCGATCACATCCAGCTCAGGTTCCAGCGTGTGCGGGTCGATCGCTACATGCTGGATCGCGCCGCCTTCAGCGCGCATCCCGCAACTGATCTCCGCCCCTTCCAACGCCGGGCCGGTCGCGCAGGAAGTGCTATACAAACCAGCCCGGTTACCGAGGCAGATCTCACTGTTGGTGCCGATATCGATCAGTAACAGACGCTTATCCTGCCGATGGGGTTCTTCCGAAATTAACACCGCCGTACAGTCCGCACCGATAAATCCGGCAATGGACGGCAAGCAGTGTACATTGGCGCCCGGCATGATCTCAAAGCCCAAATCCCGCGCTTTGATATCCACGCCTTCCTGATAGGTTGAAATAAACGGGGACACGCCCAGCGTATCCGGCGGAATATTCAGGGCGATATGCTGCATCACCGTATTAAATACCAGCGTCATCTCGACGACATCCGCCGGATCCACGTTGATCCCTGCGTCCGACGCCTGCCGCGTAGTCAGTTCCTGAATCAAACCGTTCACCGTCCGGCGCAGCGCTTGATTCAGGTTTTCCAAGCCGTCTTCCTGATGCATACAATAAGAAATGCGGGATAAAATATCCGCCCCATAGGCCGTCTGGCGGTTCAGCGCGCTGGCGCTCTGCATCAGTTTGCCGTTGTTCAGATTGCATAGATAGGCGGCAACTGTGGTCGTTCCGATATCGATCGCCATCCCATAAAGATCTTGGACCTCGCCGCCCCTGACCCCGATGATCTCGCGATCATAGAGAATCAACACCGTCACTTGCCATTTGGCCCGGCGCAAAACGCCGGAAAGCTCACGTGAAGCCCGGTAATCCATATGAAGGTCCCGCAATTGCGGTGCGATCACAGCTAAAGCGTCTTTGATCCGGGTATAATCATCCCTGTGGTCTGCCAGCGTCGGTGGCGTTAACTCCAGATAATAAGGCAACACCGCCGGTTTCAGCACCATCTGACGTCCGCGGACTTTATCCAGAATCAGCGGTACGCCCACCCGGCTCTCCGGCGGCAGAAAAATACGCACATCAGCGAATACCTTCGCACAGCAAGCTAAACGCATACCGTTCTCCCGTTCCCGCTCCGTCAGCTTCTTCAGTTCCTCACTAGTCAAACGGCTCAGGCGTTCCTCATAAGCCCCGCCCTCGTTTCCGTCCGGTTGCGGTGGATCCAATACCTGGACTTTACATTTCCCGCAGGTTTTCGCATACCCGCAAGGCGACTGAATCCGCACGCCAGCCAGTTCCGCCGCATCCGCCAGCAGGGTGCCGCGTTTGACCTCGATTTTGTTACCGGATGGGAAGAAAGTTACGATCATGACATTCACCTCTTGCGCTTGGCGTCCCCTGGGGTTTCCACTGAGAAACATCCTATGTATCCAAAGGTTGGCGGAGAGTCCGGGGGTCGCACCCGGCTGTACGGATTTAGAGTCCGTATGATCCCTACGATCCACCCTCCATGTCATACATTGAATATAGAAGAGCCCTGCGCAGCCGCTTCCCTCCGCAGGTTCACGGACGTCAGACAGTTGCGCAGGGCATTCCGGCACAGAACCCCCTGAGCTATTTATTCCAATACGTAAGCCCCAGTTCTGTTAAGATATCAACTGCCTCGTTATAGACCGCGATATATTCATCCGTAGGTTGCAGCGTCACCGGATCAATACATTCGGAGAATGATTTACCCTTAGGCGCTGTCTTGTAATTCTTTTCATAGCTGGCAACCAGCTTATCCAGCAGGATATTCACGTCTTGCAGATCCATGCCCGCCACCGCGTGCGCAACTTCAGCCATCATGCGCGCTTCCATCGCCGTAAACATATCGGTCGATACCCCTTTGGCCGCGGCTACGCCGGAGAGAATTTCCCGCCCGCTCACTGTATCCGTGATCGCTTGCGCGGCCGTTTCCAAAAGACACATTACTGTGCAAGGACCGGCTAACGTGTAGTATTGGTTACCGAGAATAAAATGCGTGTTTTCTTCGATGGCCCGGGCCGCATGACCCGCTACTGCGAGCGCTTCTCTAGCCGTCGTGATTCCCCAGCGTACATGCACCGGGCCATCCAAATGCCAGGTCGCCTGCATCATCACAAAAGAGTTAATGGTTGTTGCAACATCAATGATGGCTGTTTCTTCTAATCCACCGGCATAGCCACCATAGATCGGCATCTGTTCCACCATGACGATATTCCCCGCCAAAGCATAGTGAGCGCCAACGACCAACGCGCCTACGTCGATCTTGAGCTCGTTCAGCTGGGACACTTCATGGCTGTCAGATGGCCTCATACCGCCCGGAAAATCTGCCGCGATGACTCCGGCCGGCGATAAAGAAGTTTCGTTCCCCTACAATCCCATACCGGTGCGTCCGGCACGGCATTGCGCGTCACGCACGAACAGGGCTTCCGAGCGAACGGCCATGATTTCCCACGGACTGTTCGGCACAGGGTCTTTGCCCAGAATCGTTTGCAGGACGCCGTCCACGATCGTATCGACCAAGGGTTCCTGGGCATAAGATTGATGTAT
>JAITOV010000069.1 GCA_031289735.1 Peptococcaceae bacterium
CACCGTAACGGCGTATCGTTTCGCCAGCACGGATACGAAAAGGATAATAGACGTAAAGCAGAGATAGCCGAATGTTTTGAGCGCGAAAAGCAGGGCGGCGGCGCCGGTCAGGGAAATTCCCTTTGCTGAAGCGGCGAAATAGGTCAGGCTTTGCAGAAGGTAAGTTATAAACTAATGATATTAGCTAGAAACTAATTAAATTAGCCAACAGCCAAATCCAAACCAAATCAACAACGCCCGCCCCAACTTCGCACAGTGATATGCTCCCTGTCCAATAGACAGAAGCAAAAAGCGCTGACTCCAAAATATGGAGTCGGCGCTTTTTGCTATTAGTCAAGGCGCAATAAACACAGACGCAACATTTCCTCCACACCCCCCGCCAACGGATCAAACCAACGAATGCGCGGATCACGCTGAAACCAGGTCAACTGGCGTTTGGCCAAATGGCGGGTATCGCGCTGCATCAAGCGCAGCATCTCCCGCTCCGTCACTAGACCGTAGAGTTGCCAAAGCGCCTGCCGGTACCCGATACTCTGCAACGGCTTTAAATTCCGCGCATATCCGGCGCGCAGAATTCCCAGGGTTTCCGCCAGCAAACCCTGCTCGATCATACGCACACAGCGTTCATCAATGCGGCGGTAGAGTTCTGAGCGCTCGGTATTTAAGCCTAAGTAAACCACATTTTCCGGCACCGGAGGATATTCTTTTTCTTTGAATTCACGCGCTTGGCTTAACGGGCGCCCGGTCAGTTCAAACACCTCTAAAGCGCGAATCATTCGGCATGTATCGTTCGGATGCAACCGAGCGGCGCTGGCCGGGTCGCAAGCAGCCAAGGCTTGGTGCAGCGCCTGATTGCCTTGCTGGCGCACATAAGCGCGCCATTTCAAGCGGACTTCCTCACTGCCCGCCGGGGCAAACCGGAACGGATCCAATAAAGCACGCACGTACAGTCCGGAGCCTCCGGCGACGATCGGCACGTGACCACGTTGGCGAATCTCTTCGATCCAACGCTGCGCCTCTTGTTGAAACCGAGCCGCGGTATACGGTTCATCCGGATCTAAACAGTCAATCAAGTGATGCGGCACGCCGCGGCGTTCCTCAACGCTCGGTTTCGCCGAACCGATATCCAGAGAACGGTACATCTGAACGGAGTCTCCGGAAATGATCTCGCCGTGAATCTGTTCCGCCAAAGTAACAGCCGCGGCGGATTTGCCTACGCCGGTCGGCCCGGTAATGATGATCAGCGGTTGCATGAATGCACCTCAATCACGCCAAAATCCACTTCGCTGTATTTTCCGCCGGAACTCACCGTAAAGCCCAAGCGGGCAAACTGGCCGCTGCCTTTACGTTCCTTCATCACGACCCGGCGGCGGGCGACCCGGCAGGCTTGACGCACTGCTTCTTCCTGTAGTTCACTAAGCTCCGCCCAATCATATAAGGGACGAATGGCTGAGGATTGTTTACGTGTATGCCGAAACATCGGATCAAAATACACGACGTCCACCGCGTCCGCCGCTTGCTCAGCTAAATAGGCGCCATGCTCAGCCCAGATCACCGCGATCCGAGACGCCGCCTGGCGCAGAGCCATCCAGGCTCTCTGCTTACAGGCGTTCTTAACGACCGGAACTTGGGCCTCCGCTAAAACGCTCAACCCTTCACGCACCAGAGCGCCCAGCAACGGCGATCGTTCCACGCCGATCACCCGGCCCGCCTCCCCAACCGTCCATGCCGCCACCAAGGCGTCCGTCGCTAAGCCCAGTGTCAGATCCAGGCAGGTATCCCCCGGACGCAGTTGCGTCGCTTGCAAGAAGCGGTCTGGTTGCCCCTGAGAGACATTCATCACGCGCAACAAAGCCAGGCTGGGATGAAAGCGCAAACACTCCTGATTCCAGGCCAGCTCACTCCGGCTACGGGTGATCCGCAATACCGGCAGGTCAGCATCCGGTTGCTTAGCTGCACACAATAATTGGGCGCACCCCGCTTGGGCGCGAAACCAATCCGCCCTCTGCTGAAGCGCGTCTTCCTGATGCGTTAGATGGATATTCACTCTGCTGATCACGTGCGGTGAAACCTCTTTTCCAGTTCGCGCCGGGTCAAATGGATCATCGCCGGCCGCCCGTGCGGGCAGGACAGTGGATTGGCCGTACGGCTCAACCGGGCGAGCAATTCCTCCATCTCCGGCAGAGTGAGCGTCTCCTTCGCCCGAACCGATTGATGACAAGCGATCAGATAGATCCACTCTTCCATGAGTTTTTCTTTCGTGGGCGGCGCCGGGCCGGTCAAAATAGCATCGAGAAATCGATGCAGCAGTTCTTCCGGGTCGATGGCGCCGATATCCGCCGGTACAGAGCGCAAGATATAAGCGCGCTGACCAAAGTGCTCCAGGACAAACCCCATATCCCGCAGCCGTTCCAAGTGTTCCAGTAGGATCTGCTCTTCCTGCAAGGTGAATTCCACAGATACCGGGATCAGCAATTCCTGACTGAAGGACGGCCTGGTTTGCGCCTCGCGCCACAGCGTTTCATAATTGATCCGCTCGTGGGCGGCGTGCTGATCAATGATCCACAGACTCTCGCCGTCCGTAGCTACGATGTATGTCTGTAATACCTGCGCCAGCGGCCAGATATCTTCCGGCATAGCCGCTTCAACCTGCTGCGGCAGTATCTTCGCCGGCGTCTGTTGACCCAACGCTCCTTCCCGCTGCTGCGCTTCAGCTTCAGTTCGCTGTTGCGGTGCAGCTGCAACGCGTTGCGGTCCGGCGAAATTCAAGCGCAGATTGGGCGGCGTGATTTCTCGCACCGAGCGCGCTGTTTCTTGCGCTGACGCAGCGTCCGTATAGACCCATGGAGACGATTTGTTCTGTCTAGCGCCGCTCAACAGCGCCTGGCGAATCCGCGAACTGATGAAATCAGAGAGTTCCGCTTCTTGGCGCAAGCGAATCTCCAATTTGGTCGGATGAACATTCACGTCGTATTCAGCCGGCGGCAGATTCAGATGCAAGATGGCCCACGGATAATACTTCAGCGGAATCAAGCCGTGGTACGCGGCGGAAATCGCTTGAGAAACCGACGCGGCATGGATGCTGCGCCCGTTGACGACGATCACCTCACCCTGCCGGTTCGAACGCAGTTGATCCGGCGGAGAGATATAGCCGGATAGCTGCCAATCTCCCCGCGCCGCTTGCAGCGGGATCATCCGGCGAGCCGCATCCATACCGAACACCGCGCCGATTGCCGCGCGCAGGTCATTGCGCCCGTCGGTTTGTAAAACCACTTGTTTCGGATGCGCCAGAGTGAAAGCCACCTCCGGACGCGCCAAGGCCAAGCGGCCCACTAAGTCACTGATCCGCCCAAATTCAGCGTTCGGCGAACGCAGAAATTTGCGCCGGGCCGGCGTATTATAAAACAAATCACGCACCGTGACGATCGTCCCAACCGGGCTGCCGCACTCGGAGATCTGCGTCCGCTCTCCTCCCGCCACCTCGATACACATGCCCTCATCCGTCCCCCGCGGGCGGGAGGCAATCTCCACCCGAGCTACCGAGGCGATACTGGGCAGCGCTTCGCCGCGAAACCCCAGCGTATGTAAGGTCTCCAGATCGTCCATGCGGCGGATTTTGCTGGTCGCATGGCGCTGAATACTCATCAGCAAATCGTCCGGTTGCATCCCTTGCCCATCGTCCCGCACGCAGATTAGCGCCACGCCGCTGCCTTCGATCGCGATGTCGATCTTCCCGGCCCCTGCGTCCAGAGCGTTCTCCACTAACTCTTTGACCACATTCAGCGGACGCTCGATCACCTCACCCGCCGCGATCTGATTCGCTATGTGTGGCTCTAAGACCTGAATGACCGGCGTCAAAACTTAGTCACTCCTTCATAACGTTTCCAGAGCCGGATATCGTCGTCCGCTTGATTCTGCAAGAGAATCGAACCATAACGATGGCTCTCTTGACTGCGTTCGCTCAGGGACTGCCAAACATCCAGACCGGTCCGGCGGCAGGTCTCACAAGCCAGGAACGGGATACGGACCAGGACACAGACATCGCTATGCAGACGAACTTTGCTCATGATCACGACTGTACCGCCGCAATACGCACAAGGCCGGACGTACTCCTGGCGGGTCTCCTGGAAGCCTTCCGTATCATAATAGACCGAGTAGTCTTCATGCGCCCATTCCTGATTGAGTAGATGTTTCACCCGCTCTTTGTCCCAGGTCACACGCTGGGATTCCTGCTTGGCGCGCAAATCCTGATAGTACTGCTTAAAATCTTTCAGCGATACGTCCGTATGCCGCCGGTTGCTCGGCTCTTGCACCTGAGAATAATCCTCACCGGCCAGGGCTAACAGAATAGCCAGATTCACATAAGGCAGCGCGGTTTCAATCGAATACCCGCCTTCCAACACCGCAATATCCGGCCGCACCAGTTCGGTAATCTGACCATAGCCGCGCGCCGAGACATTCATCCTGGCCAGAGGATCGGAGTAATGATTATCCTGACCGGCTGAATTAATGACCACGTCCGGTTGGAATTCCTGCAATTTGGGCAATACCCAGTGTTCCAGCATATAGAGATAACCGTCATCTCCGGTACCCGGCGGCATCGGGATATTCAAAGTCTGCCCCCAGGCGTTCACCCCGCCCAGCTCATCGACAAAACCGCTGCCCGGATAGAGCGTGCGCCCGTCTTGATGCAGGGAGATGAACAGTACGTTCGGATCATGCCAAAAGATATTCTGCGTACCGTCTCCATGATGAACATCCGTATCGACAACGGCGATCTTGCGATAACCGTACTGGCTGCGCAGATGATTGATCAAAATGGCTTCATTATTCAACGTGCAGAAGCCGCGATTTCCCCAGACGACCGCGCCGGCGTGATGACCGGGCGGTCGAACCAGAGCAAATCCGTTGTGAATCTCCTGACGCGCCCAAGCGTCCCCCATGACCAGCGCGCTACCCGCCGCGATGCGATGCGCCTCCAGATCCTGTTCTTCCGAGCTGGGGAAAATCGCCTGGGTACGGCATACAGCCTTCAGCGGGGCGACGATCGGATTTAACTGGACAATCTGCGGCAGATCCATGACCCCTTCTTCGAACAGCTGCTCCTGCGTATAGAGCAAGCGTTCTTCACGTTCGGGATGGGTACTGCCCAGCGACCAGTCGAAGGCAGGGAAAAACATTAACGCCGTCTTTTTCATTGATTCACCCTCCCCATAATGCCGGCCGGTACATGCCATGATCCGCGCACGACCTGTCCCACCGCGCTATATCCGTCGACCACCGGAAAGAAATCGAATACTTCTTTCTGCCAATCATCCGGCGCCAAACCGCGCCGCTCACTTTCCCGCGTCATAATCTCCTCCATCAAGCGCGTGATTTCCTTGTGCGGACGTGGAGATCCTTGCCACACGCCTTGTTCTCCCGTTTCTGCGATGCGATAACGACCCACGACCGTATCCAAATGCAGCGTACGTGAAAAGGCCGGCCGGGCCAAGGCTGCGCCGATGGCGTTCGCCAAGCCGGAGCGCGTTCCGCTCCGCACCGCACGGCCTGATTGCCGGGTGAGGTCACGCAGCAAACCCGGCGCAGGGCCGCCGCTCAGCCAGATCGGGAAATTTCCCTGCTGCTGCGGGTGTAATACCTGCCAGATCTTATACGTCGGCTCATCCCGCCATTCCCGCTCCAAATCCATGACAGCATCCGTGATCTTTTGACTCATCACATTCAGGATCTCCTGTGCCAGCGCGCTTAGAGACTCAGGTGTTTGATCCACCGGGCATTGGCGGGCTAACCCCTCCGCCGCTTTGTTCTGATCTCCAATAGCCACGATGCCCAGATAACACATCGCATCCGTCGGCGTCAGCTCCGGCCCGCCCCGGCAACAAGGCAATCCGGCGCGATACGGTTGAATGCGCACCTGCCCATCCTCCACCTGTACGACACTGTCTCCGCCCATGGCGAGCGAACGCACGGCCATCGCCCGGATTTGGGTCGAGAAGCCGCCGATTTTCGCGCCTTTAGCGCTCCACATCGGGACACGATCCAGAATCAACCCCATATCCGTCGAGGTTCCGCCGACATCAATCACTACGTAGGAATCCGGCATATCCTCCCCGGAGTCCGCTAACGCGCCTAACATACTGGCCGCCGGGCCGGAGTATACGGTATCCACCGCCCGGATATCTTCCAGCGGCAGCACGCCGCCATCCGCTTTCAGTATTTGCAGCGGCGCCGTGAACCCACGCTGCCGCACCGCCTGGCGTAATCCGTCAGCAAAAGCGGCAAATTCGTCTTGACAGGCCAGATTCAGGTATGCAGTCAAAGCGCGCCGGTAGATATTCGCGCCGCCCCAGCGATGCCCCAGGGTTGTCCGCAACTGAGGCGCGGTTTTTTTCAAGATCTGTTCCACACCCAATTCCTGCGCGTTATTGCGATGAGAGAATTTGCCAACGATGGCCACAGACGAGCAAGGGTTTATTAGACTCAGCCTGCGCGCTTCCTCTTGAACCTCCGTTGTCTCCACGGCCGCGATTTCCCGCCCGCGAAAATCCAACTGCCCTTGCAAGGCGCGATAAGGAACCGGCCAGGCGAGCGCGTCCAGTCTCATCCCATACCCCGGAATGAGTAAAAGTTCCGTCGGCGTCAAACGCTTCTGCAAGATCGCGTTGGTGATCAGAGTCGTGCTCACCGTGATCTGATCTATTGCGGCGTCACGCGGCAGCCGCAACGCGTCCAAGGCTGTCAGAACGGTCTCCAGCAGAGCGTCTGAGCGCGTGGGGACTTTCTGTTCAGCCGCCACGTTCAGGCAGTCCAGCAATACCGCGTCGGTGAATGTCCCGCCCACATCGATACCTATCCGTAAGCTCGTCATACGATGGATCATCCCTTTCTCATTTCAGCGTTTAGCGCGCCACTTTTTAAACGTTCCTGCAAGTCATATAAGTATTCCAATGATTGTCGCGGGGTCATTTCCTCCAATTTCAGGGCAGTGAGTTCATCCTTGAGCGTATCTTCCGGCAGCGCTTCA
>JAITOV010000014.1 GCA_031289735.1 Peptococcaceae bacterium
CCGGTTCATGCTCCCATAACAGGCGCATAAAACGATATTCGGCGTCAAATAATTTCAAAGGATCCATATGGCCTCCCCTTTCTCAAGGTCTGATATGTCCGACCTTGAGATAAGTCTAATACATCCGACCTGGTTTTGTCAACAAAAATATTTTGCTTATCCCGCAACGCCCCGACGCTCAACCGTCGATATTCAGGGTGTCCTTGCCCCGCAATCCGTTTTTGACCGTTGCGTTTCGCCTGTGCGCGTGGTCGATGGTCAACGTGAGGCGTAGATAACGATTGCTACAACCGCCCGTTCGACGACCTTGCACACGACAGGGGATCGTATATCAGACGGACAATGGACAAAAAATAAATTTTAGGTTACATTTGTCCTAAGTTTGTGTTATGCTAATAGCGGAGGGGTTGAAATGAACATCAATGTTGAAAACCTTGTTTCCATATCGGAAGCCAATCAAAACTTTTCGAGAGTTGCCCGGCTCGTGGATGAAAAGGGTACGGCAATCATTTTGAAAAATAATGCCCCGCGCTATGTGCTGTTGGATTACAGCCTGTTCAGCCAAAACGCTGTTGCGGATGACGCTGATGTGGACGCGGCGGCTACGCACATCTTGACGAAGCATATCAGAGCGTTTGAAGAACTGGCGAAATGATTACGTTAAGCAAAGAGCAGGTCATACGCCTGCACCAAAAATTGTTACAAGCAACGGGCGGCTTGGACGGAATCAGGGACTCCTGTTCAACACCCTTTCCGCGCGAGAGTAGCATAGCATCTTGTAAAGCATCATTCATCGTGTGCAAGCTGCACTTTGCGGGATAATCAAAATATTTTTGTTTTGTTGGCGGCGAAGGTGATACAATCAAAGCGTAGGTAAGGAGGGTGCTTTGATGGGTGAGATGCAAATAATTTTCGACAGCGTAATGATCGCGCTGCTGATTTTGCTGGCGGTGCTGTTGATGTCCGGAAAGAAACAAGCGGACATAGAAGCCGTCATAGCTTTGCTAAAACGCAACAGCGATGAACAGCGTGAAAGTGTCGCCAAACAACTCAGTGATAGCGCCACAGAGCAGTTCCGGCGTTTCGGCTTCATTCAGGAGAGCGTACAGACGACCCTGCAAGGCAACCGCGCGGAAACGAACAAGCAACTCCGGGAGTTGCAGGAACAACTTGACAGTCGTCTTTCGTCCATTCAGCGCGGCAATGCCGAGAACAGCGAAAAGGTGAATGTCACGCTGGAAAGCAAAATGAAGTCGCTGCAAGAGAGCAACGAAAAACGGCTTGAACAGATGCAAGGCGTGGTGGACGAGAAGTTGCAGAAGACGCTTGAAACGCGGCTGGCGCAATCGTTTGAACGGGTCAGTAAACAACTTGACAGCGTTCAGCAAGGGCTTGGCGAAATGAAGAGCCTGGCCGCCGACGCCAAGAGCCTGAAAAACGCGCTTACCAACGTCAAAGAACGCGGCACATACGGCGAAGTGCGGCTCGAAAAACTGCTCTCCGACATCCTGGCGCCGAGTCAGTACGCTATGAACGTGGAGATTGACAACAACAAGCGGGTTGAATTCGTCATCAAACTGCCCGGCAACGGCGATGCGCCTTTGTTGTTACCGATTGACAGTAAGTTCCCGATTGAGGACTACACCCGCTTGCTTGACGCGGAGGATAAAGCGGCGATGGACGAAGCGCGGAAGTCGCTCGCACAGAAGATACGGCTATTTGCCAAGGACATTTATGACAAGTATATCGTGCCGCCCAAGACCACGGACTTTGCGCTGATGTTCCTGCCGACCGAAGGCTTATATGCCGAGGTCGTGCAGAACGCCGCCTTGTTCGAGGAACTGCGCGATAAGTACAAGGTCACGGCGGTCGGCGCAACAACCCTTTCAGCGTTTTTGAGTTCGCTCCAAATGGGATTTAAGACGCTCGCTATAGAGCAACGCTCGCATGAGGTATGGGATACGCTTAGAGGGGTGAAGTCGGAATTCGTCAAATTCAGCGATATGCTCGATAAAGCCCACAAACAAATTCAAACAGCTGACAAGACATTAGAGGAGATCGTCGGCAAGCGCACGAGAGCCATCAACCGCACACTGCGTACCGTCGAGGAACTCAGCGAAACCGATACCCCGCTACAAATAGAATCAGCCAAGGACGACGATGACGACTAATTCTTCCCTAGCACAACCTCCGCCTTTTCTCCCACTTTCAGCGGGTTATCCGCTGAAAGGCGGACTTTGATTTTCATGCTGTTTTTATCCTTATTCACGGCTGTCTGCATATCCTTAGGCGTATACTGTGCTTGCAGATCGATAAAGGCCACAGCGCCCTGGTATACCGCGCCGCCGCTGCGCACGCTTACCTCCTGACCATAACTGATCAGCGCGAGGTTATCTTCCGGCAGATACGCGACGATATACTTTTCCGTATCGTCCGCCAGATCCGCCAGATTCGAACCCGGCGTAACCATCGCGCCCAAACTGTAGCTCAAGCTAATGACCGTTCCGTCCGCGAGCGCCGTGATCTGATATTTCCGCAACTGCTCTTCGGCCTGGCGAATCTGGCTCTCCGTAAGCGTAATATTCGCCTGGGATTGCGTGATCTTCGCTGCATCAGGCGCCTGTTGCAGCAGAACGAGTTTCTGACGGGCGTTATCTAATTGGCTTTGCGCAATCGTCAGATCCTGTGCGGCTAAAGCAGCTTTGTCTTGCGCGTCATTCAGCGTCTTCTCGGCAATCGCCCCGGAGGCAAACAGCTGCCGATTGGCTTCATCATCCTGTTGGGCGCGCTGATAAGCGATCTGGGCACGGCTCACGGACTGTGCCGCGATGCTGACATTGTTTTCCCCTTGCCGCACATCCGCCGGATCCGCTGTATTCAGCAGATCCGCTAGAGCCGCTTTCTTTTGAGTCAAGCCCGCCTCTAACTGTTCCAGCGCGTAACGTTCGGCGGTGTCATCGATCAGCGCGATCACTTCCCCGGACGAAACGCGCTGTCCCAGCATGACCGGCATGGCCTTAATCTTTCCGGAGACTTCGCTGTAGTGAGAGAGGATGTCGGTCTCCACCACTCCTTTTAACGTGAGCGAGGAATCCCCTCCGGCGGAACAGCCTGCGAGCGTCCCAACGAGCAACGCGCCAACAGCGGCTTGCACGATCTTGGCCTGATGCAGGAATTTCTTCATCTTGATCCCTCCCCGTTTATATCCGGCGATATTTTTTCAGCAAGAACGTATTGAATACCATGAAGAGAATGGCGCAACCAAGGAGTACGGACAGATCCACAGCGATATCAGCTAAACCGCCGCCGCGCAGCATGACTTGGGTCAGGGCGTCAGCGACATAGTACAGCGGCATGATCCGGCCAAAAGAGGCGATCACCGGCGGCAAATCAAACAGCCCCGAGAAAAATACTTGCGGTATGATCAGGATCGGGATAAATTGAATCATTTGAAATTCATTGCTCGCCGCGGTGGAAACCAGAATCCCCAAGGTCAGGGCCACGATCGCTGAGAGCAGCGTCGTCAGCAAAACCAGAGGAAAGGATCCCACCATCATGACTTTCAATACATAGATACAAAACGAGGAAAAGATCAGGGATTGCAAAACCGTGAAGACTCCGAAGCCGAGTACGTAACCCACGACGACTTCCCAGCGCCGGATCGGCATGGACAGAAGTTTTTCTAAGGTCCCCGTCGTCCGCTCCTGCAAGAAGGAAATTCCGGCTACCAGAAAGACAAAGAAGAAAATGACAAACCCAATCAGCGTCGAGCCCATATTATCGAACATCGATAAATCTTCCGCGCCGTACACATAGCGTACATCCGAACGCAAATCCGGACGTACAGCGGGCGCGCTTATCTTGGCTCCTTCGATGGCGGCCAGAGCCAGTTTGACTTTAGCCGGATTGGTACCATCCACGGCGACGCTCGCTTTTCCGTCAAGCAAACTGACGACAGCGACGACCTCCCTGCGCTCAAGCGCTATGCTCCCGGCGCTGGCATCCATACGCTGGACGATCACGTTATATTTCTCCAGATTGCGCAGGTAATCCGCCGGGGCATTGACCACGGCTATGCTGATCGGAGCGGTGTTCCCGCCCAAAATGAAGTAGATCAGCGTGATCAGAAAGATCGGCGCAAAGAGCATCAGGGCTAACGTCCGCCGATCGTGGCGCAATTGATTCAGGATACGCAAAGCTAAAGCTCTAACTCTCATGCGCGTTCCCTCCGTAATAGATAAAAGCCTCCTCTATACCGCTAACCCCGATTCTCTCCTGCAATTCGCGGGATGTACCCTTAGCGATCAAGCGACCTTCCCGCATCATCGCCAGGGTATGACATTTATCCGCTTCATCCATGACATGGGTCGTCAGCAGAATCGCGGTCCCCTGACGCGCGAGTTCTTGCAGTTCTTGCCAGATACTCTTGCGCAGCACCGGGTCGATTCCCACCGTCGGTTCGTCCAGGATCAATACCGGTGGGCAATGCAAAATCGCGATCGCCAAAGATAACCGCCGCCGCATTCCGCCTGAATAAGCCTGAACAGGTTTGTGCCTGTCTTCCGCCAGATTGACCAGGGTCATGACCTCCTCAGCCCGCGCCTTGATTTGGGCCGTGGACATACCGTACATCGCCCCGAAGAAGAGCATATTTTCCAGCGCGGTTAAGCTGGTATACAAGGCGTCGCTCTGCGCCATATAACCGATCTGTCGCATGACGCTGAGTTTGGGCATACGCTCATTCAGGACATAGGTTTCCCCGGAGGCCGGCTCCAATATTCCGGCGACGATCTTGACCAAGGTCGTCTTGCCACAGCCCGATGGGCCGAGCAAGCCGTAGATCTGACCGGGGAATATCTCCAGATCGATCTCCTGGAGAATCGGCTTCTTGCCAAAAGAGCGATGAACTTGTTGGAGTAGGATTACACTGCTTGCGCTCATAGCCCTTCACCCTCTGTCATCCCATGACCTTCGATTTGTCTGCTGTTCGATCTGTCTTGATTTAGACGACACGTTGTTGTATAATTTGATTATACCTACTGACAACCGAATGATCAATAGACAATTCAGCGAAATTGTCGTGTAATGGAGGAAGATCGCATGAAGAAGCAGCCGGAACGCACTGCGCAGACGAAAGCCGCCCTCAGCGACGCTTTCTGGAGTCTGTATCGGGTGAAACCCATTGAGAAAATAACCGTGAAAGAAGTCGCCGACGGAGCGGGAGTCTATCGCAGCACTTTCTACCTATATTTCAACAGCATCTACGATATTTTAGCCGAGATCGAAGCGGATGTATTAGACGAATGGGAAGGGATGTTCAAGGAAAATTTTCTCAACGGTACGGGCGGTTCGTCCGACATCGTTAGCATCGCCGCCTCGTTCTTCGAAACCAAGGGAGAATATCTGGCTGTCCTGCTCAGCCCGGCTGGCGACCCGTCTTTCGCGCAAAACATTAAGGACAATCTGCGCCAGAAGGGATACTCTCTGTTGAAGATCGAGGATAATACGGAAATCAGGCTGATCTATGAGTTCTTTCTCTCAGGAATCCTGGGATTGTTGAGCCGTTGGTTCAGAGAAGGTAAACCCATATCCGCCGTGCAAGCCGCCACGCTGTCGCGGCGGATGATGAGTGAAAATATCATTGATATCGTCCGGGAGCATAGCGCTGTGCAATTTTCTCTATAGTGTGCCTCATACCTGACTGACACATACGCCGCGTGGACAATTTTCTCAGCCTTCTTCTAAAAGCTTCTTGAGTAGTTGATTCACCAGCGCGGGATTGGCCTTACCCTGCGTCGCTTTCATGACCTGACCGACCAGAAAACCGATCGCCTGCCCTTTGCCGCTGTGATAGTCCTCCACCGATTTCGGATTCTTCTGTAAAACCTCTTGAATCAGCGGCAGCAGTGAGCCTTCATCACTGATCTGGGTCATCCCCGACTCTTTGACGATCTGCGCGGGATCCTTGCCTGAGACAAACATCTCTTCCAGAACGCTCTTGGCGATCTTGCCGCTGATCGTTCCCTGGTCAATCAATTCCAGCATTTGCGCCAATTGGCGTGGTTTGACCAAGGCATCTCGCACGTCTTTTTGTTCCGCGTTCAACAAGCGCGTTAAATCTCCCATGAGCCAATTCGCCAGATTCTTCGCGTCCGCGTAATGCTGATTCGCTTGGTCAAAGAAGTCGCCCAAGGATTTCGCCGCGGTCAGCACCCCAGCGTCATACTCCGACAACCCTAGGATTTGCAAGCGAGCCTGACGAGCAGCCGGTAACTCCGGCAATGCCGCGCGAATCTCTTCCACCCAAGCCCGATCCAAGACGAGCGGCGCCAAATCCGGTTCAGGAAAATAACGATAATCATGCGCTTCTTCTTTCGAACGCAAGGAGAGCGTCACACCGCGAATCTCATCCCAGGTTCGGGTTTCCTGGATCACGTGCTCACCAGCATCCAGCACTTCCGTCTGACGCTCGATCTCATACTCCATACAACGCCGCACGGAACTGAAGGAATTCAGATTTTTCGTTTCCGTACGCACTCCCAATAGCTCACTTCCCAGCGGACGCAGGGACACATTCACGTCGAAACGCACCGAACCTTGTTCCAAACGGCAATCCGATACCTCTGTGTATTCCAGAATCCGCACCAGCTGTTCCAGATAAGCCAAAACTTCATCGATCGAGCGCATATCCGGTTCGGAGACAATCTCTAAGAGCGGCACACCCGTACGATTATAATCGACATAAGACTCCCAAGAAGTCGTGATCGTCTCCCCAGAGTGCACCAGTTTACCGGCGTCCTCTTCCATGTGCGCCCGCGTAATCCCTATTCTTTTCGTCTGTCCGTCCACTTCTATCTCCAGCCAGCCGTTTTGGCAGATCGGCAGATCATACTGTGAGGTCTGGAAGTTCTTCGGCAGATCCGGATAGTAATAATTTTTGCGGTCGAATTTGGAGAATTCCGTGATCTGGCAGTTCAAGGCCAGCCCGGCCCGCACCGCCAAATAAACA
>JAITOV010000132.1 GCA_031289735.1 Peptococcaceae bacterium
GGATGCCCAGGAAAACCCCCTCCATGGCCGCCGACACTGTCCCTGAATAGTAGACGTCCGTGCCCAAGTTAAACCCTCGGTTGATACCGGAAATCAGCAAATCCGGGCGTTCCGTCAGTTTTCCCTGTATCGCTAACTTAACGCTGTCAGAGGGAGTCCCCCGGACGGAAAACCCCTTTGCCCCATGCTCCAGCGTGTATTCATCAACAAATATTGGATCAAAGAGAGTAATCGAATGCCCCTTCGCTGATTGCTGCCGCTCAGGAGCTGATATAGCCAGCGCATAGCGCTGATCCGTACTTAAAGCAGCATACAGCGTCTGTAAACCCGGCGCATGATATCCGTCGTCATTGGTCAAGAGAATCCGCAAGTGCTCACCTCGTTTTACTCCAGCTGGTTTTATTCCACTTCATAAGCGGAAATGATCATTTCATCATCCTTCTTGCTTAAACCAAACATCAGGTTATAGCGTTTCAGATTCTTATTGAGAAAATCCACGACCTTATACATATCCGGCGACACTGCGACTCGCTGTGTCGCCAGCAGTTCAATTTTACCGTTATTGCCTTCTTGCATCTTCCATCCTCCACGATCCCGCACGGACGATTAACCCATATTCTCTATGACCGGCCCGCGTGATCCGGTATATTTATTATATAGAGTTATTCCTCAGCCACGGAGTGCGTCGCAACGCTCTCAGTTCCCCCGAATCAAAGAAAATCCTTCCGTCCGAGTGGCGAGATTAGAGCGGAAAATCCCGCGCACAGCTGAGGTCAACGTTTGAGATCCTGGTTTTTTAACCCCGCGCATATTCATACACATATGCTCCGCCTCAATCACGACCAGCACGCCTAAAGGGCGCAGCGTCGTCATAATCGCATCGGCAATCTGTGAAGTCAAGCGTTCCTGAAGCTGAGGACGGCGCGCATAGCCCTCCACCACCCGAACGATTTTCGACAATCCCGTGACTTTTCCTTTACTGGGAATATAGGCCACATGGGCCTTGCCGTAGAACGGCGCCAAATGATGTTCACACATCGAATACAGCGGAATATCTTTGACGATGACCATCTCTTCATGATCCGCGTTGAATTGAACATCCAAATATTGGCTCGGATCTTCATGTAAGCCGCTGAATATCTCTGCATACATCTTGGCCACACGGCGCGGCGTGTTCTTTAGTCCTTCCCTCTCCAGATCCTCTCCGATCGCTTCTAAGATGAGCTGCACAGCCTGCTCAATTTTATGAACATCGATTCCCATGACTTAGCCTCCCACTATGCTTGGTATATTGCTCAATTCTAACATTTTCCGCGCCAAAAGAAAAATAGGCCATTTCGGCCCAATATCAGGAAGAGGCACGGTCACGCCAGTTTCAGAGACTGGTTATAACAATCAACAGCTGTATCATAATTCGTTAGTTCATCATAGATATTGCCTAACAACGTCCACCCATCTACATGATCCCGATCCAATGCCAATAGCCGGCGTAATATCGTTATGGCTTCATTCCAGTCGCCCTTCTTCACCAGGCACACACTGTAATTATAGAGAATCATCGGATGATCCGGCCTCAAAGACAAAGCTCTCAGATAATACTCGATTGATTTGCGCAGACGACCGAGTTCTCCCAGCGTATAGGCCATATTATTCAGTAAGATCGGATCGTTGGCTTGCAGCTCTGCCGCGCGCTCCAGCAACTCCCACGCCTCCTGAGACCGGTCTTGATTTTGATAGACAGCCGCCAGATTACAAAGCGTGTCATAATGATCCGGTTCGTATTTCAAGACCCTTTTATAATACTTAATTCCTTTCGCTCTTTGCCCCATTTGCGCGTAACAATAAGCTACCCGCGCCAACGCCTCCGGTTCCGCGCCAAATGTCCAGGCTTTTTCATAGCACTGGCAAGCCGGTACGATATCTTCCAACTGCAAATGAATCTCACCCTGCGCTTCCCAAAAGTATGGATTGCGTCTGTCCAATGCGCAGCAGCCTTGAAAGCAGCGCAGCGCATCTTCTTTCTCATTGTGTTTGGCCAGAATCAGCCCTAATTGATAGAGCAGTTCTTGTTGCCGGGGTTGAGACAACAGCGCCTTGCGCAGAATATCGACCGCATTACGCCAGTTCCCGACCTCCAACCAACAATCGGTCAACACTTCATAGAACTCAGAGCGTCCTGCATCCAAGGCCACAGCACGCTCAATCGCTGCTCTGGCTGTCGCAATATTACCTTGAGCGAGTTCCCCGCAAGCAATCAGATACTGGATCTGCGCGGTCTGTTTGGGCCGCTCTGCTGTTGCCAACTGCTTCTTCAGGTAAGCCAAGGGTGTGTCATATTCCTGCGCTTGAATCAGACGTTCGGCCAACACCAGGGCGCCCACTTTCCCTTCCGACTCTTGGAGCAGCGCCTTCATCTCCTGATGCGCCCACTCCGCGTCGCCAAACTTATGCTTAAAACTTGATCGTATTCTTCTTAAATAATAGTTATGAGCCACGAGTTCTTTCTTTCTATGCCAACGAGAAACTATTTCTTGATACATCGCTACGCCCCCTTCACCACATGTTCACTTGGCAATTACCCGGCAAACGCCAAATGGTAAATTTATACACCTGGTATGCTTTGGTAAATTCTGTTACTGACGGGGGCTTTCCTGCCTGTAAAATGAATAATCGTTCAGCAAAACGGCCATGATCTGCATATTTATTCGTCTTTTATGCCTGTTTCAGACTTATTTCTCATTCATTCTGATTTATCCGCCGGATCTTGTTAAAAATCAAAGGTTGTTCTGCTAAAGTCCTGATAATCTACAGAATTCTCATGGGCCTCTGGCCTGATCAGAAAATCATGACCGTCTTGCGAACTGATCGCCTCAACCGCACAGCGCACTTGCGCTTGTTTGCTGATCACCAGCTGCGCCATGCGCATCTGCGGCGGCGTACTTTCTAAGATGATCTGATGCGAATTTTTCACTTTGCGGCTACGTAGCGGCAGCAGCTCGTTCTGCACTTCTAACGGGATAAACTCGTTTGCTTGTGTCAACGCCGATTTAAAAATGTAGTTTTATGGCGATTAAAATTTGTAGGTTTATGGCGGTCAAAAAATGTAGGTTATCTGTGTGATGTGACCCAAAGGTTGCCATCACACCGCCGTTATGGATACTATTTCAGCGGGTGTGTTCATTTTGAACTGGCCTAACTCCCTGATCTCCACTCGAAATTCGTTTATTACGCGATCTCCCCGCTTTCCGCAAATATAACGGCCGCGCCGTAGCGCCGGACAATAAAGGCGGTGAAGATCAGGCGGAATAGCGTATCTTCGGTATGCCGTTTGTCGCACAGGCTGTCCGGGGAGACCGGGAGGGTTCCGCGATATAAACCGCTGGCGGCGTTTAACAGGGTTTGGCGTTTGGGGTCTTTGACGATTTCCCGATAGCCGTTCCGTTTCGATAGCGCCGGATTTGTTGTCCAATCCCATAACGGGCCGTCCGAGGCTAGGAGATACGCCGCCGAGAGGATTGCGGGATTTCTTCCGCTGCG
>JAITOV010000049.1 GCA_031289735.1 Peptococcaceae bacterium
TTTTATGTGACCGTCAACGGTCTGGCGGTCACCGATACCAACGCGGCGGTGAATACGGTGCCATCCAACGTGGTTCCTGTGGAGCGGACGACGATTGCCTATCTGGCCGCGGGGACGACACTACAAGTTCTTGCCAATATCAACACATCCGGCAATTTCTATGTTCCCGCCAATGGTTTTCACTTGCAGGTGGTACGAATCGGCGATTGAAAAACGATAGGGACAGTGAAGAGGATATCGGGTTTTCCGGTATCCTTTTTCTTTTGATCAGTATGAAATCACCAATGGTAATTTTTGATCCGCTGCTACATTCTTCTATGCAGAGCAGAATGTGACGGATAAGATCAAGATTTCGTTTCATGCCATTCATCACCTCTAGGATCAATATCGACAATGAGCGCAATTCGCTTGATGAAAACTGCAAAGAAAAGAAAGGAGGTGACAACCCATGAGAAAGCAGAGCTTCCACGACCGACTTAACCAAGCCATGACCCTGAAAAGGCTCTCTCAGAGCGACCTCAGTAACCTGACCGACCTCAGCAAGTCCTCCATCAGTATGTACCTGTCCGGCGATAACATCCCGCGTCCCAGCGCGCTGGAAAAACTGGCCGCCGCGCTGGATGTCATTCCGGAATGGTTGCTCTATGGCGACACGGGAGGGCCGCCGAAAATCGACCGCACCGAGAAGATCACGCCTGGCGACGTTACCAAACTGCTGCACGTATCCGGCGAGGTCGTCCGGGACTCAATCAAGCAGGGATTATTTCCCGGCTGCTGGGCGCTTCGCCGGGAAGGGTCAACGCGGCATATATTCATGATCTCTCCGGCGTTTTATGAGAGCCTGACGAATTCGGATGGGAATTTGATGGATGTGAATTTGATAAGGGAGGTGAGAAACCAATGACAGCAACCACAGAAGGAACCCGCGCCCTAATCAAAATACTCTGCGACGCCGACGCCCGAACCATAAGCCCGTTAGTCATGGACACGGCTGGACAGTATACGCCTCATACACTTGCCAAATTATCAGTCATGAAAAAAGAAGCGGCCCAGAACCATAACACTCTGAGCCGCGAAGAAAATAACTTGAATGTATTTTAGCACGAATGGGGATGGAAAGCAAAGGAGGGACGATCAATGAGACTTAAAAAGCTAAGCCTCACAAACTCGAGAAAAGTACAATTTTACCAAAAATATATACCAGTTTTACTGATTTTCAGCACAGGCGCAATTTTTGTGATATATTACAAGTTTACGATTAAACGTATCGCAATTTCACTTGATGCAAGTGAAATTGCGTGATATAATGGTGAAAAGGTGAAATGAAGGTGAAGTCAATGTACGAAAACAATAACGCCGAATGGAAACGGGAGTACACTCCGGATATAAAAAAGGAGGTCGTCGCCTTTGCCAACACGGATGGCGGCGTGATTTATGTCGGGCACGACAACGCCGGAAACGCTTACCCCATAGCGGACGTTGACGGAACGTTGACGCAAATCACCAACAGTATCCGCGACAGTATTCTGCCTGACGTGACGATGTTCGTTTCCTATGAAATGGATGAACGCAGCATAGTCATCACCGTTTTAGAGGGAAGCAACAAGCCCTATTATCTCGCGGACAAGGGCATTAAGCCCTCCGGTGTATACGTCCGGCAGGGCGCGTCCAGCGTTCCCGCCAGTTTTGAACGAATCCGCGAGATGATTAAGCTGACGGATGGCGATAAGTTTGAAGCCGCCCGTTCGCTGACCCAGGAATTGACGTTCAAAGAAGCCGCCGAGGAATTTTCCCGGTGCGGCGTGGCGTTCGGTGCAAGCCAAATGCGGACGTTGGGTATCATCGGCGCGGATGGTCTATACACCAATATGGGATTGCTGCTATCCGGCCAATGCATGCACACGATTAAATTCGCTGTGTTCAACGGCACGAAAAAAGGCGAGTTTAAGACGCGCAAGGAGATTGATGGTTCCGTTCTGCGGCAAATGCGCTCGGCGTTTGACTTTCTCAGCCTGTCGAACAATCTCGCCGCCACGTTTTCAGGGCTTGACCGAATCGAACAGTACGACTACCCGGAAACGGCTGTGCGCGAAGCTATGCTCAACGCGATTATCCATCGGGATTACGGATTTTCCGGCAGTATCATCGTCAACCTTTACGATGACCGCATAGAGTTTGTATCGCTCGGCGGTTTAATGCCCGGACTTCGGGCGGAGGACTTGTTTGTGGGCGTGTCCCAACCGCGCAACGAGAAGTTGGCGAACGTCTTTTACCGCCTGAAACACATTGAGGCATACGGAACCGGGCTGCGGCTCATCATGCAGTATTACGAGAATTTTGAGGTAAAGCCCGCAATCACCGCGACCCACGGCGCGTTTATGCTGACGCTGCCGAACATGAATTACGCCCGCCCGCTGACGGCGCGGCAAAACCAGCCCAAAGCACAGCATAAAGCCGTATTGAACTATCTGCAAGCCAACGACTTCATCACGAATGAGATGGTGCAGAAAATTCTTGCGGTGAAGCAAACGCGGGCGTACACCGTTATCCGCGAGATGGTGAGCGAAGGCTTCATTGTCAAGCGCGGCAACAGGAAAGAGGATAGCGAGTATGTTTTACCTGAGAAGCGAGGTGAGCTGCGATGAACCAGAACTACAAGATCTTAGAACTGGATCCCTATCTGTTGCCCTATCGGGAAGATATCGCCTTGAGAATGCGGAATTACCAGACGGCGCAACGGCGGCTGCTGGCCGGGAAGAAGAAACTCTCTTCTTGGGCCAACGGTCATTTATATTTTGGTTTTCAGCGCACGAAAGATGGCTGGGTCTATCGCGAATGGGCGCCGAATGCTGAGCAAATCCATTTGATCGGAGAGTTTAACGATTGGAACCGTAACAGCCATCCGCTGACTCCGATCGGGGATGGAATCTGGGAGATCGTGCTTCCCGGAGCGGATGCTTTGGCGCACGCCTCTAAAGTGAAGATTCAGATCATGGCGCAGGGGCGCGTCTTCGACCGGATCCCAGCGTATTGCCGGCGCGTGATTCAGGATCCGCAGAGCAAGAACTTCGACGGGCAGATCTGGCAGCCGGAGCAGAAGTTTCCCTGGAGTGATCAGGCGTTTGCGCTGCGCCGGGATGAACCGTTGCTGATTTATGAATGTCACGCCGGTATGTCGGGAGAAGAAGCAGGGGTGACGAGTTTTCGCGCGTTTACTGAACAGGTGCTGCCGCGGGTGGCCAAGCTCGGCTATACGGCGATTCAGTTAATGGCGGTGATGGAGCATCCGTATTACGGGTCGTTCGGCTATCAGGTGTCGAATTTTTTTGCTGTATCGTCCCGTTTCGGCACACCGGAGGACTTGAAGGATTTAATTAATACGGCGCATGAGCGGGGTATCGCGGTATTGTTGGACCTGATCCATTCTCATGCCGCGCCGAACGCCTTAGAAGGGTTGGGACAATTTGACGGGACGGAGTATCAGTTCTTTCATCGCGGACCGCGCGGGGACCATCCTGCCTGGGGAACGAAGCTGTTTCATTATGCCAAGCCGGAAGTACTGCACTTTCTGCTCTCGAATATTAAATTTTGGTTGGAGGAATACCATTTTGACGGTTTCCGTTTTGACGGAGTAACTTCCATGCTTTACCATAATCATGGGATCGGCAGCGCGTTTACTGATTATAAAATGTATTTCTCCCAGAACACGGATACGGAAGCGGTGACTTATTTGCAACTGGCCTGTGAATTGGCGAAACAAGTCAAACCGGACTGTGTGCTCATCGCCGAAGATATGAGCGGGATGCCTGGGATGGCTGTGCCTCTGGCTGACGGAGGCATTGGCTTTGATTATCGCTTAGGGATGGGGCTGCCGGATTACTGGATCCGTATTCTGAAAGAACGGCGCGACGAGCAATGGAATCTGGGCGAACTATGGTATGAATTAAACCGGCGCCGGCCCGGTGAGCCGGTCATCGCTTATTGCGAGTCGCATGATCAAGCGTTGGTTGGCGACCAGACGCTGATCTTCCGTCTGGCGGGTCAGGAAATGTATTGGCACATGCGCGAGACCGATGTCAATCCGGTCATTGACCGGGCGATGGCCCTGCACAAGATGATTCGCCTGATCACCTGCACCTGCGCTGGAGAAGGTTATTTGAACTTTATGGGCAATGAGTTTGGACATCCGGAATGGATTGATTTCCCGCGTCAAGGGAACAATTGGAGTTATCAATACGCCCGGAGACAATGGCGCTTGGCTGACGATGTGGATTTGCGCTATCATGACCTGCAAGCCTTCGATCAAGCGATGATTCATCTGGTCAAAGAGCACCATCTGTTAGCTCCCACGTCTAGGCTGTTAGTGCATCACGAGGACAATAAAATCATCGCCTTTGCCAAAGGCGATTGCCTCTTGGCGTTTAATTTTCATCCGCAGCGCGATGTTCTCGTGGATCTTCCGGCGGAGGCCGGGCAAACATTTCGCTTGCTGTTAAACACCAATTGGCGCTCGTTCGGCGGGTATACGGAAGATGAGGCGAACGGCACGGCGCTGAGCTGCGCGCAACGAAACGGGCGTTGCGTTCTGCCGCTGCGGATTCAGCGCCGGGAAGCATGGGTGGTACATTTTTCCTGAAGCTCTTCCCTTTTGCTCAATCTGGATTATAATAATAACGTAGATGATTTCGACCCTGTGTAGGTCATGAGAAAGTAGGCGTCTCACTGCAAGTATGCGTATCCGATTATTTTACTTAACCCCAGTCAGAATGATTATTCTTGGCTTTGTCATCTTGATTTTTATTGGCGGGATTCTTCTGGCGTTGCCTTTTAGTTCGAATAACGGGCAATCTGTCGGCTTCCTGAACGCGCTGTTCACCTCGACCGATGCGGTGTGCGTCAGCGGCTTGGTTGTGGTGAGTACGAATCTGCAATGGTCGTTGTTTGGCAAAATCGTCTTACTGATCCTGATTCAGATTGGGGCCTTGGGGATTATGTCTCTGGTGACGCTGTTTTCTCTGGTGACGAAGAAGCAATTAGGCCTGAGAGAGCGCTTGATGATTCAGGAATCAACCCGTGATTTTACCATGAAGGGGATCGCGCACACCTTTCAAATGATTCTCGCCGTCACATTGGTGATCGAATTTGCCGGCGCCGTACTCTTGGCGATCCGGTTTATTCCGCTGTATGGCGTATGGAGTGGCATGGGCCATAGCGTTTTCTATGCGATTTCTGGCTTTTGTAATGCCGGTTTTGAACTAACAGGTTCGCCGGCGGCTCCCTTTGCCAGCTTAGTTCCCTTTCAGAGTCAGCCGTTCGTACTGCTGACGATCGCTCTCTTGGGGATTATCGGCGGATTGGGTTTTGTGGTGTGGTTCGATATAGCCAGCAAACGCCGCTTAAGCAAATTGAATCTGCATAGCAAGTTGATCTTGTGCAGTACGGTTTTTTTGCTGGTCTTGGGTTGGCTGCTCTTCTTGTTGTTTGAACACGATAATCCGGGAACGATGGGAGAAATGTCCTGGCCGCTGAAAATTGTCAACGCGTTCTTCCAATCGACCGTGACGCGTTCTTCCGGCTTCAATGCCATACCGACGGGGGAAATGCAGGATACTTCCGGCTTTTTGTCGATCCTGCTGATGCTGATCGGCGGAGCGCCGGGTTCCACGGCGGGCGGGGTCAAGGTAACGACGCTCGCGGTGATCATGCTGACCGCCTATGGCTTCATCACAGGGCATGAAGAAGTCCACGTCTTTAAGCGGCGGATCCCTTGGCGTTTCATCAACCGTGCGGTGGCGATTCTGACCGTGAGTTTCATCATCGTGATCATCGGGACGCTGGTGTTGCTGTTTAATCATGAAGGGACGTTCGGGCAAGTGTTCTTTGAAGTAGCTTCCGCATTTGGCACGGTTGGCTTAACGAGCGGCATCACGCCTAATTTGCAGGCGGGAAGCAAGTGTATGTTAATGCTCATTATGTTGATCGGCAGGATCGGTCCGTTTACCGCTGTCGTAGCGTTTACTTCCAGGGCAAAAGCCAGGAACATGACCTATAAGTATCCCGAAGGGGAAATTACCGTAGGATAGGGGAGCGAGTGAGAATGAAATCGTACATCGTTTTGGGTCTGGGGCGTTTCGGTATCAGTTTTGCCCGGACGCTGATGAGTATGGGCCACGAAGTCCTGGGCGTAGATAGCGATGAAAAATTGGTACAGCACTACGCGAACGATTTGACGCACGCTATGGTAGCGGATTTGACCAACGAGGATTATTTAGCGGCGATGGACATCACCAAATTTGATGCGGCGATCGTGGCTGTGGGTTCAATCTTGCAGGTCAGTATCATGGCGACAGTTATTTTAAAGGAATTGGACGCCAAATATATATTGGCCAAAGCGCAGAACGATTTCCACGCCAAAGTGCTCTATAAAGTAGGCGCGGATAAAGTGGTCTTACCGGAAAACGACATGGGCATTAAAGCCGCGCATTCTCTGGCGATGGACGACTTTTTCGAGATGATCGAGGTCTCCGAAGATTACAGCATCATCAATGTTACCGCTCCGGCGAGTTGGTGCAATAAAACGTTGAGCGAACTGGCTCTGCGCACGAAAAGCGGACTCAATATTGTGGCCATCAAACGCGAGCGGAACGGGGTGACGCTGCCGACCGCTCATACAGTGATCAAAAAAGGGGATAACATCACGGTGATCGGATCGAATCACGATCTCAAGAGAATTAAATATACGAAATAGCGGGGTGAGCGCATGAAAATCGTCGCGTTAGGGGATTCGATCACAGAGGGCTTTCCGTATACGCTGTATGATTCCTGGGTGCACTACACGGCAAAAACACTGAACCTGGAGATCATCAATCAAGGGATCTGCGGCAATATGACCGTAGAGATGCTGCACCGTTTCGCGCGGCATGTAGCAGCCCATGAGCCGACCCATGTAATCATCTTGGGCGGCGGCAATGACGCCGCGATGGATCTGCCGCTGGAGGATTATGCAGAGAACATACGCGGTATGGTGAAGCTGAGCGAGCAGTACCATATTTGTCCTATTCTGGCGCTCCCGATCCTCTCCCTGGATCCGGCGGAAGAGTTTTGGCAGAGTAGCTATCGCGATTGGCTGCGCGCCTATGCACAGCAAGAAGACATCCTAACGCTTGATTTTTATACTCCGTTCCTCATCGCGCAGCAGGAAGACCGGGTGAGGCCGCTCTTTTCCGACTGGGTACACCCCAGTCAGGCGGGTTATCGTTTAATGGGCGAGACTGCGGTGGAATTTTTCCGTTCTTGTTGAACTTTCTTGCCGCTGAACAATACCCAGCCCGTATTGAGCAGCAGGAGAGCGCCGGTGGAGAAAAAGACGGCGGGAATGCCAAAGGCGGCGGCCATATGCCCTCCGAGGACGGGTCCGGCCATATTGCCTAAGTTCGAAGAGGTCGTATTATAACCGTAGACGACGCCGGTAGCGTGGCCGGGTATGTTGCGCCGGATCATCGTGTTGATGGACGGCATCAGGCCGGCTGTGGTCATCCCCATCAGAAAACGCAGCGCGCCTAATTGCCAAACATTGTGTACGAAGGCTTGGGGGACAATGGTCAGCACGGATAAGCTCAGACAGGCAATCAAGACCTTGCGCGCGCCGATGCGGTCGGAAATACGGCCGATCCTGGAGGCGACCAGCAGATTCGCGATTCCGGTGGAGGCGAATACCGCGCCGGAGATCATCGCGATATAGCGGGAATCCTGCAATAATAGCTGCTCTACATAGATCATCAGAATGGGCTGTATGGACATCGTAGCTAACTGAAGCATGAAGGTGGTTAAAAAAATCGCAATCAGCACTTGTGGGTGTGCGATGTTTTTCCAAGGATGCCGCTGCGCGCTAGCGGTTTTCTCTTTGCCGTTTCTTTCTTCATGAATGCCCCAAAAAGTAATCAAAAAGGCCAGAAACAAGAGAAATCCGGTCACGAAAAAGACCGGGCGCAAGCCAATCAGGTCGGACATGAAGCCGCCAAGCAAAGGGCCGATCAGTGTACCGGTGGTACCGCCGGTGGACAGCATACCTAAAGCCCAGCCGGTGTGTTCTTTCGGGGTCTGCGCCGCGATCATCGTGATGGCGGCGGGAATATACCCCATGACGCAACCCATCAGCAAGCGCAGAATCAGCAGGTGGTAGATATTTTGGGAGAAACCCATGAGGAACGTGGTGATCGCTATTCCCAGAGAAGCGCGCAGGAGCATCGGCCGGCAGCCGTATTTATCAGAGAGCTTACCCCAAAACGGCATGGTGAGCGCTCCGGTTAAGGAAGCGATGCCCAGGGTATAGCCGGTCCATGTGGCAATTTCCGGCAGGGAATGAATCCCTAATTGTTCGACGTAGAGCGGTAAAAAAGGGATCACTAAAAACAAGCCGAGGGTCGTGGCAAATGAACCGATCCAGCAGATGAGCAGATTGCGTTTCCATAACGGCAGGGAGGACATTTATTGCAACCTGCCGGATTCGGGGCGGTAGACGCCATGCTCGATGGCGGCGGAAATCTCAGCGAGCAGCGCGTCTTTGTCCCGGTTCAGGACGCCTTTGAAGCTATAGTAATTGGAAGCGTGATTCGCCCGAAAGACGCAACGATCCAGTTGACAGTGCCGCACCATCGTGTGCAATTCACGCATGACCTCCTCCGGTCCCAGCAGGTTCAAGCTGCCGTCTGCTAAGAACGGGCGCAGCGGGGAGACATCGTCGATGATCAGAGTCAGCAAACCGAAGTAATCGGGATTAATCGCGGATATCACCCGGGCGGAACCCAAGGCGTGGCTTTCCCACATCTCTTGACCGCCTAAGCCGGAGATGATCATACAGGAAAAAGTAAAGCCCATTCTTTTGACCTTCTGCCCGGCGGCAATCATTTCCTCAGGCGTGACGCCCTTATGCACGAATTTGAGCACTTCCGCCGAGCCGCTTTCCACACCCATGTAGAGCATATCCAGCCCGGCGGCGCGGATCTGCCGGAGTTCGTCTTCACTCTTGCGCAAGATATCCAGAGGGCCGCCATAGGAAGATATGCGTTCCACGTGCGGGAAGGTTTCCTTGATCAGCGCGAGATATTTTAAGAGATCGGCAGTTTGGAGACACAGCACGTTCGCATCGGCCAGGAAGATCCTCTGCGGGTTCGGATAAAAGTGTTGCGCTTGTTCTATATGTTGGACAATCGTCTCGTAAGGGCGGGTATGGAATGGTTTATTTTTAAAAGAGGAACAGAACAAGCATTGATTGTAGGAACAGCCCAGGGTAAGCTGTAGGATCAGACTGGTCGCCTCACTGGGCGGGCGGTAGATCGGATAGACATACATGGAGATACCTTCCTTGTTTTTTATACATTGAGATCATTATAGCACGCCATGCCTATATGTAAAGAGTACTTGTTTGGGTCTTGAACAGGATGAGCTTACTTTAAATTTTTAGCAATCTATGATTTAATGTTGATAATACCCGGATGGACAGCAATAAGCGCAAGGAGCGATGGTAATGAGCGTGACCCCTGATCTATTAGGTTTGCGCATGCCGCCCGAATGGGCCCGGCATGCGCGAACTTTGATTTCCTGGCCGGTGCGCCAATCCATGTGTCATCCCGAGGCATATGAGGAGCTATGCCGCTCGTACAACGAGATTATTCAAGCGATAGCGGAATTTGAGCCGGTGACGATCCTGGTCAATAAGCAGGAGGTTGTGGCGATGGCGATGCGCTTCTACGGGCAGCAATTTCAAGTGCTGCACATTGAACATGACGATGCTTGGCTGCGGGATAACGGCCCGGCCTTTCTGGTCGGAGAGGACGAAAAAATCGCTGGGGTAAACTGGCGGTTTAACGCCTGGGGAGAGAAATATCCGGATTGGGAACAGGACGACCAGGTAGCAACGAAGGTATTGCAGTATTTCTCCGTCCGGCAGTTTGACGCGCCGTTCATCTTAGAGGGCGGCGCCATTCACGTGGATGGAGAGGGAACGTTGCTGACCACAGAGTCGTGTTTGTTGCATGCGCAACGCAATCCGCATTTGTCCAAGAACCAGATGGAAGCCTACTTGCAATCTTTCCTGGGCGTGCAAAAGGTATTGTGGCTGAAACGGGGTTTAGCGGGCGATGAGACCGACGGTCACATTGATAATGTAGCTTGTTTTGCGCAGCCGGGTCAAGTCCTGATGCAGATCTGCGCGGATCCGGCAGATGAGAATTATGCGATCACTCAGGAAAACCTGAGCGCTGTGCGGCATATGACGGATGCGATGGGACGGGAACTGGAGATTGTGACCCTGCCGCAGCCACCGGCCATGTTCGCTGCGGACGGCCAGCGCCTGACGCTGAGTTATATGAATTTCTATTTTGTCAATGGCGGGATTATTTTGCCGGTATTTGGCGGAGCCGCGGAGAAAACAGACCACGCTGCGCAAGAGATCTTGCGTCAAACATTCCCGGAACGGCGCATTCGCGCGATTGATGGGCTGGCTGTGGTTCGCGAGGGAGGTAATATCCATTGCCTGACCCAACAAATGCCGCCGGGACGGCCTTACCTGAGACAATAAGGAGGCGCGCATGAACTCGATAATTGCCGCGGCAGTGCAGATGCGCTGCACACTAGATCGTCAAAGCAATCTGGCCCAAGCGGAATACTGGGTACGTGAGGCTGCGGGGCGGGGAGCGCAGATCATCTTGCTGCCTGAGCTCTTTGAAACGCCGTATTTCTGCCAGAAGGAAAAAACGGAGTATTATACCTATGCCTCGGCCTTAGAAGACAATCCGGGGGTGCGCCGCTTCCGGCAGGTGGCGCGGGAGTTGGAGGTCGTGCTGCCGGTCAGTTTTTACGAAAAGAAAAATCAAGCGCTGTATAACAGCTTAGCCATCATCGACGCCGATGGAACGGTATTGGGCAAGTATCGTAAAAGCCATATTCCGGACGGGCCGGGGTATGAAGAAAAGTTTTATTTTACCCCGGGAGATACGGGTTTTTGTGTCTGGCAGACACGTTATGCCAGGATTGGAGCTGGGATCTGTTGGGATCAATGGTTCCCCGAAGCGGCGCGCGCCATGGTATTGTCGGGGGCGGAGTTGTTGCTCTACCCAACAGCGATCGGATCGGAACCGGAGGATGCGTCGCTGGATTCCAAAGACCACTGGCAAATCTGTATGCAGGGGCAAGCGGCGGCGAATCTGACGCCGCTCGTGGCGGCGAATCGCGTGGGGACGGAGCAGGAGGACGATTCACAGATCACCTTTTATGGCTCTTCCTTTATCGCCGGAGCGCAGGGCAACATTCTGACCCAAGCCGGACGGGCGGACGAAACGGTGTTAACAGCCCGCTTCAATCTGGCGCAACTAGAGAAACAACGCCGGGAATGGGGGGTATTTCGCGACCGGCGCCCGGATTTATACCGGACGCTGATCACGCACGATGGAGAGCAATGAAGGGAGAAAGCAATGCTTAAAGATTGTCAATCCGGAGGTAGGTTTGAGGGTACGGTTCTGATCACAGAGTGGAAGGAAACGCCTTTTCGGCAGAAACCCGGCTCTTTTCTGTTGTTTACCTGTCAAGATGTATCCGGTATGATGTCAGGCAAGATCTGGGATCCTAAGCCGGACCATTTGTTTTGGTTGAAGGAACATGATGTTTATCGGATCAGCGCGAAGGTCACAGAATTTAAAGGGACATTGGACTTGACGGTGGACGATTTGACTCCGGTGGACGAGCAAGACGTGGATTGGACGGCATTATTGCCGAGCTCGCCTTACTCGGCGGAGGAACTGGAAGCGCGTTTGCAAAACCTCCTGAGCAGGATCAAACTGCCGCAATGGCAGGCATTCCTGAACTGTATCTTAGCGCCGGAAGAGTTGGGCACGGCTTTTCGTCAAGCGCCGGCCGCCATGCGGATGCATCAGCCCTATCTGCGGGGCTTGTGGGAACATAGCGTATTGGTCGCGGAGATGGCTCAAAGCATAGGAACATTCTACCCGGAAATGGACGAGGAATTATTAATCATTGGGGCGCTCTTGCATGATATCGGGAAGATCCATGAATACTCGTATGGACGCGGGATTGCGGTCACGTCAGAGGGCCGGTTATTAGGGCATATCGTCATGGGAGTGGACCTGTTAGGGAAATATATCGCGGCTATACCCGATTTCCCCGCGGATCTGCGGATGAAATTCTTGCACATTATCGCCAGTCATCATGGCCGGTATGAATGGCAGTCGCCCAAACGCCCCAAGAGCCGGGAAGCTTTGCTGGTTCACTATGTGGATGCGCTGGAAGCGGATCTATGGCAATTCTATCAAACCGGACAGGAGAATCCGGATCAGGAATGGTCTCCCTATGTTCGTTCTTTGGAACGCTATCTTTTGCTGAAATAAAAAAAAGAAGCTACTGCCAAGAATGCCGAAGCATTGAGGACAATAGCCTGAGAAGGAGGAGAGGTTAGGATATACCTGAAAACCGATCAATGGTACTGATAAGCTGATTAATTTCCGGCTTGCTGAGCTGTGCGTTGGCGCCTACGGATTCGCCTTTATGCACCAGATCGCCGGTGATTAAAGAAGAGAAGATGATCACCGGGAGTTTCTTCAGCAAGGGGTGTTCTTTGATCCTGCGCGTCAATGTGTGACCGTCCATCGCAGGCATTTCAATATCGGTCACGACTAATTGAACATCTTCGAGAAAATCCTCGCCTTTTTGTTCAATCAGGTGTAATAAATAATCAAATAATTGTTTACCATCGTCAAAGACGCGGAAACTTGTGTATCCGGCTGTGGTTAGGGTTTCGGTCAGCATTTTGCGGATGAGTAACGAATCATCTGCTAAAACGACTTTGATGTGCGAGCGGTCGTGTTC
>JAITOV010000124.1 GCA_031289735.1 Peptococcaceae bacterium
TAGTCAGTGGGTGTACCGTACACTTCGTGGATGAAACTCTAGATGGCGGTCCAATCCTCTTGCAGCAAGCCGTACCGGTATTAGACGGTGATGACGAAGAGACCTTGGCGCAGCGTATCCTGGTAGAGGAACATCGCTTGTATCCGGAGGCGGTGCGGCTGTTATTGACTGGCCGTGTGGAACGTTCCGGACGCGTGGTGAAATGGGGAGGTGGGTAGGATGAAATACCGTGCGCTGATCAGTGTAGCGGATAAACAGGGGCTTGAGGATTTCGCGCGAGGATTAGTTCCCTTAGGATTTGAACTGATCTCGACCGGAGGTACCTATCAAACATTGGCTGACGCGCAAATTCCGGTGCGCTATATCAGTGAGATCACCGGATTTCCGGAAATCCTGGACGGCCGGGTGAAAACCTTGCATCCGAAGATTCACGGGGGGATCTTAGCGCGCAAGACCGAAGAACACCGGCAACAAATGACAGCAGAACAGATCAAGTTTATCGATTTGGTTGTCGTTAATCTCTATCCATTTCGTCAAACGATCGCCAAGCCGGGAGTTACTTTTGCGGAAGCGATCGAAAACATCGATATCGGCGGCCCGGCGATGGCTCGTTCCGCAGCGAAGAATCACGAACGGGTGACGGTGGTCGTCGATCCCGCCCGTTATCAGGATATTCTGCGGCTCTGGCGTCAGGAAGATGGGATTCCGGAGGATGTGCGGCGGCAACTGGCTGCCGAGGCGTTTGCGCATACGGCTGAATATGATCGCCTGATTGCCGGATATCTCGAACAGAGTATCGTCGGCGCGGAAGCCTGGCCAGCGTGTCTGCGCTTTTCCGTGCGCCAGGTACAGAAACTGCGCTATGGAGAAAATCCCCAGCAACAAGCGGCGCTATATGCGGATCCGGATCAATCGGGAACACTCGTATCTGCCCGGCAATTGCAGGGGAAGGAACTTTCCTACAATAACTGGATGGATATGGACGCGGCTTGGGGTTTGGCTACGGAAGTGGATGGTATAGCGTGTGTGATCATCAAACACACGAATCCCTGCGGGACGGCTGTTGGACAGAACGTGTTAGAGGCTTATCAACGGGCTTTGGCAGCGGATCCGGTGTCCGCTTACGGTGGTATTTTAGCGTTTAATCGAAGCGTGGATGAAACCTGCGCTCAAGCCCTAAAGGAACACTTCTATGAAGTGATCATAGCGCCGGAGTTTAGTGCGCCAGCTAGGGCAATACTATCAGCGAAGAAGAATCTGCGTTTAATGGAAGCAGATATGCCGAATGCTCGCTCAGTTCCAACGCTGAAGATACGCAGCATTCAAGGCGGGTATTTGATTCAGGAGGAAGATACGGGAACAACGCCGGAAGCAGAATGGTTCACCGTCACGGAAACAAAACCGACGGAACAGGATGTACAAGAGCTAAAATTCGCCTGGCAAATCGTCAAACATGTGAAGTCCAATGCGATCGTGCTGGTGAAGAACGGTCAGAGTATCGGCGTAGGCGCCGGACAGATGAACCGTGTCGGTTCAGTGAAAATCGCTTTAGCACAAGCGAGAGATTTAGCGCAAGGAGCTTATCTGGCCTCCGATGCTTTTTTCCCATTCGCGGACTCTTTGGCGGAAGCGGCGCAAGCCGGGATTCGCGCGGTGATTCAGCCCGGCGGATCGATCCGCGATGAAGAAGTCATTGCCGCCGCCAATCGTGCTGGCATCATCATGGTATTCACCCAGCGCCGGCATTTTCGTCATTGATCATCCGTTCCTGATGACTCCTCATCAATAAATAGAGGTGTAAAGCATAATGAAGAAAAAAGTACTCATTATTGGCAGCGGCGGGCGAGAGCACGCGCTAGCCTGGAAACTGCAACAGAGCCCGCAGGTTGGCCAGCTTTATGTAGCGCCCGGCAATGCCGGTACGAAGGAATGGAATGTTTCGATCCCAGTCAACGACCTGGCTGCTTTAGCTGATTTCGCCCAGCGGGAGCAGATCGATTTAACGGTCGTTGGCCCCGAAGAACCGCTGTGTTTAGGGATCGTCAACCTCTTTCGCGCCAAAGGCTTACGCGTCTTTGGCCCAACAGGGGAAGCTGCCCAACTCGAGGGCAGCAAATCATTTGCCAAATCTGTGATGGATGCGGCGAAGGTTCCGACCGCTCAATGGAAGGTGTTTGAGCGTGCGGACACGGCGAAAGAGTATATCCGCCAGATCGGCGCGCCATGCGTGGTGAAAGCGGATGGTTTAGCCGCCGGTAAAGGCGTGGTCGTAGCGCAGGATGTAGCCCAGGCGGAGCAGGCAGTGGATGCGATCTTGGCAGGGTCATTCGGAGATGCCGGCAGCCGGATCGTGATTGAGGAATGTTTGCAGGGGCAGGAAGTCAGCTTATTGTGCTTCACGGACGGCAGAGCATGTTATCCGATGGTTCCAGTCCAAGATCATAAACGCGCCTTGGATGGAGATCAGGGGCTGAATACTGGCGGGATGGGTACCTATACTCCGCCGCCGTTTTGGAGTAAAAAATTACAGACCAAGGTGCTGACTCAAATCGTTGAACCGACGCTGCGCGAGATGCGCAGAGCCGGAACCCCTTTTGCCGGCGTATTATATGTCGGGCTGATGATCACGGAGCAGGGACCAAAAGTTTTAGAATACAATGCCCGCTTCGGTGATCCTGAGACACAGGTGATTATGGCCCGGTTGAAATCGGATTTGTTCCCTGTTTTATGGGCTTGTACCGAACAGACCTTAAGCACGGTAGCGATCGAGTGGCGAGAAGAGGTCGCAGTGTGTGTGGTCATGGCCGCGCCAGGGTACCCGCAAGCCTATCCCAAAAGAATCCCCTTGCACATCCCCGAGGTAGCGAGCGCGGCAGGCGTGGTTTTCCATGCGGGAACGGCTTGGGATGACGAAAGCGGCTGTGTCAGTGACGGCGGACGGGTATTGGGCGTGACTGCCACAGGAAAAACATTGACCGAAGCCCGGATGAACGCGTATGTCTTGGTAGAGAAGATCGGTTTTCCCGGGGCGCATTTCCGCTGGGATATCGGGGTGAAGGGTTTGGGTAGTATCCAGACTTATTTCAAGTAGACGGTGATGATCCGCATATCATCGTCGAAGGAATAGGCGTAGCGATTGAAAAATCTGAATAAAGACTCGAGGTCAAGTTCGGAGAAACTGATTCCGTCGCATACAGCGGAAAACTCCGTTTGTCCGGCGCGTACAGCTTGTTGCGCAGTATGTTCAAAGTCTGTTTGGCTGGCGACGATCAGGTCGTTATAGACGAAGTAATTGTACTGCGTCATCGTGCATTCGGGTGTATAGGGTTCATTGGGCGTGTGATTGCCTGCAAGCTGAGCGTCTGTCACATTGAAATAGGTGTGATGAGGCAGATCGCCAAGCTGCTGGCCAACAGGATCATCCCACGTCGTGTCCACAAGGTACCAGGCGCCATCGAGTTGGACGCGATTCCAGGCATGCAGCTGGTCATGCGCGATCCCTTGAATGATCTCGCACTTAATGTCTAGCATATCCATGAATAAACGGAAGGTTTCGCTGTATCCTTGGCATACGGCCATGTGGTTGAGCAAGACGCCATACGGCTCGCTGGACTCCGGCTGTATCGTTCCCGCCACGACGTTGTCTTCATCGTAGACACAGGTTTCAATGATATAATCGTGGATGGCCAGTTCTTTGTGATAATCCGTCATATCGTCTATGTGTAAGGATTCCAAGACGCGTAGCGCCTCACGATACGTCTCCAGCTCGTGTTCGCTTAAGATCTCAGGCTGGCTGTTGTGGTGCGCGTAACTGATCTTATAGCCGGGCTTATAGCGGATGGTAAACGTCTGATTGAATATGAGTGCGTCGCCCAACGAACTGTATGTACAGTGCCAGCTTTCTACCTGCGGGAACCGGGCCGGATCGAGGTCCAAATCGGCTGTCGTCAGTCCCCTGACCGCAACGCTGATTTCCTCTTGGTATACGTCGATTCCCGCGCGCAGCGCCGTCATCAGCTGCTCAACCGGGGGAAGCGAAGAGGTTGCTGGCAGCGCAGGCGGGGCGGCGCACGACGAGAGCAACAGCGCGGCTGTCAAGATCAGCGTGGTCAGGAATAAGCGATTTTTCATCTGGCACAACACCTCATGATCATTCTAGCACAGTGGCTGTGAAAAAAGTAATGAAAAAGCCTGGAAAGATGCTTTTGAGGCTCTTTCCAGACTTGCTGGCGGGCTAGGTGCGTATCGGCAAATCAGACAAATATTTTGCCAGCGCAGGCTATTTAGAAATAACGTTTCAGTAAACCGGCGAATCCGCAGCCATGACGCGCTTCATCTTTACACATCTCATGAACGGTATCATGGATGGCATCCAGCCCTAATTCTTTCGCCCGGGTCGCAATGGCTTTTTTACCGGCGGTAGCGCCGTTTTCAGCCTCGGCTCTCAGTTTCAGATTTTTCTTGGTATCGGCATACACGACTTCGCCTAACAGTTCGGCAAATCTGGCTGCGTGATCCGCTTCTTCAAAAGCGTAGCGTTTAAAGGCTTCGGCGACTTCGGGATAACCTTCGCGGTCAGCCTGTCTGCTCATCGCCAAGTACATACCGACTTCCGTGCACTCACCGGCGAAATTAGCCCGCAGTCCTTCCAGGACTTCCGCATCGACATCTTTCGCCACGCCAATCCGATGTTCATCCGCCCAGACGAAACCGCCGTCGGCAGCCTGCTCGTTAAACTTAGCCGCAGAAGCTTTACACTGTGGACACTGATCCGGAGGAGCGCTCCCTTCATATACATAACCGCAAATAGTACAGACGAATTTTTTCATTATAATGATCCTCTCCCTCTGATTTAGTTATAACGATTATTAAATAATAATCGTTATATTATTGACTATTATATACTAGATAAAAGAAGATGTAAAGAATAAATTTTTCCGCTATGCTCCAACCAACGGCTCAATCGCCTCAACTGTCCAATAACGATTGGCGCGAATCTGCACTCCTGTGTCGTTTTTGACGAAAATTATCTCAGGCTCGTTTGTGTTGTCAACAAGGTGGAATACAGCGCAAAGCGTAAGCAGTTGCGGAATGTTCGCGAGTGATTTGACATATCTGCTGCGGATTTTATCGGGCGGGACGCTGTGACCGCCGGACAATTCACGGCTCTTTACACGGAACACGTTCAGTTCCGCGTTTGCAGTCAGCACAAACACGCCTTCGATAAGATAACCCGCCGCTATGGCTCGTGTCAGCAAATCAAGATTGCGATCCGTGGATAATACCGTTTCAAAGGTGAACGAGCGGAGTTCAAGAAGACACAACTCACGCAAACGTTCCGCCTCCTGCGCCGCATCAAGGTCAGTAGAACCACGTGTGGCCTTGATGTCGTCGGCGTTGACGTACAGCCCAACGGGTTGCCAAGCCGATCTCACGGTACTTTTACCGGAACCATTCGGACCGGCAAATACCAAAATATGCGGTGCGTCAGTCGAGGTCATAGACCCTCCTGCCATCCGGATATTCGAGATACGGGCGATTTTGCGCGTCATCAAATAACGCAATAGGCGTACCACTCGCCGTGGCGGTACTTAACTTTATTTTTACGGCATCGCGCATAAGGTTTTCGAGTGTATCGCCGCCTAATTCAAGTGCAAACGGAATTGAGCGTGTGTTTGCTACCCGCGAAAGAAAAATGTTGATCCCTGTACTCATATTCATTCCGAGCGCGTTGAATACTGCCTCGGCATTTCGTTTTGTCGTACTGTCCACACGGACACTCAGTCTTGTTTCAGTCATAATAAACACCTCACAATTAATTGTATGCCTATTGTACACCCAACGGGAACGTTTGCCAAGTTTTATTGAAGGGTAGCACGAAATGAATCATTCTTAATGTACAACCGGAAATTGCCTTTTTGCTTTCCCTGTGTTACATTGTTTGTGTAATATAGCTGGTGTCTGTGAAGGAGGTCAACAAATGGCCAGATCCGCAATAAAAAATGGACTTCGTTATACGTACGAAGATTATTGCAGTTGGGACGACGGGCAGCGCTGGGAGTTGCTCAACGGCGTTCCCTATCTGATGTCGTCTGCGCCGAATGACCGGCATCAGAGAACATCAACGGAACTGGTCAGACAGTTGGCGAATTTTTTATTTGGCAAACGCTGCCAGGTATTTCATGCGCCTTTCGACGTCCGTCTCAACGCCGAAGCGGGGGATGATACGGTGGTGCAGCCGGATGTTTTAGTCAATTGTCATCCTGAAAAAATTGTGGGCGGCTCATTAAAAGGCGCTCCCGATCTAGTGATTGAAATTCTCTCGCCTGCGACAGCCGGTTATGATCGAGTGGAAAAATTGGCCAAATATCAAGAAGCCGGTGTGCCGGAATGCTGGATCGTCGATCCGCAAGACTGTTTTGTCCATGCTTATATTCTGGAAAACGGGAAGTATGTTCTGCAAATTTGGCCCGGCAAGGCGCGGGCTTCGTTAACCGTACTGCCGGGTTGTGTCATCGACCTCGCTGATGTGTTCGCACCGGCGCCGGGTGACGAGGAGACGCAGGAGCAATCATAGCTGGAACATGGTATGCTTGGCGCGGTCACAGCGGAGTTCATTTCGCAAGCGATTAGCGGCGTCTTGATCAATCGTATCTTCATATTTTAAGGAATTGGGTCATCGACGATGACCCGATTCCTTAATTTTGCTTACGCCTTAGAAAATACATAGGAGCGTATTGACATTACGCTAATACTTTAATATAGTAGAGAAAGACAGTGCGGATCGTGTAGGAAGGAACCGATGGGTATGAGTGAGCGCTTAAAAAATCCCTTGACAGATAGCTTATTTGAAGCGATCTTGTTATTGCGCGATCAAGAAGAATGTTACCGCTTTTTTAAGGATATTGCTACGATTTCCGAAATCAAGGCGCTGGCGCAACGTCTAGAGGTCGCGAAACGTTTGTTGCACAAGGAAAAATATACGGAGATTGCCGGGCATACCGGGGCGAGCACGGCGACGATCAGCCGGGTGAAGAATTGCCTTTTTTTTGGCGCGGATGGGTATCAGTTCATCTTGCGGCGTTTACAAGAACAGACGCCGGAACCGATAGCAGAGGAAAATGCGGAGGATGAGACATGAGCAAAGATTTGTTGAGACAGCGGATACCGGAAGGCATGATGGATTTGTTACCGGAAACGGCTGGATTGTTGGAAGATCTGGAACGGGATATGATGGATTTATTCCGATTGTGGGCGTATGACCGGGTGACGACGCCGACGGTTGAATTCGCCGCTTGCGTTCAGACAGAGCTGGACCGGGAAGATCATTTATTTAAATTCTTTGATCGCAGCGGACGAATCTTAGCGTTGCGGCCGGAGTTCACGCCGCCGATCGCCAGAATGGTCAGTTCGCGTATGCATGATATGCAATTTCCCCTGCGTTTGTCCTACGGAGGCAGTGTTTTTCGTAATACAAGCGGGCGGCAACGGGAATTTCGCCAGATTGGCGTGGAGTTAATCGGTTCGGCCAGCGCTATGGCGGACGCGGAGATTATCGCGTTGGCGATCGAAGCGTTACGCGCGCTGGGTATTGAGGAATTCCAATTGAGTGTGGGGGAGATGAATATTTTTTCCGGCTTGATTGAGGAATGCGGGATCGGAGCGGATGTGCGCGAACAATTGGAAAACGCGCTTTCCCGTAAGGATCTCGTAGCGATTGAACAAATGGCGGAGAATCATCAGATATCCGAGCAAGCCCGGCGGATTTTGCGGCGTCTGCCGCATTTACGGGGCGGAGCGGAAATACTGGATGAGGTCAGCCGTTTAAGTGATCAGAGTGCGGTGCGTTCAGCTGTAGCCCATCTGCGTCAGGTTTACGATTATTTGGGCGCGTTCGGTGTTCAGGACGCCTTGGTGTTGGATATGGGCGTACTGCGCGAATTCGCTTACTATACGGGCATTGTCTTTGAGGGCTATGTCGCGGGAATTGCCTTTCCTGTGATTGAAGGCGGCCGTTATGACCATCTGTATGATGATTTCCGCCATCTCATGGCCGCGACAGGGTTTGCGCTGAACCTCAGCAGTTTACTTAAATTCTTCCCCCGGAAAGGGCTCATGCCAGATCAGCGGCTGATCGATGGGGATGATCCGGAAGCGGTGATCCGGCGCTGCCGGGAAGAGCGGGCGCAAGGAAAACGCACAGCTATGGCGCTCAAGTAAGGCGAAAGGAAGTGTTCTATGCGTAGAATAGCGATCCTGACCGGCGGCGGAGATTGCCCGGGATTGAATGCAGTGATTCGCGCGGTCGTCAAAACTGCACAGCGGCATCATTTAGAAGTGATCGGGATCCGCGACGGGTTCCGCGGGGCGGTGGAGGGAGATTTCTTTCTCTTGGATGAAGCCGCGATATCAGGCATTTTGCCGCGTGGCGGGACCATTCTGGGTACGACGAACCGAGATAATCCGTTCGCTTTTAACCGCGTTCTGGAGGATGGCGGCAAAATCACCGCAGATCGTTCGGCGGATGTTTTGCGCAACATGCGTGAACAGCAGATTGACGTTTTAGTGGCGATTGGCGGCGATGGCAGCCTGCGTATTGCTTTGCAATTCTGGCGTCTGGGCCTGCCGGTCGTGGGTATTCCCAAGACGATCGATAATGACCTGATGTGCACGGATCAGACATTCGGCTTCCAGACGGCGCTGTCCGTGGCGCAAGAAGCATTGGACCGGTTGCATACCACAGCGGAATCTCATCATCGGATGATGGTGCTCGAGGTCATGGGGCGTAATGCCGGTTGGATTGCCCTGTATGCCGGCATTGCCGGTGGGGCGGATGTGATCCTGATTCCGGAGATCCCCTATGATATAGGTAAAGTCGTGGATGCCGTGGAGGAAAGGAAGCGCCAGGGGAAGAGATTCAGTATCGCTGTCGTAGCTGAAGCGGCTAAGCCATTGCATGGAGAGGTCGTGGTGGCGCAGATCATCAAAGATCGCCCGGAACCGGTCAGACTCGGCGGGATCGGCGCCAAGTTTAGCGTGGATTTTGAAGCATTGACAGGAATCGAGACCCGGGTGACCGTATTGGGACATCTGCAGCGCGGCGGCTCGCCGGTCGCCGAAGATCGCATCCTCTCTTCCCGTTATGGAGTAGCCGCCGTAGAAGCCGTGCTGCGTGGGGAGTTTGGGATGATGGTAGCACTGCAAGGCCGGGATATCGTTTGCGCGCCTATGGCGGATGCAGTCGCCCAGACGAAGCTGGTTACGCCGGCGGATGCCATCCTGAGCGTGGCCAGAAACTTGGGGATTTGTTTCGGGGATGGATAGAACGAGTGAAAAACCGGTGTATTTTTATAGAAATAAGCGTTTGGAGGGATGAGGTTGTCAAATTCCGCTGTTACGATTGCCTTGCCGAAAGGCAAGTTATTTGAGGATTCACTGGAAGTACTGAGCCGGATTGGGTTTCACTGTTCCGGTATTCGCGAGGATTCACGCAAGCTGTTGTTCGAACTGCCGGAAGACGGCGCGCGTTTGTTGATCTGCCGTCCGACGGATATTCCGACCTATGTGGAGAATGGCGCGGCCGATATCGGATTTGTCGGCAAGGATATCTTGCTGGAAGAAGAGAAAGACGTAGCGGAATTGTTGGATCTGAAATTCGGCTACTGCCGCTTTGTCGTAGCTATGCCGGAGGATCAGACTCCGCCGCGCTTGCCGGATGGATCTTTTGACCTCAACGCATTGAATCATCTGCGTGTGGCGACGAAGTTCGTCCGGGTGGCGCAGACTTTCTTCGCTGACCAAGGGTTGCAGGTAACTGCGATCAAACTGCACGGGAACATCGAACTGGCGCCGCGCGTCCGCTTGGCGGAGATGATCGTCGATATTGTCTCTTCCGGCAAGACGCTGCGTGAGAACCGCCTGGTGGAAGTCGCGCAGATATTGGAGGCGACGACGCGGCTGATCGCCAATCGGGTGTCATATCGCATGAAATATCAAAGGGTACATGAGCTAATCGAAGCGTTGCGCAAAGTTGTTTAAGGTGGTGTGATATCTGATGAAAGTCATCCCGATCGCCGAACTAAATAAAGAGCGCTTGACGCGTAAGTCATACGGCGACGATCAGGCGTTGGAACGGCAGGTGCGCGAGATCATCGGTCAAGTGCGGCGGCAGGGAGATGAAGCGCTGTACGCTTTCACCGAGCGTTTTGATCAAGTGGATCTGCGCGCCAGTGGTTTGCGCGTCAGTGAGACGGAGATCGAAGCGGCTTACCGGCAAGTAGACGAAGAATTTTTAACTGCGCTGCGCGGCGCGATTAGCAATATTAGACGCTATCATGAACATCAGAAACGCAGTTCCTGGATGGAAACATCCGAGGATGGGACGATCCTGGGTCAACTGCTGAGGCCGCTGCGGCGCGTCGGGTTGTATGTACCGGGCGGGACAGCCGCTTACCCGTCGTCTGTCCTGATGACAGCAGTTCCCGCACAGGTAGCCGGGGTAGAGGAGCTAGCGATCGTCAGTCCTCCGGGACGGGACGGATCCATGTCGCCTCAGGTATTAATAGCGGCGGCGGAAGCCGGAGTGCGGGAGATCTATAAGATCGGCGGGGCGCAGAGTATCGCGGCGTTGGCTTATGGGACAGGCCAGATTGCGGCGGTCGATAAGATCGCCGGTCCCGGAAATATCTTTGTCACCTTAGCGAAGAAGCATCTTTATGGCGTCGTCGATATCGATATGCTGGCCGGGCCCAGTGAGATTTTGATCCTGGCGGATGAGAGCGGGCAGCCCGCGGAATTAGCGGCGGATTTACTATCGCAAGCGGAACATGATCGCTTAGCTTCGGCTATCTTGGTTTCGCCGGACCGAACGATATTGGAACGTACGGTGGAGGATGTGGAACGCCAAATTGCTCTCTTGCCGCGCCAAGAAATCGCGCGGGCGTCGTGGGAGATGTACGGCGCGGCTATTCTGGTCAGCGATTTGGAAGAAGGCATGGCCTTGGCCAACGAGATCGGTCCGGAGCATTTAGAACTGGTCGTGCGGGAGCCGTTCGTCTGGCTGGGCAAGGTGCGGAATACCGGAGCTGTTTTCTTAGGACGATACACGCCCGAGGCCGTGGGGGATTATCTAGCCGGCCCCAGCCATGTTCTGCCGACCGGCGGAACCGCGCGCTTTTATTCTCCGTTGAATGTGGATACCTTCATGAAGAAAATCAGCTTGCTCGCTTATTCCGAAGAAGCGCTGCGCCGTGACGCGCGGCAGATCACCACGCTTGCCCGGCGCGAAGGCTTGGAAGGGCATGCCCGGTCGGTAGAGCAGCGGGGTCTCTCTTGAGTCTGTATTTAAGACGCCAAATAGCTATTTATAAAGAAGAAAGAAGGAGAATGCCGGTGAGAGAAGCAACGATACGGAGGCGAACAAACGAAACGGAGATAGAGGTTCGCTTGAACCTGGACGGCAGCGGCGACGCTCAAGTGGATACAGGGATCGCCTTCTTTGATCATATGTTAAATTCTCTTTGCCGTTTCGCCTGCTGCGATATGGTACTCCACGCTCAGGGCGATCTGGATGTTGACGCGCATCATACCGTAGAAGATAGCGGCATCGTGATCGGGCAAGCGATCCGCCAGGCGTTAGGCGATATGAAAGTCC
>JAITOV010000047.1 GCA_031289735.1 Peptococcaceae bacterium
GCGGACGTCGCTTCCGCCAAGAAAGCCGCCGATACGTATTACCAGGCGCTAAACAGCTTTACCCTGTTTTCCCTGGAACTTGATTCCGGCATGAGGTGCTGGTGGTGGACCCAGCACGGAAACGACGACCCTGACGACGGTGCGGACTTCACGCCCGGCAATCTGATCGTATTTTACGCCTATGACGGCAAAAACGAAATGCCGCGGGAAATCACCCTCGGCAGAACCAAGGCGGGCGCGGATTGGCAGGTGATCAACGAGGGGTATTAAGGCCAAGAAAAGCATGATCTGCCGCACATCGGCGGCCTGGGCATCGTTGCTTTATTTAGCAATCTGTAATATAATAAGGCGCAAAAAAGGGGCCGTCTATGCAAACCTCAATTTTGCTGCAAGCATTGTTGGCTGTCATTGACTGGATGCGGCCGGGCGCGGACTTCACGCTTGTGTTTATTGTTGCCAGTATGATTATTTCGATTGTCGGAATAATGTGTATGGTATACGCCCTGCTCGGCTATAAGATGACGAACCGCCCGTCCGAGCTTCCCATCGGGCTTCTGCTGTTGGGCATTCCGTTTATATTGCTGGTAAGTTTCGGGATTTTTATGCCTCTGCTGCTCGGCTCTTGGCTGGCGGGCATAAATGAAAATGTGCTCGAACAGGCGGGCGTTTTACCGCTGTTTAACGACAGCCGCCTGTATGGCGAAGTTTTGCTACTCGTTGCTGTTTTTGCTGTGGTATGCGCGTTATACTTGGTTCGTTCCCAACGGATACTGACCTTAAACCGCGCGCGAGAGACCTGGCTGGCCACCGCCGTCACTTCCTGCGGTATGGAAATCGTCGCGGCAACCGTGCTGTTATTCGTATCACTGGCACGGTTGTCAGGCTTGGATGTTCCGTTGACCCACAGCATGGTTGGCCGGATTTTTTACTATGCTGCCCTCATTGTCGCGTTCAAAACACTGGAACAGATATTCATTCTCATCTATGTGGAATTATTTGGCGTACGGCGACTGGACGTTACTCGCCCCGCCAACGATTTTGCCCATACGGATTTTGCAACGCTGAAGCGCGTTGTGCGAAAACACTGCGGGTATTTACCCGCTCCGCTGTGCGCCGGTATACTTGTGCTGCTGGTAAATTGGGCTGTCGGTTTTGCAACCCAATTCGGGCTGTTGGGGCTGTCACGAATGTTGTTACGCGTGTTACATTCCCTATGGGTACTGATCCTGCCTTTCGCTCTCACGCTGGTCAGCGTACTCGCCATTCGCGCCGTGTGGACGCTTTTCCCGGCAACACATCCGCTCATCCGCGCCCTGGCCAAAAGCGGCGACCCGGACGCGACTGCGCGGCAATTTCTGGCCGAATATGCTTCTCCTCTGTTTATCGCCGGAGATGTACGCGTGACAAAAATTTTTTTGATACAAGAATCTCTAGTGATTAAAGCGTTTTATCTGCCTGCGCTGGCAGGCATTGAACGAGTAAACTCGTTCATGGGCGGAAGATCGGCGTTTGATGTTCTGAAGTTCGCGGACGGCCAGACATTGAAGGTATTGCCCGAACAGACACGGTTGTTGGAATATGCCAGGTGCAATTTGTCAGAAAACAGCCAAAACAGGGTATGCGAGACCGTAATGCCGCATGAATTGCCGCAAACGAAGAGAATCAAGCAGGTAATGCGGATGCTGGCCGCCTGCGCGCTGGCTGTTGCTGGTTTGACATTTATATGGAATCTTTCTGACTCGGCGTCCTGGAACCTTTCCGCGGCGGATCCGGCCTATGTTAATTCGTTTAATGAGAATCGCTCGGCGCTGGAAGAAGTTGTTTACCTCATCGAAACCGAGGGGAACGGCGCGAACGGGCGCGTGAATGGGCGGATCATGCTGCCTGAGGCGTACGAAAAGCTGTCCCAAACCGGGTATGTACAGGTTGAGATGGGCAGCCAGGGCGCGAACGTATTTTTTTACTGGAGATTGGGTATTCTCGGCTCATATTCAGGCTTTGCCTATCTGGCAAGCGACAAACCGCCGCAATACGAGTTTGGGACAGGAGACAAGTTCCAACGGATAGAGAGTTTAGTCCCGCATTGGTATTACGTCGTTTCCAGTTAACAGGGGAGAGGAACGGTTATGTGCTGTAATCCATTTTTAGATGTGCAAACGCGCAAGGACGGCAAGCGTATGAAGGCTCTGCGCGCCATAGCTTTCGTTGTCTGCGTTCTGTACATAACCATGTCATTCCTTTCGTTTGCTTTCATCTGGACGCATGAGAATCATGACCATGACCACGATGGCCCCGACGGAGCATGCGCCACATGTATGCACGTCGTCGCCGCCCAAAATCTGCTGAAAACGATCAGCACACTAGCGTTTACCCTAGGCATTGCGCTGAGCTTACGTCTCATTATATCCGCTCTCTGCCGGTATTGGTATACGCTGGCAGGCGTTCCTCTGGTGATCCGGAAAGTGAGAATGAACAATTGAATTGACCTCTGTTTTTGCGCCCTTTTGTTGACTTGAGGCAACAAAAATTAAAAATACGGAGGTTTATTTCAATATGAAGAAGCTGACAATGATTGCGCTCGCGCTGTTCATCGTTGTGTTTGCGCTCGCCGGTTGCGGCCAAAGCGCCAAGCCCGTTGCCGCGGATAATAGCGACCAACTGAGCATCGTCGCCACAATTTTCCCGCCTTACGACTTCGCCCGGCAGGTAGCCGGCGATAAGGCGGATCTTTCTATGCTCCTGCCGCCCGCCGCAGAAAGCCACTCGTTTGAACCGACGCCGCAGGATATGATCAAAATCCAAAACTGCGATGTATTCATCTATGTCGGCGGCGAGTCTGACGCGTGGGTGAATAAAGTCCTTGAATCTATGGACATGAGTAAAATCAAGGTCATCACACTCATGGATTGCGTAGAAGTCGTCGAGGAAGAAATCGTTGCGGGCATGGAGGACGAGGAAGAAGCCGAAGCAGGCGAAAAAGAGCCTGAGTACGACGAACACGTCTGGACTTCACCGCGCAACGCCAAGCTGATTGTGCAGAAAATAGCGGATACCCTCTGCGCGGTTGACATAGCGAACGCCGCAACCTACAAAACCAATACGGCTGCCTACCTTGCTAAACTCAACGAACTCGACGCCGCGTTCCAGAACGTGGCCGATAACGCCGTCCGCAAGACGATTGTGTTCTGAGACAGATTTCCGTTCCGCTATTTTGTAGATGCTTACGGGCTGGATTACTGCGCCGCGTTTCCCGGTTGTTCTACCGAAACAGAGCCGAGTGCGGCTACTGTGGCCTTCTTAATCGACAAAGTTAAAGCGGAGAAAATTCCCGTCGTATTCCACATAGAACTCAGCAACGAAAAAATGGCCCATACGATCGCCGAGGCGACAGGGGCAAAGGTGCTCCAACTCCACGCTTGTCATAATATCAGCAAAGCAGACTTTGAGGCTGGCAAAACCTACGTTGACATTATGACCGCCAACGTGGAAACCTTAAAAGAGGCGTTGTGGTAAGATGGCGCTCATCACCTGTCAAGACGCCTCCTTCGCCTACGAGGGCCATATCGCTGTCAGCGGTTTGAGTTTTCAAGTCAACAGCGCCGACTATCTGTGTGTGGTCGGGGAGAATGGTTCCGGCAAAAGCACGCTCATCAAGGGCTTGCTACGGCTGAAAACGCCGCAATCCGGCAGGGTTATGCTGGGAGAGGGTCTAAAGCCGGACGGAATCGGTTATCTGCCGCAACAGACCGCCGCGCAGAAAGACTTTCCGGCGAGCAGTTATGAAGTCGTGCTTTCGGGACGCATGGGCGCAAAAGGGATTCTCCCATTCTATACCCAAGATGACAAGGATATTGCCGGGAAGAATATGGAGCGGCTGGGAATTGGCCAACTCCGTGACCGCTGCTACCGTGAGCTTTCAGGCGGTCAACAACAGCGGGTGCTGCTCGCGCGGGCATTGTGCGCCACAAAGAAACTGCTTCTGCTCGATGAGCCGGTTGCGGGGCTTGATCCTGTGGTGACGCAAGAACTTTACCGGCTGATTGCCGACATCAACAAAAACGAGGGGCTGACCATCATCATGGTATCCCACGATATACACAGCGGCGTGAAGTACGCCAGCCATATCCTGCACCTTAAAAACACGCAGGCGTTTTTCGGCCCGGCGGAGGACTATATCAAGTCCTCCGTCGGGCGGCGCTTCATCGGGGAAACGGCGGAAGGTGCGCACCGGGCTGAGGGGGGAGAATGATTAACACACTTATAGAGATGTTTTCGTATACTTTTCTGGTCCGCGCTGTGGTGGTCGGGATACTCGTCGCCATCTGCGCCGCTTTGCTCGGTGTGAGTTTGGTGCTAAAACGCTACGCGATGATCGGCGATGGCCTGTCACACGTCGGTTTTGGCACGCTCGCCATCAGTACGGCGATGAACGCCGCGCCGCTGACCGTTTCTATTCCGATCGTTGTGCTGGCGGCGTTCCTGCTGCTGCGCATCAGCGAAAATAGCAAAATCAAAGGGGACGCGGCCATCGCGCTGATTTCCACAAGTTCGCTCGCTGTTGGCGTGATCGTTATCTCGCTGACAACAGGGATGAATACAGATGTCTGCAACTATCTCTTCGGCTCGATCCTGGCGATGAACAAGGACGATGTGCAACTCTCGCTTGTCCTGGCCGTGGTGGTGCTGGCGATGTTTGTGTTATTTTACCACAAGATTTTCGCCGTCACCTTCGACGAGAATTTCGCCAAGGCGACAGGCGTGAAAACGAACTTGTACAATATGTTGATTGCCTTCCTGACTGCGATAACCATCGTACTCGGCATGCGCATGATGGGTGCGTTGCTCATTTCGAGCCTGATCATATTTCCCGCGCTCACCTCCATGAGACTGTGCAAAAAATTCCGCAGTGTGACCATCTGCTCCGCCGTTGTGTCAGTGGTCTGCTTTTTTAGCGGAGTCGTCATTTCCTATACCCAAGCCACGCCGACAGGGGCCAGCGTCGTCATCGTAAACATCTTAGCGTTCATGCTATTCTGGGCGGCCAATTCAATCAAAGGAGGATTCCAAAATGAAAAAGTTTAACCTGCTGCTGATAGCGATTCTTCTATTGACCTTGGCGGGTTGTCAGGTACAGTCCCCGGTAAACAAGAACGCCACGAATGGCAATGGGTCGATTGCGGTCAATGTTCAAAGTGATTCGCCGATCCCGTCAGAACCTGAGACGCCGGGTTTGACGGCGGACGCTTCCGCGCCACTTCCGGCGAATCCGCCAGCATTCGATAGCGGGGATACCAAGCCGGTCGCCAGCGGCGATATCTTGGAAATCAAAGAGAAGATGTTTGTCGCCCAAACGAACGACATCTACTATAACGCCGAGGACTATCTCGGCAAAACCCTCAAGTACGAAGGACTGTTCACCGTATATACCGATCCCGAAACGGACGTGACCTATTACTCGGTCATCC
>JAITOV010000138.1 GCA_031289735.1 Peptococcaceae bacterium
TCAGAGTGACTCGGCGGATACTGGCTCGTTTCCGAAGTGGTCAAGCCTGGCCCTTTCTCCGAATGATCCGTGTTGATCAGACCTTTCATTAAGAGCGCAAATCCTGTCTCCTGATGTGAGGATTCCGCGCCTGCGCCCGATCGTTCGGATGATTTAGCAGCGTAGCTGCCCTGTGGTGAAAAGGCTTGCATCTCTACCATTGCTTCACCTCCAATTGAATGCTACCCTGCTTATCGACTTAAAAAACAGATAACTTTAGCCCATCTCTAAAACAAGTTGACTTTCTGCTGTCCCAGTTTACCCCGTAAACGCATCAGGGCTTGCGAGTGCAACTGAGAAATACGTGATTCAGACAAGTTCATCACGGCCGCGATTTCCTTCAAGGTCAGTTCTTCCTGATAATAGAGCGATAAAATCAACTGTTCTTTCTCCGGCAATTTCTCGATCGCCCCAGCTAAGAGCTGATTGCGCTCTTCTATTTCCACCCGAGCGAAATCCTCCGCCGAATGCTGATCCGGAATACGCCCAATCCCGCTGCCGGTGATCTCTCCATCCTCACTCGTCACGATTTCATCCAATGAGGTGAGCATCAGCATTTGAGCTTGACGGAGAATCTTCTCCAACTCTTTCATCTCGATCGCTAAGTGCTCCGCCACTTCTTCCGGTTGCACCGCGCGGCCTAAACGATTCTCCAAAGCGCTGAATCCTTCTTGAACCAATTTGACGCGCTGGCGAGCAGAATGCGGGACCCAGTCCATCGCCCGCAAACCGTCAATGATGGCGCCGCGGATGCGTACAGTGGCGTAAGTTTCAAATTTCACACCTCTGCCGGAGTCAAACCGTTCCATCGCATCCAATAAGCCAAAAACTCCATAACCGATTAAGTCGTCTTCATCCACATGCGAGGGTAAAGCTAACGCCATCCTCCCGGCAATTCTTCTGACCAACGTCAGATACTTTTCAATCTGTTCCGTATTCCATTCTCCACGTGCAAGCGTTGCATATTCAGCTGCCATCTGAGATCCTCCTCTCTGGGTTATCTATGCGTTGCGCCTCTTCTTCATCTCCCCAACCCATACGGCGCACGATATCCGCTTGTTGTTTTGGATCCGGTAATCCCTTTAACAAATCCGGTTTGACCTGCCCCGGTGACGTTTTGTAAAGGCCGATTCCTGAAGCGGGAATTTCCGGTTCAGGGGACGACACGCCCTTCTCGCCCTCGCCGACTACAACATCCAGCAGCCGGCCTTGTTCTTCTTCAGTCTCTTCCGCCGGCGGCGCTGTTTTCAGAAATAACGTCAGAGATCCGTAACACAATAAATAAAAAGTTATAAAGGCCAAGACCATCCGCACGATCAACCAGAATACGTTCACCCCGCTCCGCCAGCTCAATATGCCCACGATAATTGCCAAGCCAATCGCCAGGTTTCTGAACCAGCGACGCGCAATTTCGAAATCCATCTCTTCCATCAAATCACCTTTTCGCCATGATTGATTGTGCGCACCCGCAAATTTCCTGTACTTACGCTGAAATAGATCGTCCGCCCGAAACTGCCCCCGGTATCATCCACGAGTAAGGGAATGCCCATTTTCTTCAACTCTTTTCTCACCGCTTCCGCATTGCGGTCGCCGATTCTCAGCGCGTTCGGTCTATTCGCGAAGGCAAACATCTGCGCGCCGCCGGCGATTTTGGCTTTTAAGCGCGATTTGATCGCTCCTAATGCCAAAATCTGTTCAATCAGCAGACTAAGCCCGGTGTCCGCGTACTTCGCCGGATTGGCCTCACTGTGCCCGCTGGCTGCCGGTAGCATGATATGCGCCATGCCGCCAGCTTTTTTTACCGCATCAAAAACACAGATGCCAATACATGATCCTAAACCGGGCGTCATCAAAATATCTTCACCTTGTCCTGTTTGCACATCCGCCATACCGACAGTTATGATCGTACTCATACACCTAACGCTCCCAGCAGTTTTTCTAACGCGCCTTGCTGCGGCAAGAATACGAACTTTCCTTCAATCGCCGGAAAGCCGAATAACTCCGTATCGATAAACAATACATGGTCCTCTATCTCTCCCTCCTCCAGCAGGATCGCGCCTAAGACCGCTCCAGCCATATCCACAGCCATGACTGGAATAGAACATTGCATTTCTATCCCGGACAGCTGTGACAAAGCCACCAGGAAAGAACTGACTAAAATATTGCCCACTTCCTTCAAGGCCGATTGGGGCAGTTCATCAAATAGATCTAGCTCTTGATCCGTGTGAAACAGTTCCTTGACCAGAGCATGCGCGCTTGGTATGGAAAAAAGGAATACGGCTTTCCCCGATATTTCTCCATCGACGTGCAGATAAATGAACGCCTGAGATTCTTCCAGTCCACCGGCGACTTCGGCGATCTGCTCAAAAGGAATCATCCAAACCTTCGGCACCGACATATCGATGCGTCTTTGCAGCAAATCAGACAACGCACTCGCCGCGTGCCCGGAGCCGATATTGCCGATTTCGCGCAGCGCATCCAGTCTGCGCTCTGATAACATTGCGACATCCATTCTACAACAACCCCTTTTTTATCAGATCCCTTTGAATATCAAAGACCTCTCTGATAATACATTCTCTGGTTTTCTCATTAATCTCCAGAAATTCCACCGATATATCCCAGCAACCGATACCCGGTATCCAGTCTGTCCGCAACACCTTCGCCGGTAAAAACAGCTCATGTCTGGGCAGTTTCAGCTTCATATACAACATATCCTGGTCCTGCGTTTCATAGCGGGTGCGAAAACGCACCCCCCCGCCGCTCAGATCCAACATCGACGCCTGCATCTCTTCTGAAACATTGTTTTGCTTCACGATCCGATAACTCAGCGGGAAATACGCTTCGATCCGGACATAATTGCGGCGTTGATTTTTCTCTATATCTTTCAGATACTCGGCCACAAACAGCGGGATCGGTACGGCAATACGTTGAATGATGCGAGCTTTCAGCCGATAGATATATTGCCCCGCCAGAAAGGCAATTTCGACGAGTGTCCCCTCGCTCAGCGGCACGAGCACATCGCGTGAAAAGGGCGCCTCAAAGGAAATAATCCGCTCGCCCACTTCTTCAAAACGCGTCCGGTACACCCCGGGATACCGGCCTTCCGCTACGATGAGCTCCATGGATGAGCCAGGCTTTGCTTCTTTCAGATAACTCATGCGGCATCCCTCCTCTATTCCTCCGCGCTCGTATCATCTTTATATCCATCCGCTGATAAGTCCGGTCCTCCGCCTAAGAGATGGAGGGCTAATCTTTCCGCTGAAGCTACCTCGATATCATCCGGCACATTCTGCCCGTTCGTGATATACGAGACCGGAAAACCCGTCTGCTCAATCAAGGTCAGCAGATTACCGGCGCAAAGGGTTTCATCCAGTTTCGAAAAAATCAAATCCGTCGCCAGCATTTGAAAACGCTGCACCACCTGAAGTATATCCGTCGTATTCATCGTCGCGCTGACCACCAGCATAGCATAATCAGGTTTGGCTTTATCTAACAAGGAACGCAGTTCAGTCATATGTAAATCATTCTGAGGACTGCGCCCAGCTGTATCAATAAAGATCAGCTCTTTATCCGCATGTTTTGCCAGGGCTTCTGTTATACCGCTGGGCGCCATCACGACCTCAACCGGTACCCCAATGATATCGCCAAAGGTTTTCAGCTGTTCAACCGCCGCGACCCGATACGTGTCCGCCGTGATGAGCGCGACTTTACGTTTATCTACGATACTGAATCCCGCAGCCAGTTTGCCGATCGTCGTCGTCTTGCCGACGCCGGTCGGGCCGATCATCGCCACGACGCAAGGTTTACCCGGTTTCAGCTGAATGGGCTGCGTATTGGCGCATTTGGCGCTGACAGTACGCTGCAGACTCAGATACACAGCTCTGCGACTGGAACGATGTTCTTCCGGGATATCCCGTTGTACCTGGCGCAGCAATCCCCGGATGGCGGCTTCCCGCATACCTCGCCCATGCAGATACTCCGCCCAAAACAGCAGGTCCGGCGACCATGCTTGCCGCTCCATATTCAGATTCAGCAGATTTTGATTCATCTTCTCGATCATTTGGCGTAGCGTGAGCAATTCTTGCTGTAGCGTTTCCGTATCCTGCGCTTGCTGTGGCGCCGGTTCTTCTTGAACGATGACTCGAGGCGGCGCCGGCGCTTCCGGCACGCTGACCGGCGGCGCTTGTTCCTCAATAGCCGCGGTGATCTCTACTTTCATCTTGCCGAAGAGTCCAAAAAATCCACCGTCGCGAAATTGCCGGGTCTGTAAAATGATCGCATCTGTACCCAAGTCCCGTTTAATCCGGCCCATGGTTTCGGGGACGCTTTCCCCAACATACCTTTTAACTCGCATTCGCATTCACCATCCCCACCGCTTGAACTTCTATCCCCTGTATTAACTCATTATACGATAATACGGCCAATTGAGGCAGCTGCCTCTCCGTCAGCTTTTTCAGATTGATCCGCACCACCGGCGCGCAGACAATGACCGGAGCATACCCATTCAGCATCATCTTCTCTATCTCTTGAGCGATGTTCTTCACCAGTTCCTGAATGAGATTCGGATCCAAATTGACGAAACTACCGAATTCAGCCGGTTGAATATTATTTAAGATGTCTTGTTCCAATTGTGGATCTATCGTTAACACCTTCATCTCTTTCTCTTTGCCCAACAAAGACTGGATGATCTGCCTGGCCAAACTCTGGCGCGTGTGTTCCGTCAACCGGTCGATATCTTTACTCAAGACCGCGTAATCAGCCAGCGCCTCTAAAATCGTGGGCAGATCTTTAATGGACACCCTTTCACGCAGCAGATTCGCCAAAACTTTTTGAATTTGCCCCAAATTCAACAGTTCCGGAATCAGTTCATCCACAATCGCCGACGCCTGTTCTCTGATGTTATCGATCAGCATCTTGACATCCTGACGGGTCAAGATTTCACAAGCATACGTCTTAATCACTTCCGTCAGATGCGTCGCCAGAACGGTCGGCGCGTCCACCACCGTACAGCCGCACATTTCCGCGGCTTCGCGCTGTTTAACGCTGATCCATTTGGCATCCAAGCCAAACGCCGGTTCTTTGGTCGGCGTGCCCGGTATACCATCATCCTCGAAACCGCTGCTCATACAGAGATAATGATCCGCCAGCAAATCACCACTGGCGACCTCCGTACCACGCAGTTTGATCACATATTGATTCGGCATGAGGTTCATATTGTCGCGAATCCTGATCACCGGAACGATAAAGCCCATCTCCGCGGCGATCTGCCGCCGGATCAACACGACCCTTTCCATGAAATCACCGCCGCGATTGGCATCGACCAAAACAATCAGCGCATAACCCAATTCAATTTCCATATGATCCACATGCAGAGCCGCGACCACATTTTCCGGTTTTTTACTGTCTTCCAACTCGATTTCACTGGCGGTTTCCGTTTCCTTATCCGCGTCAACCCGCATCTTACGCTGAATCATCACGCCGCAAAAGACCAGGAACACAGCTACGCAGAATAACGGTAACTTCGGCAATCCGAAGATCGCCAGCGCCACAAGTACGGCGGCGGTGATAAATAAGGCGCGTGGCGCACGGAACATCTGCCTGGCGATATCCTCGCCCAGGTTGTTATCCGAAGCCGCCCGCGTAACAATCAAACCCGTCGAAGTTGAGATCAGCAACGCCGGTATCTGAGAAACCAGACCGTCTCCGATCGTCAGCAGCGTGTACTTGTTCAACGCCTCCAGAATATCCATGTCTTTCATCACGATACCGCAGATGAAGCCGCCGATGATATTGATGATCAGGATGATAATTGCGGCGATCGCATCCCCTTTGACGAACTTACTGGCGCCGTCCATCGCCCCGTAAAAGTCCGCTTCCTGTTGAATCTTCTTACGGCGGTCTTTCGCCATTTGTTCATTGATTAATCCTGAGTTCAGATCCGCGTCAATCGCCATCTGTTTGCCGGGCATGGCGTCCAGGGTGAAACGCGCTACAACTTCCGATATCCGTTCCGCGCCCTTGGTGATCACGATAAATTGCACGATAACCAAAATCACGAAGACGATAAAACCGACGACCGCATTGCCGCGCACCACAAACTGTCCGAACTGCTGGATAACGTCTCCCGCGTGTCCGTCCAGCAGAATCAGCTTGGTGGCCGCTACATTCAGGGAGAGCCGGAATAAGGTCATGACCAATAACAAAGACGGCAGCACCGAGAACTCCAATGCGTCTTTCGTAAAAATCGCCAGCATCAGCGTCAGCACCGCGCCGGTAATATTCAGCGTAATGAGTACATCCAGTAAATGAGCAGGTAACGGTATGACCATCATAACGACGATCATGACCATCCCTAAACCGGCCAGGACATCAATATTATCCATCCAACGTTTTCTGATTACTGTAGCCATTGATTTCCTCCTGCGTTCCAATCCCTTTTAGGCCGGGCGTTTCTTCTTCAAGCGATAGACAAAAGCCAATACTTCCGCGACTGCCTTGTAGAATTCCGCCGGTACCATCTGACCGACCTCCATCTTACTGTAGAGTACGCGGGCTAACGGTTTATTCTCGACGATCGTGATATTGTGTTCTTTCGCCTTTTCCCGTATTCTTAACGCCACTTCGTCCCGCCCTTTCGCCACCACATAAGGCGCGGGTTTTTCCAGCAACTGATAGCGCAACGCCACGGCGAAATGCGTCGGGTTTGTGATTACGACATCCGCCTTCGCTACGTCCTGCATCATCCGGCGCATAGACATCGCGCGCTGCTTTTTTTTGATTTCCGCTTTCAATTGCGGATTACCCTCGGTCTGTTTATATTCATCCTTTAAATCCTGATGTGACATGCGTAAGTTCTTTTCATAATCCCACCACTGATATAAATAATCGATTAAGGCGATCACCAGAAAGGCCAGCGCGATCTTCCAGGCCATCGTCTGTAGCATATTGCCCAGCAAGATCGCGCCTTGGCGTACATCCAAATTTTGCAGCGCCGGAAATACCTCCATATTGTCCCGGATATTCGCATAGAGGAAATAGCCGATTACCAATACTTTGAACACCGCTTTGCCCAACTCCACCCAGGCCTTGACGCCGAACATCCGTTTCGCGCCGCTGAGCGGGCTGATTCTGGATAACTGCGGTTTGAGCGGTTCAATCGTAAATAAGGACTTCACCTGGAAATAGTTCACCGCGATCGCAATCGCCACTCCGACGCCGAAGAACGGCGCCACGACCTGAACACCCATGAACAACATATTCTGCATCATTTGGCTAACAGAGCGAATCGTCCAATCCGTCGGCTGCATATATGTATAGCGCACAATTTGTGACATCTTAGTAATCATCGGCGCCGCCCACACCTTCATCAGCAGGACAAATCCCAACAGCATGATGGCGGAGACAAATTCTTTACTATGCAGAACCTGACCCTTTTTACGGGCTTCCTGGCGCTTATGCGGCGTTGCGGCAAAGATTTTTTCACTCATGCGGTCCACCCCCTAAAGAGATCGTACAGCCAATCCATATCGTAATGGAACAATTGATTCACCGCTTCACCAAAGAATGTCATCGAAAGAAAGAGCAAAGCGATCCCGAAGATAATCTTGACCGGAAACATCACAGCCAAAATGTTCAGCTGTGGCACCGTCCGGGTTAATAACCCAACGCCGATATCCACCAAAACCAACGCGCCGAAGACCGGAAGGGCGATTTGTACGGATAAACTAAAAATTTGCAGAATCAGATGGACATACAGATCGGGCCTGGGTGTGACGCCGCTGGCCGCTATGGGCACGAAGGTGTAGCTTTTCACCATGGCGGCAATCATGATATGGTGCGCATTGGAGGCCAAGAGCAGCATCGTAGCCAGGATCATCTGGAAATTGGCGATTATCGGGCTCTGCGTCCCGTTGACGGGATCCAGAAAGTTACCGATCAAAAAACCCATCTGAAAAGCGATCAACTGGCCGGCGCCTTGGATCACCGCGGTCACTAAAGAGATGATAAATCCAACCGCGAGACCAAATAGAACCTCTTTGGCTAATAAGGCTACGTAAGGTAACGTGTCCAACGGCAACTCTGCCTGAGAACCCAGCAATAGCGGATACATCACGAGGGTGATACCCACCGCCATACCGAGCTTGACCAATGTCGGGACGCCACGCGCCCCGAAGACCGGCGCCAGCATGATCAGTCCGGCCCAGCGAGCGAAAATGA
>JAITOV010000002.1 GCA_031289735.1 Peptococcaceae bacterium
ATCTGGGTTTGGGGCCGGGCGCGGTGACTTGTCTGAATGGACAACGACATAAGAACGGGGAGGATATGCGCGCTTATGCCGCGGGCGCTCTGGAGCGAGAGATCGAGCCATTAACCCGGGAGCAGCGCATGACAGAGCGCGTTATCTTGGGCCTGCGTTTAGCTGAAGGGGTGAATCTGGTTGCGTTTGCCCGGGATTTTGGCGTGGAGCTGCACGATGTATATGCGGCGATATTGCCTCGTTATCTGGATCAGGGAGTGTTGAGCGTGCAAGACGGGTCTTTACGTTTAACTGACGCCTATGCTTTTGTAGCGAATACGGTTCTGGCGGATTTTGTTATCGAGGAGGGTGAATGATGTTTTATACTGCGCGTTATGCATCGCCCGTGGGTTCGCTGATGTTGGCGAGCCATGGGGAAAACCTGGTTGGCTTGTGGTTGGCTGGGCAAAAATATTTTGCCGCCAGTGTGGTGGCGGATAGGACGGAAAAACCTGATTTGCCGATACTTGCGGCGACAATACATTGGCTGGATAGGTATTTCGCCGGGCAAAAACCAGCCGTCTCAGAGTTGTCTTTAGCGCCGCGGGGCGGGGCGTTTCGCCGGGCTGTATGGGATATCCTGGGTGAGATTCCCTATGGAGAGGTCACCACGTATGGCGCGGTCGGCAAGAGGGTGGCTGAGCGTTTGGGCAAAGAGAGAATGTCCGGCCAAGCGGTCGGCGGGGCTGTGGGGCATAATCCGATCTCGATTATTATTCCCTGCCATCGGGTCGTGGGGGCAAACGGCTCTTTGACCGGGTATGGTGGGGGGATCGCTAAGAAAATCCAGCTGCTGGAACACGAAGGCGTGGATATGACGGGGTTGTTTACGCCTAAGCGGGGTACGGCGCTTTAAATGGTGGCTATACATATTAAAAAATAAACTCAACTTAAAAGAAGGGAGTATCTTGACAAAAAAACACTGTCGTGATAAGGTGATATCAAGAATTAGCACTCATCAAAAGAGAGTGCTAACAAACCGCCGGAGTTAACTTCATTTCCCGTCGGGCAGGTGAACGAAATGCAGCTAGACGAACGAAAAAAGAGAATCTTGTATGCCTTGATTCAAGACTATGTGGCCACAGCGGAGCCGGTAGGATCGCGAACGATTGCCAGAAAGTTTGACTTAGGAATTTCTTCGGCTACCATCCGCAATGAGATGGCGGATCTGGAAGATTTGGGTTTGATCGAACAGCCACATACTTCGGCTGGCCGCATTCCATCGGATGTTGGCTATCGTTACTATGTGGATTGCCTATTAGAACCCTTGGAATTATCTCGGAAAAATCGGGAGATGATTGAAAGAGAGGCGTTTGGTCAAATTTCGGTGATTGAGGAAGTGATTACCCAGACGGGCAATCTGCTGTCCAAACTGACGAATCTGACCAGTATTGTTTTGACGCCGAAGAAGGGACCCAGCCGTAGCCATCTGAGTCAGGTGCATTTTTTGCCGTATCAACCCGGGCAGGCGATCATGGTGGTCGTGCAGGAAAACGGAACGGTGGAAAATCATATTATCGAGGTGGAGGAGAGCGTCACTCAGGATGAATTGCAATTAGCCGCACAAGTATTAACCTATAAAATGAAAGGTTATTCGCTGGAAGATATTAAAAAGAGTGTGCTGCATGAGATTTATAATGAATTGAACCGACAGAAAAAATTGATCGATACGACGTTGGAGATGATGGAGATCTTTTTTAGCGGTGCGCCTGATCATGACAAGGTGTATCTCGGCGGAACCTTGAACATGCTGAATCAGCCGGAATTTCGCGATTTAGCCAAAGTGAAGGATCTCTTTAAGATATTCGAACAGGATGACAACCTGAAAAAGGTGATCGATCCCAGCCGTAACGGTTTAAGAGTGACCATCGGCGGAGAAAATAATTTGGCGGGATTGCAAGGTTGCAGTGTGATTTATGCCACCTACCAGGAAAACGGAGAAAATATCGGTTCAATCGGGGTTCTGGGGCCGACGCGGATGGATTACGCTAGCGCTATGGCCATTGTGGATTATATGACGAAGAAGTTGACGGACATCCTGTCGAAACCGCATCGATGATGAGGGTGCGCAGGATTCTATGGATGAGGTGAGAATGTATGCAGGAACATGACGTGGATCAGAAACAAAAACAGGGATCAGATCAGATCTGGGTGGAAGCCGAGGCGGCGGACAGCCCGATCAATGACGCCGCAGCCGGCGGAGATAACAGCCTGGATTTGGATGCAGCAGACGATTCGTCCGCTGATCCGGTGCTGAAATTAGCGCAGATACGTGCCGAGGCTCAGGATTATTTGCAGAATTGGCAGCGCTTGCAGGCGGAATTTGATAATTATCGCAAACGCACACAGCGTGAGCGTGAAGAATTGTTACGGTATGCTTCGGAACGTTTGGTGAAAACGTTGTTGTCGGTGCTGGACAATTTCGAGCGGGCGCTTACTTCAGCGCAAACACACAGCGATTTTCAGGGTTTTGCCCAAGGGGTCGAGATGATCTTCCGGCAGTTCTCCGATGTTTTAGCCAAGGAAGGCTTACAGGTGATTGAGACCCAGGGGCAGACGTTTGACCCGAGTTTACATGAAGCTATATTCAGGGAAGAGTCAGGGACGTATCCGGAAAATACGATCTTAGAAGAAGTACAGAAAGGTTATTTGCTGAAAGATAAGGTCATTCGTCACAGTATGGTGAAAGTGTCAGGCGAATGATATAAACGCTAAAAGCTGATTTAAGGAGGAATAAATATGGGTAAAATTATTGGGATCGACTTGGGAACGACGAATTCGTGCGTCGCGGTTATGGAAGGAGGCGAGGCGGTTGTTATTGCGAACGCGGAAGGGAATCGCATCACCCCGTCCGTCGTCGGATTTTCTAAAACAGGGGAACGTCTGGTAGGGCAAGTAGCGAAACGTCAAGCGATTTCTAACCCGGATAAGACGATCAGTTCGATCAAACGTCATATGGGTACAGATTATAAAGTCAATATCGATGGCAAGGATTACACCCCGCAGGAAATTTCATCCATTATCCTGGGTAAGCTGAAAGCGGATGCCGAGGCTTATTTAGGACAGACGGTGACGCAAGCGGTGATCACGGTTCCCGCTTATTTCACGGATGCCCAGCGCCAGGCCACGAAAGACGCCGGAACGATTGCCGGATTGGAAGTGTTGCGTATTATCAATGAGCCCACGTCGGCCGCGCTGGCCTATGGCCTGGATAAACAAGAAGACCAGACGGTGCTGGTATATGACTTGGGCGGCGGTACGTTCGATGTTTCTGTTCTGGAACTGAGTGAGGGGATCGTACAAGTGAAAGCGACCAGCGGTAATAACCGTCTGGGCGGGGATGACTTTGACCAACGTCTGATCGAATATATCGCCGCGGAATTTAAGAAAAGCCACGGTGTGGATTTAACCAAGGATAAGGTCGCCGTGCAACGTTTGAAAGAAGCGGCGGAGAAGGCGAAGATTGAGCTGTCCGGGATTACCTCAGCGAATATCAACCTGCCGTTTATTACGATGACGGAAGACGGACCGCAACATCTGGATATCAATATTACCCGGGCAAAATTCGAAGAATTGACGGCTGACCTGGTCGAAGATACGATCGGACCGACGAAACAGGCTTTACAGGACGCCAAACTCAATTGGCAGGATATTCATCAAGTGATCCTGGTCGGTGGTTCCACGCGGGTACCGGCGGTGCAGGAGGCCATTCGCCAATTAAGCGGCAAAGAACCGCACAAAGGCGTAAATCCAGATGAAGTCGTCGCCTTGGGCGCGGCGATTCAAGCAGGCGTCTTGGGCGGCGAAGTGAAAGACATCATCCTGGTGGATGTGACGCCGTTATCCCTGGGCATTGAAACGCTGGGCGGTGTGTTTACTAGGATTATTGACCGCAATACGACCGTGCCTACGACCAAATCACAGGCATTTTCGACGGCAGCGGACAATCAGCCGTCTGTTGACATCCATGTCCTTCAGGGTGAACGCGAGATGGCCGCTTATAACAAAACCTTGGGACGTTTTCAACTTGCTGGGATCTCTCCGGCGCCGCGCGGCATTCCGCAGATCGAGGTAACTTTCGATATTGACCGCAATGGGATCGTCCATGTGTCGGCGAAAGACAAGGCGACCGGCAATGAACAGAAAGTGACGATCACTTCTTCCGGCGGTTTAAGCAAGGAAGAAATCGAACAGATGAAAAAAGACGCTGAACTGCATGCGGAAGAAGATAAGCAGCGGCGTGAATTCGTCGATGTCAAGAACGAAGCGGATTCTTTGGTGTATCAAACGGAAAAGACACTCAAGGATTTCGAGGGCAAGGGCGACGCCGCGGAAGTGGAATCGATCAAGCAAGCGATTGAAGAATTGCAGCAAGCCGCCGCAGGCGAAGATGTCCAGGCAATGAAGAATAAGATCGAAGCCGTGACCAAAGTCTTACACCCTTACGTTGAAAAGATGTATCAACAGCAGGCGGCGCAGGGTCAAGAGGCGGCGCCCGAAGAGAGCGAACAAAAAAAGGATGACAATGTCGTTGATGCGGAATATACTGAAGTAGACAAAGAGTAAATAAAGAATGTAGGAGTCTTTCCGCTGGGAAAGAGGAAAAGATGAAGCGAGATTATTATGAAGTGCTAGGGGTGCCGAAAACGGCCGATGAACAGGAGATTAAGCAAGCGTATAGAAAGTTAGCGCGGCAATATCATCCTGATGTGAACCCCGGAGACAAAGAGGCGGAAGAAAAATTCAAAGAAGCCACGGAGGCCTTTGATGTCCTGAATGACGACCAGAAGCGCTCGCGCTATGATCAGTTCGGGCATGCCGGGGTAGATCCGCAGGCAGGCGGAGGATTCGGCGGTTTTGGCGGAGCTGGCTTTGACTTCGGCGGCGGAATCAGCGATATCTTTGAGATGTTTTTCGGAGGTACGGGTGGCGCGCAGCGCCGCAGCGGTCCTCAGCGCGGCAATGATCTGCGCTATAATATGTCCCTGAAATTTGAAGAAGCGGTCTTCGGTACGAAGAAAGAAATCCAGGTGCCGCGCTTTGAGACCTGCCCAGAATGTCAGGGGTCAGGCGCTCAGGCGGGGACACAACCGGAGACCTGTTCACAGTGCAAAGGGACGGGTCAGGCGACCAGTGTACAGCGTACGCCATTCGGTCAAATTCAGACCTCGCATACGTGTCCGGCTTGCCAGGGCCGGGGCGCGACGATTAAAAGCCCCTGTAAAGAGTGTAATGGCCAAGGAAAAGTGCGCAAGGTCAAGACCTTGCAGATAGCGATCCCCCAAGGTTCAGAGAACGGCTTAAACCTGCGTTTGAGCGGGGATGGCGAAGCGGGGGAGCGTGGTGGTCCGCCGGGAGATCTGTATGTAGTGCTCCATGTCAAACCGCATAAGATCTTTGAGCGGGATGGTAACGATCTTTTCTGCGAATATCCGATCAGTATTGTCCAAGCGACATTAGGAGCGGAGATTGATATCCCGGTGTTGGAAGGCGGTACAGAAAAATTAAAAATTCCGGAAGGAACGCAAACTTCCACGGTGCTGCACTTGAGAAACAAAGGGGTTCCCCATCGTCGGGGAAACGGGCGTGGGGATTTACATGTTCAGGTCGTCGTGATGACGCCGGCCAAACTGAACGACAAACAAAAACAATTACTGCGTGACTTTGGCAATAGTGTTTCGGAACAGCAACAGATGGGCTCGAAAACCCTGTTTGCCAAGATCAAAGACAACATACGCGATGTGATGGGGTAATACGATATGGATTGGCAAGAAATTGCGGTAACGGTGACGCCGGAAGGGGAAGAAGCCGTTGCCGATCTTTTTTATCAATTGGGCTGTCCGGGCGTGAGTATAGACGATCTGGACTTGCTGGCGGACTATATTGAATCCGGAATGTGGGATTATCATGCGTTTGGAGAAGTGGACGTAACGGGGACTTCCGTAGTCAAAGGCTATTTCCGGGAAGACGACGAGCTGCCGGACAAATTGCAGGCATTAGAAGCAGGACTTCTGGCACTCTTGGAACGCTTTCCCTCGTGGGGATTGCAGGTGCAGGGTTTGACTGTGCAAGACCAGGATTGGGAAATGGCTTGGCAAGCTTATTATAAACCGCAGCGCTGGGGCCGCTTTGTTATCTGTCCGACCTGGGAGACGATTGAGCCCAAGCCGGAAGACCTAGTGTTGGAGCTGGATCCGGGCATGGCTTTCGGTACCGGTGCGCATCCGACCACCCGGCTCTGTCTGAAGGCGTTAGAAGCGACGGTGCGCCCGGGTATGCGCGTGTTTGATATCGGGACAGGTTCGGGAATTCTGGCGATCGCTGCGGCTAAGCTGGGCGCCGAAGTGGAAGCGGTGGATCTGGATGAGGCGGCGGTGGTTATCGCTCAGGAGAACGTAGCGCGCAATCATGTCCAGGATCGGGTACGGGTCAGCCGCTCGGATCTGGCTGTGTCATTGACGGGTCAAGCGGACGTGATCATAGGTAATCTGGTGGCGGATGTGATTCTGGCCTTGATACCGGATCTGGCGCGGGTAGGGAAACCGAGCGGTTATGTTATCGTTAGCGGCGTGATTGAAGGGCGGCAGGATGAAGTCGCGGAGGCTTTCGGGCAAGCCGGATTTCGCCTAATAACGCAAGAAGAGGAAGCGAGCTGGTTCTGCTTTTGCACACGAGCGGATAGGGGTGGGGAGTAGTGCATCGTTTCCGTATCAGCACGCTGGAAGAAGGCGTGTTTCGTCTGTGCGGTCCGGAGCGTGATCATCTGGCCCAGGTCTTGCGTTTGCGCCCCGGTGACATCGTTGGGGGGTTTGATAACAGCGGGCAGGAATGGCTGGGCCGGATCGAACAAATTGGAGAAACAAGCGTTGCTTGCCGGATCCTCTCTGTCCATCGGCCGGATGTCGAAGCGCGTACGCAGGTATACCTGGTCGTAGGTTTGACGAAAGGGGAAAAGATGGAGTGGGTCATCCAGAAAGGCACGGAATTAGGCATGGCAGGGCTGCTGCCACTGCGCGCCAAACGTTCTGTGCCGCACCTGGAAGGTCAAAAAGCCGCTGAACGGATCAGTCGCTGGCAAAGAATCGCCGCAGAAGCCACGAAGCAGTCCAGAAGGGTACAGGAACCCCAGATAGCGCCGGTCTGCGCTTGGTCAGAGATCCGGGATCACTTACCGCCGGACACCCAATATGTACTGCCGTATGAAGGTGAACAAACCCGGCGTTTACGCCACGTCATCCCCTCGCTGGATCCTGCCGGCCCTGTGGCTGTCATCATCGGCCCGGAGGGCGGCTTCGAGGAAGCGGAAGCCACTTGGGCGGAACAGCATCTGCGCGCCCAAAAGATTTCTCTCGGTAAGCGAATTCTACGCGCCGAAACAGCCGCGATCACCTCGCTGACCCTCATCCTGTCCCACTACGGCGATATCGGCTAACCGCCAGCAGCCAGGCCATCACGAACAGGAGGAAAATATGAACACTCCCCCAAAGGTCGCCTTGACGACTCTGGGCTGCAAAGTAAATCAGACAGAAAGCGAAGCCATCGCCCAGTTGTTCCGCGAGGCTGGCTACCGCATCATCCAGCCCGGCGAACAGCCGGACGTCGTTGTAGTGAATACCTGTTCCGTGACCGATACCGGCGACAGAAAATCGCGCCAAAGGATCCGGCGCATGATCCGCGCTTATCCGGACAGCCTGACCGTCGTCATGGGTTGCTATGCCCAGGCCTGCCCGCAGGAAATCATGGGGATCGAAGGAGTAGACTTGGTCATTGGGACGCAAGGCCGGTCGCAGATTCTAGCCCTGATCGACAAGGTAAAAGCTGAGCGCCAAGCTTGCCAGGTGGTTCTGCCGGCGCGTCAAGCGCGTGAATTTGAAGAATTACCGTTGTTATGGCAAGAAAGCCGTACCCGGGCGACCATTAAAATCCAAGACGGTTGTAATCAGTTTTGTACATACTGCCTGATTCCCTATGTACGCGGCCCTAATCGCAGTCGTGATCCGCAGCGCGTCTTGGCGGAAATCGCCCAGATAGCGGCAGCCGGATATGGAGAGATCGTTCTGACGGGTATTCATACCGGCGCATATGGCCAAGACCTGGAGCAAGCGTGGGATCTGGCCCGTTTGATTCAAGAAAGTTCCGCGGTGTCCGGGTTGCGCCGTTTACGTCTCGGCTCGATCGAGCCGATGGAGTTTACCTCGCGCCTCCTGGATACAATCGCTGCGACCCCGTTGGTCTGCCCGCACCTGCATATCCCTTTGCAGAGCGGCAGTGACGCGGTTTTGGCCAGGATGAAGCGACCGTATAGATTGCGTGACTACGCACAATTATTGGACAAACTATATGTCATGAACCCGGAATTATCCGTAAGCACAGATATTATCACCGGTTTCCCGGGTGAGAGCGCGACGGATCACGCCCATACGTTGGCGTTTCTCCAAGATTGCCGCTTCTCGGGGATGCATGTCTTCCCTTACTCCAAACGCCAGGGTACCCCGGCAGCCGCTTTCCCGGATCAGATCAGTAAAAGCGACAAAGAACGCAGGAGCGGAGAACTGTTGCGCTTAGATCAGGAACTCAAGCGCGCTTATCGCCGGCAATTTATCGGCCGGGAAGCGGAAATTCTCGTCGAACGCGTATCCGATAGCGCAGCTTTGGGCCATACGCCGCATTATCTGGCGGTTCGTTTCCCGGTAAAGCCGGAACAAACTTTGACGGGAGGGAGTTTTACCCGTATAATCTTGACAGAAGAATATTTCGTTTGATCCGCTAAAGAACATCAAGGGAGGAAACCGCTATGTCGGATTGCCTGTTCTGTAAAATCATCGTCGGTGAGCTTCCGAGCACGAAAGTGTATGAGGATGAACAAATCGTAGCTATTAATGACCTCTATCCTCTGGCGCCGGTACATATCCTGGTTGTTCCGAAGAAGCATATCCCGAGTTTGAATGAGATAGCAGAAGAGGATCTGCCCATGTTGGGACACATCCTCAAGATCACCAAAGAACTGGCCGCAGAGGCGCAGATTGCCGAATCGGGTTATCGCGTGGTAACGAATATCGGTAAAGACGGCGCCCAAGCGGTGCAACATCTGCATTTCCATATCATGGGCGGGAAACCACTGGGCGCCAAACTGGGTTAAGCGCACGTAGTATATGAGCGCATAATTTTTCTGATTTGAGCTTGGATTGCCTGAGGCTTAACTTGACTTGAACTAACCGTATCCAGTATAATCAAATAGATAAAAATCTTTTTTTAGTTGAATGCAGTACCAGTTGATGATCCAGTGGAGGGAGGGATGAGAATATGAGCGAGGTAAAGGTTGGAAAAAACGAATCCCTAGATAGTGCACTCCGCCGGTTCAAACGTACTTGTCAACGTTCGGGCGTTTTGTCTGAAGTTCGCAAGCATGAACACTATGAGAAACCTAGCGTGCGTAAGAAAAAGAAATCCGAAGCAGCGCGCAAACGTAAATTCAAGTAGATGGGGAGTGTCTCTTGCGTGTCCCTGAAGGATCAGCTTTTTGAGGATATGAAGAATGCCATGAAGGCCAAAGAAGCGGGAAAGTTACGTCTTTCTGTGATTCGCATGGCCCGGGCTGCTATAAAAAATGCGGAAATCGATAAACGGCAGGAGTTTGAAGATGCGCAAGTAGTGGAGATTTTGGCGCGTGAAGTGAAAATGCGGCGCGACGCGATCATTGAATTCACGAAAGTGGATCGTGCAGATCAAGTGAAAAAACTGGAAGAGGAAATTTCTGTTTTGTTGACATATCTCCCGCGGCAGCTTACGGAAGAAGAGATTCGTCAATTGACCAAGGAAACGATCCAGGCGCTAGGGGCGCAGAGTCTCAAGGATCTGGGCAAGGTCATGGGCGCGATGACCCCAAAGACGAAAGGTCGCGCGGATGGAAAAGTAGTCAATCAGATTGTACGCGAATTTTTGGGGAGTTAATTACGGTCAGTAACCGGAAATGACGAACATACGCGTGAAAAGAAAAAGTATCACAGCGCTGTTATCTCAGAGAGAAGCATTTAGAGATAACAGCTTTTTTACGTTAACTGCTATCAAGGCATTTAGCTATTTTTACCATCCCATGATATACTTGTCTCATGGAACCGTTAAACATGAAGGCAATGAAAGGACGATTTACATGAATGATATGCATTACATCGAACAACCGTCACAGTTTACCTGGGAGCAATTAGGCAACATAGAAGTAGGCAGAAGAACCCTGGGCAAGGATATGCCGGTATTGGTATATCGGTTGTTTCAATATACGTTAAAAGATGTTCTAACCAGAATATACAATGCTGATACAGCCGCAGACTTGTTTCGGGCAGCCGGTCATCTGGCCGGCTTGGAAATCGCGAAAAATATCCTGGATCTCTCTGGGGATTTTGCCCATTTCATCGCGCATTTACAGAACCAACTGATTGATTTAAAAATCGGTATTCTGCAGATTGAACAAGCGAACTTGGATAGTTTAACCTTTACCTTAACCGTTTCGGAGGATTTAGATTGTTCCGGCTTACCCATCATGGAGGATACGGTTTGCGATTATGATGAGGGATTTATTGCCGGCATCCTTGAAGCTTATACAGGGAAGGCGTTCAATGTGCAAGAAATTGATTGTTGGGCTATCGGTGGCCGCACTTGCCGGTTTACGGCTAAAGGGATGGAATGAGTTAGGGTCAATATTTAGGGAAATTTGCCGATAAGATTCTTGAGGTAAATGAATGAATACGATTGAACTTGAAACCATCAAAAAACTACAGATTGCTGTAAGCAAACTGCTCATAGGTGAAATTGTAGAACCATTGGTTTTACAAGATGTGCGTGACGACGGCGAGGAAGAGGAAGCATTGCTGGCGTTCGTCAATAAGTTCAATGTATTAGTTGAGAACATTAATGAAATCTACATATTCGCTCAGGAACTCAGCAAGGCTAATCTGGATGCAGCCCCGCCTGCGAGAAAGAACTATTTGGCGAGCGCGATTAAAGATTTGCATGCGCAGTTTTTAGCTATCTCTTGGAATATGGAGCAATTAGTCGCCGGAAATATGACGGCTAAGATGCCTTATCCGGGACGGTTGTACACAGTTTATAATGAACTCGTGGATAAATTTGCTGATTATGCTCGCCAGGTCAAGGACATAGAGTATCGGGTGCAAGATACGGCCTTGCCGCTCAACAGACGGCAATACCAGCATGTTTTGGCTGCTCTGAATAATATGCGCGTCATGGTTTTGGAAGTAGATAGTCAGGGTGAGATTCTCTTTGCCAATCGCATGGCCAAGAACTACTTGGGCGATATCGCCAATCTACAGTATAATGCGCAGGATAATGATGTATTGCTCCGGAGTTTAAAATCGTTGTTTACCACTGAGGATCAGCTATTTCCTTTCTCACAGGAAGTTTGTGACAATCGGAGAAACACTTGGTATAAGATCACAGCCGATCGTATGCAATTACTGGACGGTCAGTTTGGTTATATGTATTTAGTGGATAATATCAGCGAATGGAAACAGAAAGAAACGAAGCTGCAAAGAACAGCTTTTACGGATGCGCTGACAGGATTGAACAATCGTTGGGTGGGCATGACGGCTTTGCGGGATGCGCTGGTCGAGGCGGAGAACGGGCCGTATTGCGCCGCGTTTATCGATGTGGACAATCTAAAAATGATTAACGACGCCTATGGTCATAATGAAGGAGACGAGACGCTAAGACTCATCTCCAATATCCTCAGAAACTCCATTCGCAGTCAGGACATCGTGTGTCGTTATGGCGGAGATGAGTTTCTCATTGTATTTTGCTTCTGTACCCATATTGAAGCAGAAAAAATCATCCAGCGTATGCAGGACGGACTGAGCCATTATCAGAAGAAGAGACCCAAGCCCTACGATATCGGATTTAGTTATGGGTTAGTGAATTTGCAGCGGGGTAAAGGACAGACGATTGCGGAACTCTTGACCGATATGGATCGTTTGATGTATGAGCAGAAGCGGCAAAAGATATAGTCAACCGATTTTGTCGTGAAGGATTGTCAGGGGTAGCCATTGGCGCAGGCAGCGGTTGAGGTCGGAGATATCCAGGGGTTTCGCTAAAAAGTCAGTGAACTGGTTCTGCAAAAACATGGTCTTGGCGTCATTGACTGTGTTGGCGGTCAGCGCGATGATGGGAATATCCTGGAGCCGGCCGCCGTATAAACGAATGAGATTGGTTGTTTCGACGCCATCCATACCCGGCATCATATGATCCATAAAAATGATATGGTAAGCGTTCTCTTTCACCAGTTTCAATGCTTCTTTTCCTGTAGTGACCAGTGTAGGATGTATGTCGAAGACTCCGAGCAGCGCTTCGGCTACGGCTAGATTAATGCTGATATCATCAACCACCAGAACATTGGCTTCCGGCGCGCTGAATATGTCAGGGATCGTTTCAACGGGTTTTTCATGGGTTGCCGTACTCAAAACATAAGGCAAGGTCAAAGAAAAGGTAGACCCTTGGCCGTATTCACTTTCACACCACAAGGCTCCGTTCATGATTTGGCACAGCCGGTAACTGATCGCCAGGCCTAGGCCGGTTCCCATGATGTGTTTATTTTTTTTGGCGTCAAACTGTTCGAAGGGTTGAAATAGTTTGGGGATGTCTTCTTGGCGGATCCCGATGCCCGTGTCTTGTATATCAAAGCGCAGCATGTCGTCGGGTGTAAGTGTTAAAGAAAAACTGACACCCCCATGTTCCGTATACTTGAGGGCATTGGATAGCAGATTCGTGAGAATCTGCCTGATGCGGTTGTCGTCTCCATAGAGTCTATCCGGTACATTTTCTTGTACATGAAAACTAAGCGCCAAATGTTTCTGTTCGAATAACAGATTGAACATGTCGGACAAATGATCCAGCAGATGGTACAAACTAAAAGGAGTATTGACAATTTCAAATTTGCCGGCTTCAATCTTAGAAAAGTCCAGGATATCGTTAACGATGGTTAGCAACGCCTGGGAAGATGTTTGAATATCGGCCAGATATTTTTCTTGCTGAGGAGCTAGTTGGCTGCGGCTGAGCATCTCTGCCATCCCGATAATCGCATTCATCGGCGTGCGGATTTCGTGTGACATGGTGGCGAGAAAATCAGACTTAGCGTTATTGGCGGCTTCCGCGCGCTGTTTTTCCTGCATAATATCAGTCATATCGACAAAAACAGCCAATACGCCGGTAGCAATATGCTCTTTTTGTTTAGGGTGCTCATGGATAGGGGTTAACTCAATGGTATAAAAGCGCCATTGAGTCTTTGGGTTGAAATTGATCCATTCATTCAGTGTGTGGATCTCTTTGGCGCGTATGACGCGTTGAAACGTGCTTTGAAATAACTCGAACAGATGCGGTGGCATATACTGGGCAAATACTTCTTCATAGGTACGGTTCTTGAGCATATCAAAATTGTGCGTGCCGGTTACATCCAAAAACTTCTTCGTACTGAGCACAAAACGCCCGAGGTCGTCAAAAAGCAGGATGATATTCGGGCAGTTTTCCAAGAGAATATTGGTATAGGCTGTTTGTTGCGCACTCACTTTGGCATACATCGTCTCTAGTACGGTTTTGGTTTCGACGGTTATGGACACTTTGTCCAGCAAACTTTGCGTGCTGCGTAGTTCGCGTTTCAGGCTTGCCACTTGCTTTTCTAGTTGGCTGATTTGATTTTGTGGGCTTTCTGTTGTGTCAGTGTCGAATGACAAGAGATTACCTCCCTAAAAAAGGCATAGGATAAAGGCATTATTATGGAACCGGTTGACGGAGACGTTATCTTTAATCTGTGTAGGGCAGGCTTCGCCACCTGAATAGTTCATCATAAATGGTAAACGGCCGGCGATTTCATCACGCACTAATTCTATTTCAGCAAAAAAATCACTGCCTAGAGCCATATAACGGCTGATACACGAATAGACCAAAATCCCAGAGGCGCCGGCGGCATCTTGCAAAGCGGCTTGCACGGCGGCGCGTGTGGTAAGCAACGTGTCGGTTTTTTCGGCAATGCCGAGGTAGATCGTAGATCCCTCTGGCGTGATCCCTGCGCAGATCGCGTGGTGCTCTTCGTTTAGGCCGATGAACACTTTAGACACAGGAGGGGTGCCGTCGCCGTAGTCCAATACGAAGGGACAAGAAGCCATGGCGTAGGTATAACCTTCGATATTGGCTGGTATGAGTCCTAAATTCTGAAAGTACTCTGTCACCGGGCGATGGTTGATTTCTTTGATGATGTGGCAATCCGCTGAAGTGATCAAAGCCGGATGGTTGATTAACTTATCAGGGGATATCGTGGCGATATAGAATTTTGGCTGCAATGCGCCATAGATCAGAATCAAGGAAAGAGCGTCACGGTAAGGCTCTCCATTATAGAGCATATAGGATTTTTGAAAACCTGGCGTATCATCAACGGCGAGCGTGCCAAAGCAGGGCGCTCCATGGGACAGCCTGGTGAGGGTATTTACGTAGTCATCTCCGAACTTATCGGCTCGGTAAGGACCGAACATAAAAAGTAACGCAGGGTCTGAACTTTGCGCAGCGGCGGCTTCTTGGTAGGCTTGCTCAATCGCTGCCGTGGTCTGATCAATAATTGAACCGGTGCGCGCGACCTTGAAGGTTAAGTCGTCGCTGGTCAGAACCATGAGGCTGAGATGCAACATGCCGATGGCGTCTCCGGTTGCCTGCACGGTCGTGATGGTGCCAACGACGTCAAACGGTAAACTGTCGCAAATGGTCTTAGCGGCGCCGGAGTCAACAAATTCAGAATGACAGGCGATGATACCGACCGAGTTGCTGCGGAGTTGTTCTGCTGGACGGAGCTGGTCAAGGATTTCTTGGACCGCGGTTGCGCTATTATCAATCTCTGTGGTATACGCTGTTAATGTTTTGAGCATAGCATGCACTCCTTGCCTAAATTTTTTATCACCAGAGAAGCGCTCTCTAGCAAGGCATTTGCTTGAAATGATACGATTAAAATTATTATATAGTAAAAATAAGGAAAAGTATAGGGATTTTTGGCGGGATGCGGTGTCTGGCTTAATACGGAAGGATGGTACACTCGGGCGGCTGAGTCCCTTGATGCAAGGTGAATTTCGTGATCTCCGGCAGGACGTTCAAACGGAAGGGTAAGCGGCTGCAACCGATGCCCCGGTTGATATACAGGGGAATGTTCTGGATGATGTGATAGCCTTCGTATATGCCTTTATCGCCCAAATAGGTGTTGGTAATGAATGGCTTCAGGCCGGGTAGGCGAATCTGTCCTCCGTGTGTGTGCCCGGTCAGTAATAAGTCCGCGCCATATTTGGCGACAAAATCCAGACAATCACTGGAATGGGCGAGTGCCAGGCGAAAAGATGTGACGCTTTCTTCCAGGAGCGGCGTATACGCAAGTTTCACATTATCGCGCGATGTGGACGGGTCATCGATGCCGATAACCCATAGATCTAACTCGGGCAGGAACTCGGATTGGTTACGCAGCAGGATCCAGCCGCTTTCCTGGATCAACTCGGTATAGCGATTGAAGAGGGAGCTGGAAAAATAACGATAGTCATGGTTGCCGGGGACGAAATAGCAGGCCGGAGAGGTGCGTAAGGCAGATAGATAGGCGGCTGATTTATCCAGGTCGGCGCGCGCGCTGACCAGATCCCCCGTAAAGACTACGAGATCTGGCTGATGCTTCCGCAGGATAGCGGCGATTCTCTCTGCCGAAATTCTCAGGGTATAAAGATGCAGGTCAGACAACTGGATCAAGCACTTGCCTTCTAAAACGGGGGATAACTGAGGATAATAGAGGTCCCAGGCATACATCCGCAAGGCGATACTATCGTGATTAAGCCATCCGGACGCGCCAACAATACTGACAGGTATCGCGGTCATCAGCTTATGGCTCGCGATAAAACCGGTCAGACGGCGTATAAACGTACGACGTGTCATAGGTTGCGGGTATCTACTTGATCTTTTACGCATGAGCGTTCCTTTCAGCGAACCTTTACGTTATATTTTTCGGAAAAAGTTGCTAAACTAATTAGCGCCAAAAAAGTGTCTATAGGATTAGTTTAACGAATTGTTCCGTTCTAAGCAATTCACACGTATGATAGATTGAAGGAAATAATATGCGTAGAGGAGGAAATGCGGTGAAATTTGGAGGTTCGATGCGTAATACACAAAGTGTAAGGCTGAATGGCGCAGCCGTACCGCACAAAGGCGGATCCGCAGCGCCACAGGCAGATCATCCGCAGGGTCAAACAGGATACCGTGAATGGCGATTGCAGACGATACAGCCGGGTATACCGGGAAGTGGTTTAGCTGTTGTCGCGGGGGACAGCAAGTTCTTATTGATGGCGTATTTGCCTTCCCCGCAAGCTTTAGCTCAAATGACTGGCGGCAACATCTCAGCCGGGTATGTTTGTTATCTGGCGGATAGCAAAGGAAAGACCGGCTTTATGGTTGGTGTATTAAATCACTCGGGCAACGGGATGTATCAGCTGTTCTTCCAAAGCCCTGTACCGTTAACACCCTATGCGCGCGTTCTCGTCTCCCTGGAAAACCTGCAAAAGGCCGGTCAAGTACCCAAGGGGAGGATTTTACTGTCCGGCAGCACGTCCGGATCGCCGCTGATCTGGTTTAAGCCTATGGGAAAAGTGGCTAAATCAGCTGGCAGCGCGCTTGGCAAGGCGATCGGTGGCCTGATCAAGCGCAAACCAACGGCTTTGTCTGAGTAAGACCATCCGGCAGACCTATATTCGCCGGAAGAAAAGCAGTACGCTGATGTTGGGATGAGGCTAGATCCAAATCCCAACTCCTAACTCCTCCGCGCCTGAGCAGAGCTGGCAAAAAAAGGACGCCTGGCGGCGTCAAGTGAAGAGAGGAGAGTCTTATGGCAAAAAGCCCTTCAAGTCGATCCCTTTGAGATCCGCCGGAACTTCCAAGGGCGGCATCTGTTTACCTCCGCTGATCGTATCCAGCAATTGCTGAGCCATTTTTTTCAATCCGTCCGGCAAGGGCAGTTGATCCGCGTTGGGTAAGCCGTGAATGGTTGTGGTCAAGGCAAGTTGAACCATAGCCATTATCTTGTCGAAACTCTGCTGTTGCGCAAAGAATTCTCTAATCAGCGGATATTTATTGGCGAGTTTGATTTTCGTCTCCAGGTGGGCGAGGGCTTCTTTCTCCGGAACGATCTGGCTGAGCATCTGGGCGGATACGAGCTGCCGTTCTTTTTCTTGATATTGCAGAAAGGCTGCGCGGGAAACCGGATCGGCCATGATCTCGGCTTCGGCTGCTTTGATCGCCTGTACTTCCGGGGTTTGCGCGATTGCTTCGCCTAATGCGCGGGCTTTAGCCAAATAACTCATACATACGCCTCCTCAATCTTTTCCTAATGTAAAATATGCGCGGCAGGGAGGGGGGGTGAAGGCCGGTAAAAGAAAAGAAAGGGAAAAAGAGATTTGTGTAGAAGTTATTTTGGCGGAAGTGATTGCCCAAGCAACGAACATGGCGCGACAATCGGGTGATACGAGGGTAGAAAAATGCGTACATATAAATTACAGATCCGGGTCATTCAATTGGCAGTTATGCTTACAGCCATCCTGATCTTGGCAGTTTGGCTGGGCAATACGCTGGTGCGTCAGGAAGAATCCGGCGCCCTCACGCCGGGCCTAGTGCATACGACAGAGCTGGAGAATACCAAAATCGTAGCGCTGGGTGATTCATTTACCTTGGGCTATCCGGGAACCCAGAAGAAATCTTGGCCGCAGATCGCGGCGGAGCAATTACAGATCACCATCGTCAATAAAGGACAAGCTGGGCAAACAGCCAAAGACTTGCTCGCGCGTTTGGATCAGGACGTCGTCAGCGAAGACCCGGGGCGAGTGATCCTCTTTGCCGGCAACGGAGATGTGCTGCAAGGTGTTCCGCTGGCCGATTTTCAAAATGACATGAAACAATTAATCGCCAAAGCCGAGGAACAGGGCATCGTAACGATTCTGGCGCCGCCGCTGCCTTTTCCCGGCTACAAGCAAGAGATTGAAGAAATTCGCCAGTGGGAGCAAGAGTATGCCGAGGCTCAGGGCATACTCTTGCTGGATTTTCGTCTGGTATTATTTAATCCCGATAACACATACCTGAGCGGTCTGTCTGATGACAAAAAATATCCCTCAACGAAGGGTTATAAGACGATGGGAGATTATGCGGCGCAAATCCTGAAATAAGCGCAACAATCTATGCCGGTCACACGAGCAACAGGCTCATGCCGCTAAATAAGATAAAGCCGCCGCAACCGCTGAAGACGGCGTAACGGGGTTGCAGTTCGCGTGAAAGCGGCCAGAGTTCCACCAGAACCAGATAAGACATCGCTCCTGCGGCCAATGCCAGAAAGAACGAGAGGCTGTTATGCGCCAACTGCAGCGCTACGAGGCCGATGAACGCGCCGAGCGGTGTGAAGACAGCGATCGCCAGATTCAGGGCGAAGATCTTCCAGCGGCGGATCTTGGCCATCAACAAAGGGGTTGCGGTAGCCATGCCTTCCGGAAAGTTGTGGAGGGCAATCGCCAGAGCGATAACGGCGCCGAGCTGGGCATGGCTTTCCTGACCGATGGCGATAGCCATACCTTCCGGCAGGTCGTGTAACGCGATTCCGGCGGCGACCAGTACGCCGAGGCGTTTAAACTGTTGACGGCGGTTGAAAGGAGAGCTCCCGCTGGGGGGCTGGAGCTTTTGCTTCGCCAGGTGCATCACCAGCAAACCGGCGCTCAAGCCGGGGATCAATTGCCAACGCGCTCCCGTTTGCCAAGCAGCGGGGATGAGGTCCAGTAGGACGACAGAAGCCATAATACCGCAAGCTCCAGCCAGTAGACCGGCCAGGAGCTTTTCTTGCGGGTGTTTCAGCAAGATGGCGCATAGGCTGCCCAGCGTAGTCGCCAGGCCGGCAATTGTACTGACCGTTAAAATCGCCTCCAGATTTTCCACATGACAGACGCTCCTTTCATCCGGATAGAACATCCTATGGGCCGGCAAGGTTTTTTATACGGCGTCAACGGTACGTTGATTAAACTTCTCTTTCTCGGGACAGACTGGAGGTAGGATGTTTTGAGAAAAGAGGGACATAGAGTGAAAACACGGATCGTCTTATTCCTCATTCCTTTGCTGTTATTTGCTTGGCCGAAAGGTGCGGCGGTAGATGGCCGGGCGCCAGCGTATAGAGCGGAACAGACGGAGTGCATCCGTTTTCATGTGCTGGCGCATTCCGATGCGCCGGAAGACCAGAGCGTCAAACGAGCGGTGCGTGACGCCATCCTGGAACGGGTAGCCCCGGAACTGGCGCGTTCCCAATCTCTGGCGGAATCACGGGAAATCCTGCAAGCGCTTTTAACGGTCATGGCGGAAACCGCGCGCCAGGAGATCGTTCGCCAAGGACGAACGGATGCGGTGCGGATAGAATACGGACAATTTGATTTCCCGACGAAATCCTATGGCACGTTGGTTTTACCGGCAGGGAAATATGAGGCCGTGCGCATCTGTATCGGTCGTGCGGAAGGTTCAAATTGGTGGTGCGTATTATTCCCGCCGTTGTGCTTTGTCGATATCGAACACGCCACAGCTGTTCCGGTCGATGGAAAGCCAGGTATGGGTCTGCACCAGACAGAGCCTGCGCCGTCAGCCACGGAAGAACGTACACACCCGAGGGTTTGGATCTGGGAGAAAATCAAAAACCATTAGACGCCGCTGTAATTTTTCAGGCAAAATAAATACAAAAGGCGCAACGCGAACGTTCTTGGAATGAACGTTTTGCGCTACGCCCTGTTGCGTGCTAGATGAAGGTTATTAGATTAATGTGCTAAACCGGCATTGACGCCTTTTAAACTCTTCTTTTCTCTGAGTTTAAGCTGTGCCGTTGTCGGCAGTACTCCGAACACTCCGCCGCCCAGGGCTGCGTAGGTTACAACCTTGCGATATTCTTCATCTACGAGATCGGTCGTGCGGCCATGGAAGGATACCGGATGGGTAATTTCCTGATTGAGATCCTTTTTGTTTTCGTTTGTCATAATAAATCCACTCCTATACTTCTTTATATATTTTGTCTTGTGCTTGCGCACTGTTCTTTTGTCTTGTTAATTCTATTATATTACAAATAAATAATATGTCAATACCCTTAGTTACAAAAATATAATATTTATATTTTCAAATTATTTCCTATTTTCTAGACGTACAAGCTTTACTTCCATTATCATCTTGCAGAGCCGGGGATTTTGCGATAGAATCATGCTTGTAGCCAGCCGTCACAAAAATAAGTATAGTAGGAGGTTTAGAGGTAGACATGAGCACAGAATCAGAGACAAAACACGTACATGTCGCTTGCGCTGACCCTTCGGCGATCGGCCTTTTCGGGTTAGCGATGGTGACCTTGGTTGCTTCTTCACAAAAACTGGGATGGACCACCGGTTATGCTTACGTGATCCCGTGGGCGCTTTTCTTGGGCGCTTTTGCTCAACTTTTCGCGGCGATCAATGATGCGAAACATGCGAATCACTTCGGTAGCACGGCATTTGGCGCATACGCGTTCTTTTGGATGGGCGTGGCCGCAACTTGGTTGATCAAACTGGGTTTCTTCGGCGAGGCGCTGATGAACGATATCGATGGGCATCAATTGGCTTTCGCTTACGTAGGCTACCTGATCTTTACCCTGTTTATGACGATTGGCGCGATGGAAACCAATAAGGTCTTATTCATCATCTTTTTTCTGATCGATCTGCTATTCCTTGGGTTATCACTGAGTACATTCGGTATTGCGGAAGAATTTACGCATGAATTAGCCGCATATGCCGAACTTCTGATCGCACTCTTCTCTTTCTACGGTGCGGGCGCGAATGTGTTGAATAACCACTTCGGTTATACCTTCCTGCCCATCGGCAAGCCGTTCCGGATTTTTAAGAAATAAAAAAAGATTGACAGAGATAGGCCGCCCTTTTATAATGAGAAAATACAAGGTGGATGTGCATAGACGATGAGAGTGGAGTCGGAGATGTCTTTACGTGAAACAGCCTTACAGTTGAATCAAGCGTTTTCCTTTTTTTACTGGAGCTTTGATTTTGGCGCCGGCTATTTTGCGTTTTTGCATAAGACCTCCCTGTTGAGACTTTCCGTGTAGGATAGCACGTAGACTTTCGGGTACAAGAGAGCTCAACCAAGAGCTCTCTTTTTTATTATGATCAGGATCATACGGGAACCATACGGCGGCTCATCATAAAAGTATAAGAGAAGGGCGGGAGAACAATGATAATTATTCTTAAACCGGGTGTGGAGGCACGGGAAGTCCGCAATCTGACGGAAAACCTGGAGAGCCAGGGGGTAACGGTCAATCCGGTCTATGGGACGGAGCTGACCATTTTGGGGCTGGTGGGCGATACTTCGAAGATCGACTCCAGCCGGGTGGAAGGGAACCGGATCGTAGAACGCGTGATGTATGTCGCCGAGCCTTTTAAAAAGGCGAATAGAATGTTCCATCCGGAACCGACCGCCGTCGTAGTACAAGGACGGAAGATCGGCGGGGCAGAGTTGGCGGTTATCGCCGGGCCGTGTTCTGTGGAGTCGGAAGAACAGATTACCTTGGTCGCTGAGGAAGTGAAGCAAGCCGGCGCCGGATTCCTGCGGGGCGGCGCCTTCAAACCGCGTACATCTCCCTATGCCTTCCAGGGCTTGGCGTATGAAGGGCTAAGATTATTAAAACATGCCCGGGAGCGTACCGGGTTACCGATCGTATCCGAGATTATGTCCGCGCATGATATCGAAGTATTCGCGGATGCGGTGGATATCATTCAAGTAGGCGCGCGCAATATGCAAAACTTCGACTTGCTGAAAGAATTAAGTCAGACTCGCAAACCGATTTTATTAAAACGCGGCTTGGCGGCAACAGTGGAAGAATGGCTTATGTCTGCGGAGTACCTGTTAGCTGGAGGAAACATGCAAGTCATCCTGTGTGAACGCGGTATCCGTACGTTTGAAACCTATACCCGCAATACGCTCGATCTAAGTTCGATTTTAGCTGTCAAAAAGATGAGCCATCTGCCGGTATTGGTGGATCCCAGTCATGCGGCCGGTAAATGGTGGATGGTTCCAGCTCTATCCAAGGCGGCTGTAGCCATAGGCGCGGATGGCTTGATGATTGAGGTGCACAATGACCCGGATCACGCGCTCTGCGATGGGCAGCAATCCATCAAACCGGAAGGCTTCCGAGAGTTGATGAAAGAATTACGCGCGATTGCTCAGGCCGTCGGGCGGCAGATTTAATCAGGATAACCAATCAGCATCCTTTGGTAGGTTGAGTACTATTTTTCAGGGCCAAGCCATAGACATGAAATATAGACGAGTACCAAAGGAGGATGAAGTATGAGAGGACGCGGCATAGGTAGTGTGATTCTGGCGGCGGCGATGTTATGGTTAACGGGATGCGGGGTATTGCAAACTCTGATGCCGGGTGAAGAGAAACTGGCGGCCCAATTCGGCGAGTTGAAACAGAGTACAGTCCTGTCAGGAGGCGGCAGTACATCTATCGGCGCTTTGACCATTGCCTTATATTTTGCGGATCAAACCGGCCGGTATCTGGTGATAGAAGAACGCGCCATCCCGAAAACGGTCAGCGTTGCTCGAGAGACAGTCAAACAATGGCTGCAAGGGCCAGCAAGTAGCGACGGTTCCCTGAAGGCGTTAACTACACCCTCAGCGACTTTATTGGATATCGGAATTAAGGAAGGCATCGCCACGGTGGATTTGAGCGAGGGATTTACCGAGCAAGCGGGTAATATCCCGCAAGAACTGACAGTTTACGGTTTAGTCAACACCCTGACTCAGTTTCCCACGGTGAACGAAGTTCGAGTCAGGATCAATGGCCGCGAGGTCAGCAAAGTGGGTGACGTGGATGCTTCGCGCTTGGTTTTTAAGGAAGGTTTGCTCAATGGCGCGCGGGATTTGCCGGTGAATGCTCCGAGCCGGACGATGGAAGAACTGCCGGTCCTCTCGCCCAGTCAAACGAACTTGTTTAGTATTTGACCTATTCCCTGAACATTCGTCGCGATAGGCGGTAACAGCGGGAAGAATGATTCGGCAGGGGCTGTCGCCAAATGTTATTTTCAGCAAAGGGCGATACGCCTTTTTTTTGCGCTTTTATAAGCTTATTAAAGATAATTAACGATCAGACGATAGTATAGTGAGATAAATGAAAGCTAGAGGTGTAAGTTTGTTATGAGCAAAAAAACCAGAACCAAAGGGATCAAATTTAAATTGTTAATCGTCCTTATTCCTATCTTTGTGATATCTTTTCTGGTATTATCAGGCACGAGTTATTATTTTGCCAAGCATTCGCTGACCAAAAGTAATGATGAATTAGCCAGTGCAGTCAGTTCGCGCTATGCGCTGGAGATTCAAACCTACATGGACAAAATAGCGGGCTATCTGCAAATCGTCTCGACCATGCAGGTGGTCAAATCAGGCGAGGATAAAGAACAGATCGTTGCCGTTCTGGCAGATGTGTTCGACAAGGTGGGCGTGTTTGACGTGCTGTTCTATATTACACCGGACGGCGAGGCGTTCCGTTCGAATCAGACGAGCTTTGACGCTTCGGAACGGGCGTATTTCATCAAGGTGAAGGAAACCAAACAATCCGTTGTTTCTGATGTCATGATTTCCAGTTCGACCGGGAAGCCTTCGGCCATCATCTGTGAACCGATTTTAGATAATGGACAATTGGTGGGCGTACTGGGTGCGACTTATACGTTGGACAGACTGAATTCCATTATCGAAAGTGTCCAATTCAATGAAACCGGCTATGGATTTATTGCCGATAGTGAGGGATTGGTGATCTCGAATCCTAAATATCCGGATACAGTAGGTGTTTTGAAAATCAGTGAGAAGGCCGTAGCGCCCGAGACGAAGCTGGCCGCAACAGAGTTAGATGATCAATTGCTGCATATGTATCAAGAGGTATCTGCGACTTGGAAGAATGGCGTATTAGGCGAATACTCTTTTGCGCATGAGCGGGTGCAAGGGGCGTTTGCGCCGATTAATCTGCATGGTAATCAGCATTGGCTGATTGGCGTGGTAGCTCCTAGCGAAGAAGTCCAAAGCGGTTTGACGGCATTATCCAGAATCGTGTTGCTGATATCCGTGATCTTTCTTATCCTGGGTGTCTTAGGTGTGGTGCTCAGCAGCCAGCAGGTGGTCAAACCGATTGCCTTGATCAGGGATGAATGCCTGGTGCTGGCGAATGGTGATCTGCGCGAGCGAGAGATTAAGGTAAATTCAGACGATGAAACAGGTGAATTGGCCAGGAGCTTCATCAGTATGAAGAGCGCTTTGAGTGAACTCATCGGTAAGGTGAAGACGAAGGCCGAGAATCTGGCTGCCTCCAGTGAAGAGCTTACGGCTGGGTCTGAACAGTGCGCCAGCGCGGTAGAAAAAATGAGTAATACGATGGCCGGAATTGCGGCCGGGACCAATCAGCAAGTAGAAGCGACAGAGAATATTTTTGTTATCGCGAACGATATCTCCGGTATTGCTCAGCAGGTACTAGTATCGGCGCATGATGTTTTAGGGACGATTACGGGTGCGTCAGAACAGACGAAAGAAGGCCAAGCAGCCGTTGAGAAAGCGATAGAGCAGATGAGTGAAATCGGTCGTGGATCTTCGGCGGTGCAGAGCGCTATCGCTGAATTAGCCGAGGGATCGCGCGAGATCAGCGAAATCATCGGGCTTATTTCCTCCGTTGCTCAGCAAACCAATTTATTAGCGCTGAATGCGGCGATTGAAGCAGCCAGAGCCGGGGAACATGGGAAAGGCTTCGCCGTAGTGGCTGATGAAGTCCGAGATTTGGCGGAGAGCTCCAATGAAGCGGCGCAACAGATCGCGGCGTTGATCGCGAAAAATCAGCGCAATATGGAGCAGGCGGTGAGTGCCAGCAAGATCAGTGATACCGGTGTTAGCGCGGGGGTTGAAGTGGTCAATGCTTCGGGGCGGATCTTTGGGGAAATCTCTTCCGCGGTCGTTTCTCTGGCGGACGAGATGCGTACGGTTGCGGCTTCAATCGAGCACATCGCTTCCGGTAACCGGGATCTGGTGTCATCGATCGGCGAGATCGAACGGATCAGTAAGAACAATCTGGCTGAAATCAAACAGGTATCGATCACCACAGATGAGCAGGTAGCCTCGAATCAAGAGATTGCCTCAACGAGCAATGATTTGGCCCAGTTGGCGCAGGAACTTCAAGAGGCGGCTGCGGATTTCACGATCTGACCGCTCGCTTGACTGGATGAGATATGAATACTGTTATGAAGTCGCTTGCGGCTTCTAACAGTATTTTTTGGCTGTCAGGATATATAGTAAGGTCAATACTTGATCGCTGAGGCGACCGGCCGGGTATGATAAATGCTGGAAATTGGGGAAGAGTATATCTTAACAAAATCTCCATCATTCGCCCGAAAGATTATAAAGAATTACAGGTATAATTTTCTATATAGGATGTAAAAGAAGGCAAAAGGCGGGACGGAATGGAAACAACAATCGTACTCGTGGATGATGAACCGGAAATACTGCGCTTGGTGAAGGATTATTTCTCTCAGGAGAATTTTTGTGTGCTCACAGCGCCGGATGGAACGCGCGGCTTGCAGATGATCGAAGCACACCAGCCGGATTTGGTGATCTTGGATTGGATGCTTCCCGGTTTGAGCGGGATTGAGATTTGCCGTACGCTGCGCAAGACCAGCAATATTCCGATTATCATGCTAACGGCCAAAGCGGAAGAGGTGGATCGCGTCCTCGGCTTGGAATTTGGCGCGGATGATTATCTGGTGAAACCATTCAGCCTGCGTGAATTGATGGCGCGGGTAAAATCCATTTTGCGCCGGGCAGGCGGATTTAATCAGGATCTGGCGAACTCCCTGATTGTGCGGGGTGAGATCAGTATTGATATCACCAGTCACCGGGTGTGGAAGAACCAGCAGGAACTCATGCTGACGCCGACGGAGTTTAAGATCTTGCAGTTGTTGGCGCTGCGTCCGGGAACGGTCTATAGCCGTTTACAGTTGCTGCGCCAGGCGATGGGCGAAGAATATCTGTATTATGAACGTTCCATTGATACACATATCTCCAACTTGCGTAAAAAGATCGAGGATAATCCCAGCGAACCAAAATATGTACAGACGGTATTTGGTGTAGGATATCGTTTCGGAGAACAGATATGAGTTTCCGGCGCAAGATTATTGTAGCGTTGGTCGGATTAGTTTTGTTTCTCGCTTTTGTTTTGACGGGACTTTCTTCTGTATTCATGCGCGCTTATCTGGGGCGGACCTTGGAATCTATGCAGCAAAACTCGATCAGCTTATGGGCCGATAATTTAGCGGTTTATTATGTCGAACATCAAGGGTGGGAAGGACTGGCTGATTATATCGGCGATGTAGTGCGCGTGAACGAAAACGATGATCGCAGAATGCAATTCAGAAACGGTCGCTATGTCTACGTATTTAATGTCGATGAAACGGTGGTTTGTGCGCCGGACTCTGTAGATACGCACAAGCAGGCTGGTGATTTGCCTGCTTATGAGACGATTGTGCGCCAGTGGCAGCCGATATTGGTGAACGGTCAATTGGTCGGGCATTTTTGGATTAACCCGGCGGTTTTCACCGGACAGAATCGTTTTGCCCGTGAAATCGGGGAAATCATCACCCGCGCTATCCTGTTGGGGTTGGTGTTGACCTGTCTGCTGGCTTCCCTGATCGGAGTTTTACTGGCCCGTCGTGTTACCTTGCCGTTAAAGACGTTAATGGAAGGAGTAGGCAAGGTCACCAACGGAGATTTATCCGTACATATAGATATTCGGGGCGAGGACGAGTTAGCGATGCTGGGTAATGCCTTTAACCGGATGACCGAAAAACTGGAACGCAACGAAGAAGTGCGCCGCACGATGGTGGCTGATATCGCGCATGAGCTGCGTACTCCATTGTCAGTGATTGTCGGCAAACTGGAATCGATTCAGGAAGGGGTTCTTCAGGCGACGCCGGAAAACCTGCTGCCGATCCAGGACGAGACGATTCGCTTAATCCGTTTGGTCAGAGATCTTCAGCAGCTCAGTCTGGCGGAGGCGGGCAAACTGTCGCTGGATATTCAGACGCTGGATATCCGCAAACTCTTGGAGCGGATCCTCGAACAGTTCGAATTTGAGTTGGAAGAGAGGCAGATCAACAGTGTGATAGAATCCGCGCGGGACATTCGGGAGATTGCAGCGGATTCAGACCGGCTGACTCAAGTATTTGTCAATCTCATCGGCAATGCCCTCACCCATACGCCGGATGGCGGCAAGCTCACGTTTCGTTTAGCAAACGTAACCTCAGCGCAGAACGGCGCTGATACCGGCGCATGGGTTCAAGTAGAAGTCATGGACAACGGCCGAGGTATTCCTCAGGAAGACTTGGAATATATATTTAATCGTTTCTATCGTATTGAGAAAGACCGGGGCCGGAAGACCGGCGGAACCGGGATCGGCTTGGCAATTGCTAAAGAGTTTGTGCAAGCGCACGGCGGTAGTATCACAGCGCGGAGCGAATGGGGTCAGGGGGCAAGATTCATCATCTTACTGCCGGTGAAGGCCAATGGAGCTTCCCCCGCGCGTGTAGAGGCGCCGATAAATAGTTGAATAGATAAGGAGAAGGGCAGATGGGTAAAAAGAAATGGATAGTCATAGGTGTGGCCGTGCTGATCGTCGCGGGTGGCGCGGGGTTGGCGGTCAAGAAGATGAGTGCGCAAGCGCCGGTGATCAGCAAGACGTTTGGCGTTGCGCAAAGGGGCGATGTGACGCGGGAGATCACAGCGACCGGAACCGTTAATTATCGACAAGCGATCACGTTATCGTTTCAGCAGAACAGTCAATCAGCCACGAAGCTGGTTGCCTTGAATGCCACAGTCGGAGACAGAGTACAAGCCGGACAACTGCTGGCTCAATTGGACACCACCAACTTAGTCTTGGCGCTGGCCCAGCAGCAAGCCAACCTGGAAGTGGCGGAAGCGAAACTCCAGCAGACGGAGGAAGGTTTGGACGCCTCGGTCAAAGCAACGCTCTCTTCGGCGCGGCAAGCGTATATCGACGCGCAGCAAGCGGCCGATCCGGTATATTTAGCGACGCAGGTCTATATCGCTAATCAGGCGGTGCAAGCGGCTAGTGATAATTTGGCGGCGGCGCAGCTGAATGGCGAAGTGTCGGCGATTGCCTCGGCGGAAAGTTCGTTAGCCACAGCCTTGGACAAACGGACTACGGTGACCAATCATCAGGACGGAGCAGCGGCTGCCGCGCTCGTGGCGGCGCAAGCGAAGTATGACGACGCCCAGAGACAAGCCACGCGCTACACAGACGGGATCAAAAGCGCGGATATTCTATCCGCTGAAGCATCGGTAGCGAACGCGAAAGCCACGCTGGATACAGCTCAGACGAATTTGGCGAACGCCACATTGACCGCGCCGGCGGACGGAGTGATCACGACGGTTGCGGTGGAGAATTATCAGACGGTCAGCGGGTCGGAGACGATCATGGTTTTAGCGACCGGAGACAACTCTTTGATGGTTTCCACTGCGGTATCACAATCGGATATCAGCTATGTTCAGGCCGGGCAAAAGGCGTACATCACGATAGATTCCGCGCCGAACACTAAAGTGCGTGGCAGTGTGAGCGAAGTAGCCTTACAGGGTACGGTGACTTCCAACGTCACGACCTACACGGTGAAGGTGAATGTGGATGAGGAAACCGATCTGTTACGCCAGGGGATGAGCGCGAACGTCAGTATTATCCAGGAAGAAGCGAGTCATGTTTTAGTCGTGCCTACGGAAGCGATCAAGACATTAGGTCAGAAGAAAGGGGTCTTGGTGAATCAGGTGGATGAGGCGGCGGCGCCGGTCAGCGATGAGCGCCAGCAAGGGCAGATCGCCGCTTGGCAAGCGCTGGGCGCTAGCTTCGTTCCGGTAGAGACCGGTCTGGACGACGGGAATTATACGGAGATTAAAAGCGGCTTGACCGAGAACCAGGAAATCATCGTAGCGATTCGTCAATCGACTGACGCCTCAGGCGCGGGAAGCGCCGGTATGCCGGGCGCGAATCCGGGACAAGGGATTCAGAGTATCAATCGCGCCACCGGAGGCGGCGGCGCTGGGCCGGTCATGCGCTCGCCGGGAGGACCATGAGTATAACGCTGTATACTGGATTGGGAGGTTCTGATGATCAAACTGGATGGGATCAAAAAGGTGTATAAGACCGGAGATATTGAAGTCTTGGCCTTATCCGGAATTCAGCTCCATGTCGCTGAGGGGGAGTTCGTCTCGATCATGGGTCCTTCCGGTTCCGGCAAGTCAACGATGATGAATATTTTAGGCTGTTTGGATAAGCCTACCGGGGGAACCTATTTCCTGGATGGGATTGATACGTCCAAAGCGTCCAATAATGAACTGGCGAATATCCGCAATCGCAAGATCGGTTTTGTCTTCCAGGGGTTTAACCTGCTGAAGCGCACGTCGGCTCTGGAAAATGTGGAATTGCCGATGCTCTATGCCGGGGTTGCCGCCAAAGAACGGCGCAAACGCGCTCTGGCAGCCTTGGAATCCGTAGGATTAGCGGATCGGGTGCATCATAAACCGAACGAACTGTCCGGTGGCCAGCAGCAGCGGGTGGCGATCGCGCGCGCGCTGGTCGGCCAGCCGGCGATGATTCTGGCGGATGAACCCACAGGCAATTTGGACAGCCGTTCCAGCGAAGAAGTGATGGCGATCTTTCAGCGGTTGCACGCCCAGGGGAATACCATCGTGGTGGTGACTCATGAACCGGAGATTGCTGAACATACGTGGCGGATTGTCCGTTTTAAGGACGGACACATCGCTCAGGATGAACTGGTGGCCGAACCGCGTATGGCTCGGGCGCATGTACCGGATGAGGAAGGAGCGTAAGGCGTGAATATATGGGAGAGTTTTCGAGTCTCCTTGCGGGCTCTGTTAGCGAATAAAATGCGCTCCATTCTAACCATGCTGGGCATCATTATCGGCGTGGGTTCCGTGATCGCCATGGTCGGGATCGCTTCCGGCGCGACAGCGAATATCATGGAGCAGGTGCAGAGCCTGGGTTCGAACATGTTAATCGTTATGCCGGGGGCGACGACGACAGGCGGGGCGCGCGGCGCGGCGGGAAGCATGAACTCTTTGACCATGACAGATTTGGAAAAACTGGAAGCGGCGGCTCAAACCCCTAATTCTCCGCTGAAAGCGATTGCGCCGGTGTCTTCTCTGAGTGTGCAGATTGTGAACGCCGCGGGGAATACGCAAACGACGATGACCGGAACGACGCCCGCTTATGCGGATATTCGTAATATTACGGTGGAGATAGGGCGCTTTATCACGCAGGAGGATATCGACGCCGGGTCGCGGGTCGCGGTGATTGGGCCGTCTGTCGTGGAGAACCTGACCGGGAATGCGCAGACGAATCTGCTTGGGCAGACCATCAAGCTGAATAATGTACCTTTTATGGTGATTGGCATCACCGAAAGCAAAGGTTCTTCCGGCATGACGAATAATGACGATATTGTCATCGTGCCGCTCTCAACGGCCCAGATTCGCATGATTGGCAATAAATATTTGCGTTCGATTTTTGTGGAGGCTGACGCGGCGGACCATATGACGGAGGCGCAGGAAGAGATCACCTCGATCTTGCTGAAAGCGCATAAGATCGGCGTAGGTGGGACGGCGGACTTCTCCGTGACCAATCAGGCCGACGTCTTATCGACGATTCAGACCATCACCCGAACGATGACTATGATGCTCGGCGGAATCGCGGGGATCTCCCTCTTGGTGGGCGGCATCGGAATCATGAATATTATGCTGGTGTCCGTGACGGAGCGTACCCGGGAAATCGGGATTCGCAAAGCGATCGGGGCGAAACGCCGTGATATTCTGCTGCAATTTTTAGCAGAAGCGGTCGTTCTCTGCATCATTGGCGGAGGTATTGGTATTCTATTGGGCGCCGGCGGTTCGGCTTTATTAGGTAAAGCGTTGGATGTGGCGACCAAGGTCTCGGCTTTCGCCGTTTTGATAGCCGTTGCTTTTTCCGCGTTTATCGGGATTGTGTTCGGGGTATTTCCGGCGAAGAAAGCAGCGGACTTAGATCCGATCGAAGCGCTGAGATATGAATAGAAGCATCCGCAAGCAGCATAGAATAAGCTGAGTGTCAGTGAAGGAAAGAGGAGGAGGCTCGATTGGCGCGAAAAATTATCGGTATGTTTGATTCGGGCGTAGGTGGTTTGACCGTCATGAAACGGTTATTAGCCGATGTTCCAGAGGCCCGGGTCGTCTATTTTGGTGATACGGCCAGAGTCCCCTATGGCAACCGTTCGAAAGAAGAGCTGATCCAGATCGGCGAAGAGATCATTACTTTTCTGATCGGACAAGGAGCGGAAGCGATCATCATGGCTTGTAACACGAGTTCGGCCTTAGCGTTGGCCACATTGCAGGAGCGGTTCCGGATTCCGATTGTCGGGACGATTGATCAAGGCGCTGGACTGGCCGTGCAATTAACGCGTACAGGCCGTATCGGCTTAATCGCCACGGAAGGGACGGTGCGCAGCAAAGCGTTTGCCTTGGCGATCAGCCAGGCGTTATCCAGTGGGATTTTGCCGCTGGACGCTTCTTTGCGCGCAGCCTGGCAATCCGGGGAACAGCCGGTTTCTTTAGTCAGAGCGCAGGCTTGTCCGTTGTTTGTACCCATTGTCGAGGCGGGTCTGGCCAATTCGGAAGAAGCCCGGGTCATTGCCAAATTTTACTTGGCGCCGCTTCTGGCTGCTCAGGTAGATTCAGTTATCTTGGGCTGTACGCATTATCCGTTTTTGGGCGGCGTGCTGCAAGAGATTATCGGTGCGGATATCCGCCTGATCGATCCGGCGGAAGCGATTGTGCATGAAGTGTGCAAAATCTTGACGCGTCTGGACGAAGAACAGCAGGGTACGGAACAGCCGGGATTGGAGCGCCCCAGCGCGTATAAAGACTGGCGGGTTCGCTATTATGTCAGCGGAAATCCGGATTTATTCGCCCAAGTAGGCAACACCCTGCTGGATGAACCGATCACGGAAGTTCGCCAGCATGACTGGTACGAGCAATGATTGGCATAACGACGACGGTCCCGGTCGAGATTATCTATGCGGCGGGAGAAATACCGGTTGATATCAATAATATCTTCATCGCGGATCCGGATGCGTTGCAGCGCATCCAAGAAGCGGAACTAGCCGGTTTCCCGCGCAATGTTTGCGGCTGGATCAAAGGATTGTACGCTTCGGCTATCAATCAGCCGGAGATGGAGCGTATTATCGCCGTGACCCAGGGGGATTGCAGCAATACTCAGGCTTTAATGGAAACCTGGGAGATGCAGGGCAAAGAGATGATTCCCTTTGCCTACCCGTATGACCGGGATCGCGAGATGTTGCAGTTGCAGATGGCGAAATTAAGCGAGCGTTTAGGCGCTGATTGGGCGCAAGTAGAGGAGCAAAAACAACGCTTAGACCGCGTGCGGGCTTTGGCCTGGGAGATCGATCGCCTGACCTGGCAGGAAGACCGGGTGAGCGGTTTTGAGAATCATCTGTATCAGGTCTCCTGCTCGGATTTTAACGGCGCGCCGGAAGCTTTTGCCGAGGAAATGCGTGCATTTATCCGGCGGGCGCTCCACAGGGAACCCTTGTCTCCTGACGCAGTCCGCTTAGGGTTTATCGGGGTACCGCCGATTTTCCCACAGATCTATGATTTTTTGGCCGAGCAGGGAGCGCATGTCGTGTTCAATGAAGTGCAGCGGCAATTCACTATGCCGTTTCCCCACGCGGATCTGCTGGAACAATACCGAGAATATACCTACCCGTATCACATCTTTGCGCGCATCGCCGACATCCGGCAACAGGCGGATCTGCGCCGTTTGGCCGGAATCATTCATTATACGCAGAGTTTTTGTTATCGCCAGATTGAGGACATCATCATTCGGCGGCAATTGCCCTATCCGGTGTTGACCGTGGAAGGGGAAAATCCTATGGGTTTAGATGCGCGCACGCGTATGCGTTTGGAAGCCTTTGTGACGATGCTGCGGGAACGCGCCTGAACGCGGTTGGTTTTTTAGTGAAAGGGGGGATGAAGCGATATCTATTTCTGAGAGACCCGTCTGCGGCATCGATCTGGGCAGTCGTAGCGTAAAAATTGTACTCATGGAGTCATCCCCCGATCAAGATAAGCCCTCTGTCGTACAGCGCCAGCGTGTTGATACAATAGAGTTTTATCGTCACTATGGACGCTTACGGGATGGCCGGTTGCAAGTGGATTTTGCCGCCTTGACCTTACCGGATGGTTTGAAGACCGTATCGACCGGCTATGGGCGCAATACCCTACAACTAAGCGGTGGGACAGTCATACCGGAATTGCAGGCGCACACGTTAGGCGCTCTCTTTCAGACGGATCTTCTGGATTTTACCTTGATTGACCTCGGGGGGCAGGACACGAAAATCATTCAGGTGCGCCGGGGCCGCATGCAGGATTTTCTCACCAATGACAAATGCGCGGCGTCTTCAGGCCGCTATCTGGAAAATATGGCGCAAGTCTTGGGCATATCCCTAGCGGAACTGAGTCAATATACGGAAGCGCCGGTGGAATTAAGCGCTACTTGTGCGGTTTTTGGGGAAAGTGAGTTAATTGGGAAAATTGTCGAAGGATATCCTATAGACCGCTTGGCTGCGGGAGTTAACGCCACAATTGTGCAGAGAGTCTTGCCGTTGTTGCGTGATTTCTCCAGCGAAGTCCTGGTTTTTAGCGGAGGCGTGGCACAGAATGTGGCGATCGTGCGTCTATTAGCGCAATCCTCCGGAGCTCAAGTGATTGTGACGCCTGACCCGCAATTTAATGGAGCGCTTGGCTGCGCCCTGGCGGCCGAAAAAAATATTATTTAGACCACAATTTTCCCGTAAAATGTAGTATAATAAGGTAATTGTGATGGCATGTTTATGCAATTTGGATTTGAACATAAGGAGTTGATCCGCATGGAAGACTGCCCATTTTGTAATTCTCATAAAATCGGACGGATTGGGCGGGAGAGGTATTTTTGCGCTGAGTGTTGTCATGAATGGACAGGAACTGTAGATGTTACGATCTATGAGATCTTAGCAGATGGCACAATGGTCGGCCTGATGTCTGGAGATGGCGGACCGGGACACGAAGACGAGGATTGCTTGGAACAAAAAGTCGTTTGAATGAACCGCAGATCATTCGCAGGTATAGTTGAACAAGAAGCCGAAGAAACGGAAGCGCACAGAACAGGTACATAATGGCGCCTCCGTTTTATCCTCTTTGATAGGAGAAACGGATTGCTCCATTCCTTGGTTCTGCCGTTAGGAGATGGATTGACAATCAGCCGCCGGATTAAGCTATAATCCGGCTGGAATAGGGAATACTAGTGAATGTCTGAAAATTAAGGAATAGAAGAAAAGGGGTTGGCCCATATGCCACGTTTGGACGGACGGCTCAATGATCAATTGCGTCCTCTACATATCACCAGAAAGTTCACGAACGCGCCGGAGGGATCGGTGCTGATCGAAGTGGGGGATACCCGGGTACTGTGTACCGCCAGTGTCGAGGAAAAAGTACCGCTATTTCGGCGGGGCAGCGGTCTCGGATGGGTGACCGCCGAATATTCCATGCTGCCGCGGGCGACACAAGTGCGGACGCAACGGGAAGCATCTCGGGGAAAAGTATCGGGTCGCACGATGGAAATTCAGCGCTTGATTGGCCGTGCGCTGCGCAGTGTTGTCGATCTGAAAAAACTGGGGGAGAGAACGATCTGGATCGATTGTGATGTACTTCAAGCGGACGGAGGGACGCGTACCGCCTCGATCACCGGAGCGTTTGTGGCGTTAGCCGATGCGATGAATGTATTGCTGGAGCAGGACAAGATCAAAGAGAACCCCATTCTGGACGCTTTGGCCGCAGTTTCCGTGGGTAAGATCCAAGGGGACGCCATGTTGGATTTGGCCTATGCGGAGGATTCACAAGCGGAAGTGGATATGAATATTGTCATGACAGAGAGCGGCAGATTTGTTGAGATCCAAGGCACGGCGGAGCAGGAAAGCTTCAGCCGGCAGGAATTGGATCGCTTTTTGGCCCTGGCGGAGCAAGGAATTCGTGAACTGATTAGCGAACAAAAAAAGGCGTTAGGCGAGATCGCAAGGCACGATGAGGGAGTAAGATGCTGAAAATTCTGCTGGCAACTCAGAACCAGGGAAAAGTACAAGAACTAAAAGCCCTCTTAGCGGACGAAGGGGTAGAGATTCTTTCGACGCAGGATTTTGCTACTTGGCCGGAGATCGAGGAAAACGGGAAGAATTTTGCTGAGAATGCGATGCTCAAAGCGCGCGAAGGCATGCGGCGCAGCGGCTTAATCTGTTTGGCTGATGATTCGGGCTTGGAAGTCGATGCCCTGGACGGCGCGCCGGGCATCTTATCCGCGCGTTTTGCCGGCGAGCCAAAAGATGACGAGCGCAATATTGATAAATTACTGGAACAGCTAGATCATGTATCGGATGAGCAAAGAACAGCCCGCTTTCGTTGTGCCCTGGCGGTAGTGACGCCCCATGCCGACGACCACGAGTATGTCACGGAAGGAACGCTGGAAGGCAAGATTATTCGCCAGCGCCGTGGCAAGGAAGGCTTTGGCTACGACCCGGTATTTCTAGTCGAAGACTTCGGCAGAACCCTGGCTGAGATGACTGCCGCGCAGAAAAATCGCATCAGTCACCGGGCCCAGGCGTTGCGCAATGCCGTGCCGCTGCTGAAAGAAGTTGTGAAGCGTTATCAGGAGAAGGGTAAATCCTAAGTATTCTGCGCTTGACGTAGAAAAATCTCTGAGCTATACTAGGCTATGTGATTCATCGGGGCATAGCGCAGTTTGGTAGCGCGCCTGCCTTGGGAGCAGGAGGCCGCAGGTTCAAATCCTGTTGCCCCGACCACCTTTAAAAACTGGAGTAGGAATCGTTGTTCCTGCTCTTTTTTTATCTAAAAAAACAGAAGCAGGTGTTGTGACAAAGGAGGGCAACACAGTGAAAAGAATACATTTGGTGGAACTAGACTTAGATGAAAGAACAATTGAAGAATCTCTTGATGAATATTTATACACTTGTAAAGTAAAAAACCTAGCGGAAATCTCCATCAAAAATCAACAGTACGAAGGTAAAAAGTTCAACAGTATTTGTCCTCCGCATTGTTAGACGATATGCTTTTTTTGTTTTTGAGTTAATAAAAAAACAGCGGCTATAAATGAGCAACTGTTGTAATGATTTTTCTTTATCAAGTTCGGTTTTCATGCGGATTGTTGTGCTGACTAAAAGAAGATATGCATTGGCGCGCCTGGAGAGATTCGAACTCCCGACTCTCTGCTTAGAAGGCAGATGCTCTATCCAACTGAGCTACAGGCGCTCGCAAAGCGCTTCCGATCAGAGTTTCTTAGCAAGCAAAACTTTACTCACGTCTATATATTCTAAGCTTCTTCCGGCAAGATGTCAAGAGTTAAGGCAATGTTGTCCACAGTCGGCTAATATGATGTACTACTGCGAGAGCGGACGCATATCGGGAGCGGAAAAGAAAGGCAATCTATGGCTTATTCCCGCGAACGCGGAAAAACCGCTTGACGGCAGGACAAAAAAAGCGAAAGCTCGCGCATAGGCGATAACAAAAATTTTACAGCTCTTAAATCTTTTTGCTTGCCATTGGCGTTATTACTTATGGAGGTAGTGATAAATTTGCAAGATAATGAATTGGTGGAGCGGATTCAATGCGGCGATCAATCGGCATTGAATGAAATCATACGCACTTATTATAACGAAATTTATCACTTTCTTTGCCGTAAATTGTCTGATACAAACGCCGCACAGGACGTAACGCAAACCGTCTTTTTGAAGTTCGTGAGGAACATACATAGCTACCATGAACGCGGCAAGCTGAAAAATTATCTTTTTAGGTTAGCCGCAAATGCCGGGAATGACTATTTCAGAAACAAACCGGCGGCGTATGTTCTTCTTGATGCGTGTTTTGATAGGCAATCCGACGACCCTTTGCCGGAAGAGGCGGCGGAAAAGCGGGAGGCCGCAGAAGCTGTAAAAAATGCGCTCCTTGAATTGCCCATTTTCCAGCGTGACGTAATTATCTTGCGCTTCTATCACGGCTTGCCTTTCAAGGATATTGCGCGGATTATGGACTGTGGAGTATCATCTACAAAATCGAGGTATCGGCAGGGTATGGAAAAACTTAAAATTTTATTAGAAAGGGCATATGACAATGAATGATGAACGATTCAAACAATTATTATCGGCTTATAAATTTCCCGACGCTGAGGCCGAGCAAATTGATTTAACGTGTCAAAAAACGATGAACGCGCTGAAAAGGAAAGTCCCCACCCGCCCCTTTTCGATTTTAACGCAAATGAAGGTGCAGGCTACCTATCTTTCTAAATGGTTTTATATTTCTTGCGGCTTGATTGCGTTCTTCAGCTTGCTTATCAGCGCAATAACAAACACGGAGAGGATTGCGGCGGTGTTTTTCGGAACAAGTCCCTTGTTTATTTTGCCTTGCGCCGCTGTGTTCTATCGCACTATTGCCAACGGAATGTTGGAATTAGAAACGGCGAGCAAATACAGCATGGCAAAATTATTTGCGGGGAAACTTTTAATCCTTGGCGCGGTTATTTCTGTTCTGCTTTTGAGTGCCGGAATAATCGGCGGTACATTATCCGGTTCAATCATTCGCCCGCCTTTGCTTGCCTTTGTATCATTTACATGGATGGCGGCGATTGTGCTGTGGTTTGGGAAGCGGAGCATAAAAAGGGGGCTTGCTTTTGGAACGCTCTGGAGCGCGGTGAGCATCGCCCTTGCATTTTGGGGTAAATGTCAAATGTTTTTAGAAGCGGTAGACATCTTGTTTGTCTGGATGGCGTTCCTGGTTGTGACGGGTTTCGTTTTGTTTGCCGCAATTCGGTTTATACGCAACATTTCGTTTGAAGGAGTATGCGAAGAATGGAACTTTTTATTGACCGCTTAACAAAGCAATATGGGAAAAAACTGGCCGTTGACTGTTTTTCCCTAAAACTGGGCAAAGGCGTTTATGGATTGCTCGGACCGAATGGCTCCGGCAAGACAACGCTCATGCGAATGATGGCCGACGTTCTCCGTCCAACGTCCGGCGAAATCACATTAGACGGCGTAGACATTCGCAAACTTGACGAGGCGTATCGTGATATTTTGGGGTATCTGCCTCAAGACTTCGGCTATTACCGTGATTTTACCGCTACTGATTATCTGATGTACTTGTCGGCGATAAAAGGACTGGAAAAAAGCCGGGCAAAACAGAGAACAGCAGAATTATTAACGCTCGTCGGACTGGAAAACGAAGCTAAAAATAAGGTTAAATCCTTTTCGGGCGGTATGCGACAAAGGCTCGGAATCGCGCAAGCTCTTTTGAACGACCCCGAAATACTGATTTTAGATGAACCGACCGCAGGACTTGATCCGAAAGAGCGCATACGGTTTCGCAACTTAATCAGCGATATTTCCGGGGAGCGGATTGTCCTCTTGTCTACGCATATTGTTTCCGACGTGGAGTATGTGGCCAATCAAATAATCCTTATGCGGAAAGGCGAAATGATTATGCAAGGGACGGTTGACCAAATCGCCGCTTTAACAAACGGAAAGGTTTGGACGGCTGTTCTGAATCCGAAAGAAGCCGAGATTGTAAAAACAAAACACGTTATCGCGAATCTCCGTCATATAGACGGCGGCGTGGAACTTAGGATTGTGTCGGACGAAAAACCGCACGAAAAGGCAACCCCAACCACTCCGTCCGTTGAGGACAGCTATCTTTACTATTTCAACGAGGTAAACACGCTATGAAATCAATATTGTTTTTTGAACTCAAAAAGATATTTAGCATAAAGAAAACCGCCATTTGCGCCGGGCTTGTTCTCTTGATTTTATGTGTGACATTTTTCGGGCGGGCTATTGCAAATAATCTGTTTGCAAATTTGCCCCACATCAAGGAGCAGCTTACCTATGCTTCCGGGGAAGTGACCTCGGAGCGATTTGCTGAGGACGAAAAGAGATTTGGTGAAATTATCAATAATCCCGATAATACCCTCGATTCTGATTTTGAATCGGACAACCGAATTTATGAAGGCATATTTGACGGCGGGGCGACACATCAAGATGTCCGTGATATGCTCGAATCAATTCTGTATATCAAAGCCATTAACGATATGCCCCATAAAATGATTGCCACCTTATACAGAGAATTGGCTGAGCCGACAATTTCACCCGAACAAACTTTACTGATTCAGAAAAATATAGATATGCTCGCGCAAAAGGGGAATTTGGTGATAGCCTATAACCTGTTTTACGACTATTACAACAATTTTCTCATAAACATCTTCCCCTATATTATCGGCTTTCTGATTATATTCTTCATCGCGCCGGTTTTCGCGGGGGAATACAGCGCCAAAATGGACAGTCTGATACTTTCTTCTAAAAAGGGCAAGCAGGGCGTTATCGCCGCAAAGCTGACCGCTTCTATGTTGGCTGTAACCATCATTTACGTTTTTGTTATGGGATTTTATATCCTGCTTTGCGGTGCGGTTCTCGGATTTTCCGGTGGAGAAAGTAGTTTTTTGACTATGTACTCTGATTTATATCAATATATGGGCTCTCCTTACAACTTGACAATGCTACAGTTTCTGCTAACCACTTTAGGGATTTCTTATGCCGCCTGTATTGGATTTAGCATTTTCACACTGTGTGTTTCCGCAAATAGCAGTAACAATCTTGTTGTTTTCGCTATCTGCTTGATGGTCTTTCACGTTCCGCTGTTGATGATTGCTTTCGCTGATGCCGGATTCCCGCCGATTATAAACATTGTCTATGGACGAGTAGCGCAGGTCGCGTCATTACTTGACAGATTTAACGGTTTTGTGATTTTAGGAAACGTAGTTATGCTGAAAGAAATAGCGTTTGTGTGCTTAATTATAACTTCTGTGTTTTTTGGCTTCGGTGCGTGGCGTTCATTCAAACGACGGCAAGTAGTTAATTAGAATACGGGTGGCAGGAATGTAATGTATATAAAATAAGAATTGCCATGTGGAATGATACAATAAAAGTAGAATCGCTTGCACAAGGAAAACAGGAAGGAAAGGGCTTACGGGATGCTGTTGCACAGCGACAGAAGCTATGAAAATGGACGATGTGAAAACGGTCATCTTCAGATACAGCTACTATTACAATCTTCGCAGGATATACACGACGAACAACGGCGGCTATCCTCCAGAGGTTTACAGGCAGCTGTGGTATCAAGAGAAGGATTCAGTAAAATAAAACATAAACACCTCCGATAAGAGTGCGAAAATCTATATTTATGCATAATTATAAAGTAAAATGAATAATTATGTAAGTAATTTTGTTTAACAGCTAATTTTGTATTTGCATCAAGCAATTAGATGCGGTATAATATTTCTGCTACAAAACAAAACAGAGAGTCGGGAGTTCGAATCTCTCCAGGCGCGCCTATGCATATCTTAACATGGTGGTTGTGGCGAAGTGGTTAACGCACCGGATTGTGGCTCCGGCACTCGGGGGTTCAAGTCCCCTCATCCACCCCAAAATTAAAACGAAAAAACCCGGATGCCATGTGGCTTTCCGGGTTTTTCTTTGTTTATTCAGGCTGGCCTATACCGCTAATATACCGCTATTGAGTCTGTAGAGCCTTGTAATAAGCGTCTATTTTGGCCGCTGCGTCGCGCTGCATTTCCCCGGTAACACAAGCATAGGTATCCAGAGTAAAGGCCGCTGTGTGATGACCAAGAGCCTCCTGCACCATTTTAATATTCACCCCGGATTGTAGCGCGGATATCGCGTATTGATGGCGCAGATCGTGGAAGCGTGTTTCAGGCGCGCCAAGAGTCCTGACAATCGCCTTGAAGTTTTTGTATACCGTCTCATAGCTTACATATCGCCCGATTTCGTTGGTAAACACCAAATGGTCGGGATTCGACCAGAGGGAACCGGCGGCCAGCTTCATCTCCGCTTGGCGTCGGCGCTGCTCCCTCAGCACATCTAAAACCACCGGCGGCGCCGGAATAACCCGCGCCTTGTTGCTCTTCAGCGACAACCACAGGCATTCCTTCGCCACCCGTTGGAATTGCCGATAGACGCGAATTAAAGCCCGGTCAAAGTCGACACAATCCCACGTCAGGCCGATCAGCTCACTCTCCCGCAAGCCGGTATAAAGGTCGGTCAGATACAACAGCTCATAGCTATGCCCCTTAATCGCCTGTAGGAAGTCCGGCAGAAGATCGCCCAGCGGCTTATATTCGAACTTGGTTACTTTGGGCAGCTTGCACTTATCCGCCGGGTTAACCAGCAGGTAGTCTATGTCAACCGCTTGCTTCAACGCGGAATGAATCACCCCGTGCAGATTCTTGACCGTCTTGGCGGACACTGCCGGTCGCTCTGACATTCCCTCCAGCCGCTGCCGGTATAAGGATTGCAGCATTGGAGCGGTCAGCTTTTGCAGACGGACAGAGCCGATGTGCGGCTTGAGACTATTCTTTATATGCTGCGCGTAGCTATTGCGCGTAGAAGGCT
>JAITOV010000012.1 GCA_031289735.1 Peptococcaceae bacterium
AACGCCTCAACGAGCAACAGACGATCACTCTGACTGATTTCGCCGACCGCGATGTCATAGGCTACGCGGTGCAGGACGGACAAATCTGCATCCAGGTCTTTTATATCCGCCAAGGCAAGATGATCGCCCGCGATCACTTTGTTTTCTCTTACATAGCCGATCCGGAAGATGCTTTCGCTACTTTCGTCGCGCAATTCTACACCCAAGGCAATCGCCTCATCCCCAAAGAAATCCTCCTCCCGCAGATGGAGAACCCTATTCTGGCGGACGTCCTGCCCGTCCGCTTCCCTCAACGTGGCCGCAAGCGCAAACTGCTTGATCTGGCTGAGCAGAATGCTCAAACCTTTTTACAAGATACCCTCGCTCTAGCAGAGAAAACCTCCGCCCAGAGCAAGAGCGCTTTGCAAGAACTAAGCGCGGCGCTGCGTATCCCCTACCCGCAACGCATCGAGTGTTTTGATATTTCCAACCTGGGCCCCTCGAACGCCGTCGCCGGCCTGGTGCAATTCATCGCCGGCCTTCCGCAGCGGGACGGCTATCGGAAGTTTAAGATCCAAACGGATACCACAACCTTCAGCGATACGGCCGCCCTCTATCAAGTGATCGAACGGCGTATGAGCCGTTTGCAGAAAGAATCAGCGCCCTACCCGGATCTGTTGCTGATCGACGGCGGTAAAGGACAGATCAGGGCTGCGCGTGAGGCTTTGACGCGCTTAGGGATCGATCTGCCGATTGCCGGATTAGTCAAAAATGACCGTCATCAGACCGAGAGCCTGCTGGATGCCTCAGGACAGCCCGTCCCCATTGGCAAAAACACGCCGCTTTTTCATTTTCTGGAACAAGTACAAAACGAAGTGCATCGCTTCGCCGTAACCTTCCACCGCCAGCAACGCAATAAACGCATGACAGAATCCCAGTTAGAAACTATCCCCGGAGTTGGCCCCAAACGCCGTCAAGCCTTGATGATCCATTTTAAGACTCTGGACCGTCTGCGCGCTGCCGAAGTAGACGATCTCATCGCTGCCGGAATCCCGCATGTTACAGCCCGAAATATCTATCTGCATTTCCATCCCGATCTACGACCAAAAGAGTAAAACATCAATTGGCTATATAGTGTCCCCCTTGTCAAGTCACCGTTTATTACTCTGTCCCCAAAATGGAAAAATACTGTCTTAGCCGCTCGCTCATATATTCAGCCAACATGGTGACCATGGGCGATGCATCGCTATCACGGTAATAGCTGTCGAAACAGGCATAATACCGCTGGCGGTCGGTGAATTTGACGTTAACAGGTGGGTAGCCTGCTTGCATCAGCATAAGATTGAGCAGTAGCCGCCCCGTGCGTCCATTACCATCAATAAAAGGGTGAACACCCTCAAAATTCAAGTGAAACAATGCCGTCTTTTCAATCGGATGGCGGTTGTCTTTGGCGTAGTCAGCGACCAAGCTCTCCATTTTCACTGGGACAAGATATGGCTGGGGTGGCTGATTGAACGCACCCATAATCTGGACCGGCATTCGACGATAGATCCCTTTATCTTCCGGGCGGTTCAGCAGCACCAGAGAGTGGATTTCTTTGATGATATGCTCAGATACGGCGCTCTTTTCCCCGACCCGTTCCTCGACAAAAACAAAGGCATCACGATGCCCCACCGCCTCCAAATGGTCTTTCAGCGGCTTTTTGTCGATGGTCACGCCTTCAAGTGCCAGCGCAGTTTCTTTGAGCGTCAGGGTGTTGCCCTCGATGGCGTTGGAGTTGTAGGTGAAGTCCACCAAAAACTCGTCACGCAGCCGCTGGAGTTCCCCTTGCGTCAGCGGGCGGCGGCGGTTAAGTTCGTTTTTCCCAGCGTCGATGGCAGCAAACTGCGCGGCATATTGTTCCGATATTTTTACGCCACGATATGCCCGTCCATCAGCGGGCTTCAGGGCGTTTGTGGGGATTAAATATGCCCGCCCTTTTTTCGTTACGCCGTCAATTTTCCCTTCTGCGCAAATGATTCTAACACGGCGGTCAGATATACCCCAGCATGCAGCCGCTTCTTTCACAGTCATAAAATCCATAGAGTGTACCTCGCTTTCGCCCTGATAGTATACCACGATTTCGGAATAATATCACGATGAATCTTGAATTTCTTGATTTATTATTCCGATAATGACGCGGTGCATGATTGTCAAGCGCGTCAACTGGTACACCAAACGCGGTTAAAAATAACCGTCTGTTCTTTCATCGAGATTTTTCCGACTTCATAGCCGTATGCGTTCAGCTCTTTCTTGTACTTCAAAAACGAGTGATCAATCGGTACTCCCGCGATGTCAGCGATTTCGTCGAACGTCAGCTTGAACGATGGGCGATCGTTCATCTGAATGTGGTCCCAAAGTTTAGCGTATTTGCTCATTGCCAGTCCTCCCGAATCGTCTTCATGTGCAGTTTAATCTTCTTCAGCGCCCAATCATAGTGACTCGAAGTCGCTGAAACGCCATAACTGCCGAGGCTTGTCGTACCAGTCCACGCGAAACGCTTCTTCTCAAAGAGTTCCTCGTCCGAAAATTCTTCGATCAGCGCCATTACTTTACTGTGACTGCCACAGAGCATGGCCACCGCATCGTCATACGTTGTGCCTTGGTGCTTCGCCCACAACTTCATGTTCATCTCAGGGTACGTTTTCCAGTTGTACGGCTCGGGCAGAAACGGCTTATATTCGCCGCTTTGATTGGCGGTCACAAAGTCAATAAGCAGCCCGTGCCACTCATACAGGTGAACAAGCACATCACGCAGATTCTTATCGCGCCCCCAATGGGATTCCTTGCCCGCGCCGCCGTCAAATCTGAAATTCGCGTGTTGTTCGTTGACGGTCAGCGTGTCGATCAATTTCCACATCTTGTTAAATTGTCCATTTGCCGCTGTAATGAGGACGGGCTTTGTGGCCGGCCGAGGCATTGTTATCACTCCTTTATCTTGGCTTGCAGCCGTATACTGTCGTTCAGATACACGATTTGCGGCGCGTTATCGGCATCAGATAGTCGCGTCTTTCGCGGTCGGCATCGTTTTACAGGCGCGGCGGTTCAGCCCGCTCAATAATTTCTTAAATTATAGCATGAAACAAGGCCCTCAATCACCCATCAACAAACATTGATCTCGGGCGATTGAGGGCCCATGAACTAAATGTTCTATAAGGTCACATTTTTATTAATTTTCCTCCTGCACCTGACGTTACGTCAGGTATTATACTTTGTTCATAGAAAATTCACCTGAAAGGATCTGTGATGATGGAACCGGAATGCTGCGCATCGGGGAACTCGCGCACAGAACAGGGGTTAGTGTGCGTACCCTGCATCACTACCACCATTTGGGGCTATTAGTCCCGTCCGTTTTTTCCGAAGCTGAACATCGTTTTTATACCAAAGATGATGTGCTGCGTCTCCAACAAATTCTCGCTTTAAAACACCTGGGATTTAGTTTGGAGAAAATCAAAGAGTTATTGGAGTCCGCAAATTACAAGCCCGGCGACCCTACAGAAACCATGCCGAAGATTTTTCATCGCTTGTTGACAGACACGGCAAACGACATTACCGAAGAATTCAAGAAAATAATGGCTTTAATGCCAGCCGACGGAGAAATAAATGAACAGAGTGAAAGATAAAGTGATTCTGATCAGCGGCGGCGCCAGAGGCATGGGCGCCGAGGAAGCGCGGTTATTTGTGCAAGAGGGCGCCACGGAGCTTATTGTCGATGGCGGAGAGATGGCCGGGCGCGCTAATTGGGGTAACGCTTAAATGCTTGCTTGGTATCACGTCCCATGTAGCCGGAACATGATTTCATAGGTAATACACAGCAATTGCCGCATCGTATGTCCTTCATATTCCGGGTCATAATCTCCTAAGCCCAGCGCGGTTCGATTCGCAAAGGCGTACACGACGCTGGAATGAATTTTACACCAATAATCCATATCAAGATCGGGGCTGAGATGTTTTAAGTCAATCAATGTTTGCAGAATCAATCTCACTCTGATTTCCGCCGATAGGATCACATTCTCCCGGATGAAAGCGTTGACGACAGGATTGCGATGCTGCTCCTGGAGCAAAACAAACAATTCCAGTAAATGACGCTTCTCACTCTGGAGAAATACGATCGTCATGCATGACAAGATCCCCTCGGGTGTGGGATTGGCTTGCAGTTTGGCCATATGCTCCGACTCAACAAAATTCGCGTCCCCGAATTTAGCATAATCATCCAATATATTGCTGAGGATTTCGTTTTTCGAGGAGAAATGATTATACATAGACGCCTCGGTGATATTGCTCGCAGCCGCAATTTCGCGCACCGAGGTCTCTCTATATCCTTTTTTGGCAAACAACTCAATCGCCGCGAGCATAATCAATTGTTTGGTAGAGTTTTTCTTTGTCTTCATCACGCTATCCTATTCCTTTCCTGAGCATCGATCAACATGCTCCGGTTTGATCCCATACATCTGAAACATGTTCTCATAGGAACGCATAACGAGTTCACGCATCGTCAGTCCTTCGTAATTTGGGGAATGGTCCGCGATCCCCAGCAAGGCGCGGTTGGCAAAGGTATAGACCACGCTGCCATGGAGTTTACACCAATAGTCCACATCGATATCCGGATGAATAACCCCGGATTCGATCAATATCTCCAATATCTCCCGGATTTGCGTCTCCGTATGATGGATGATCCGATCACACACATAGGATTGCATCATAGGATTGCGACACTGTTCCTGTAAAATGA
>JAITOV010000034.1 GCA_031289735.1 Peptococcaceae bacterium
GCAAACTCCCGGGAAAGCAGGTCGTCGCCAGGTTACTGTTTCGCCCGTATCTTAGGATGCGGGCGTTTTCCAGTTTGTAGGACCTAGGCCCCTTCTTAACGAACGCTTTTTATCCGATAATAACGGTATATGGATAAAAAGCGTTCTGATAAGGGGTGATGGGATTGCCTTGTTTTGATATTGCCGGAATCAGCCTGAATGCTGATAATCAAAATCTTGCGGTATTGAGCCGCATGAACGGTTATCTGTTGCCGCATACACTGAAACAAACAGATATTCGTTTTAGTTTTGAGACCAGAGATTATATTCCTTCGCCACAGGGGAGAATGATTTCGGACGATCATTCAAGTATTCAATGGATGGAGAAACCGTTAGCCCAGGATGGGTATTTTATCTATACCTGTGCCCAGGGCGCCAGAGGGGAGATTCTGGCGCTTGTGGATGTTCAAGCGGATTGGCGGAGTGCTCATGGTGTGACGTTGAATGTCCCGGAAGGATTTTCACAACATGGTGTAGAAATAGAAAATTATATTTGGTCATGTATGCAGATACTGACCGGAATTGTCTTTCGCTATGGGGCGCTCCATTTTCAAGGGGTAGCGATCCACGCCTCAACCATCAAATGGCGTGACCAGGGGATTGCCTTTTGCGCACCTTCCGGTACAGGAAAATCGACGCAGGTGAAACTATGGCAGAAGTATAAGGACGATGTCACAGTGCTGAACGACGATAATCCTATTGTGCGGGTCATCGCTGATCAGGCCATGATCTTCGGTACGCCGTGGAGCGGTTCTGCGCATATCAACCGCAATGATTCGGCCCCATTAACGGCGATCATCCTCTTAGAGCAGGCGGAGACAAATTCTCTGGCCAGAGTAGCGCAAGAAGAAGCGGTGTTCAAGTTTATACCCAGAGTTTTTCTTCCTTACTATAATAAAACCTATCTGGATTTGGCATTAAATATCGTGGAGACTGTGGTGAGGATCGTCCCGGTGTATGCATTAAAATGCCGCCCGGATCAAGAAGCTGTGGAGTTGGTCTATCAATGTCTGAAGTGACGGTTAAAGCGGTTGAATTATTTTCTCTGGTATCTGAATTGCTGGAGCAAGGTCAAAGCGCCAGGATTTCTGTTACCGGAACCAGTATGTATCCTTTTTTGCGCCATAGTCTGGATAGCGTGGAATTTAGCTCCGGGAATTTTGCTCAGATTGCCCGGGGGGATATCGTGTTGAGCCGCCGGTTAAGCGGTGCGTATGTCATGCATCGGGTTTGGCGCAAGGAAAAGGAAGCTTATTATATCGTAGGCGACGCTCAACAATGGATCGAAGGGCCTTTAGAGCCGCAACAATTGGTGGCGGTGGTCGAAGCGATCTGGCGTAAAGACCGTCGCATCGCTTGTTCTAAATGTTGGTGGAGATGCTGCGCCCGGATATGGCTGCTGCTGCGACCGTATCGCTATTTTATCATGAAGTGTTATCGAAAAATGCGTAAAATTATCAGAGTAAGATAGGAGGCGGAACCAATGAAAGTAAAAGATGGTTTTATGTTACGTGAGATTGTAGGACAGTGGGTCGTTGTACCTTTAGGCGAACGTGTGGTCGAATTAAACGGCATTATGAGCCTGAGCGAGAGCGGCGCGTTGCTGTGGAAGAAAATGGAACAACATGTGGCGGAGGAAGATCTAGTCGGGTCGATTTTGGCTGAATACAGTGTAGATCGAGAGACCGCCGTAGCTGACGTGCGGGAATTTATCACAAATCTCCAAGAAAAGGATCTCATAGAAGAATAAATCGATATAAAACGACACGATTTCATGAAAGGGAGGAAGAACAATGACGAATGTATTTGCGGTAAGCGGTAACCACAGTGTTTTTTCCTGGGACAGTCTCGGTGACATCAAGGAAGGCAGGGGTAATTTAGGCGAGGATATGCCAGTTTTGGTCTATCGTCTGATGCAGTATACGATGCTGGATGTATTGGCGAAAGCTTTCGATGAGGATCAGGCCAACGAATACTTCCGGCAAGCGGGGCATCTGGCTGGCGTGGCGTTTGCCCAAAACACACTGGATTTAAAAGTGGATTTTGACACTTTTATCGCGAATTTACAAAAAGCTTTGGTGGATTTAAAAATCGGCGTGCTGCGGATGGAGGCTTTCGACCCGGTCACCGGTGATCTGGCGATGACGGTGGCTCAGGATTTGGATTGCAGCGGACTGCCTATCACCAATGAAACCGTATGTAATTATGACGAAGGATTTATCTCCGGCATCTTAGAAGCCTATACTGGTACGAAATATGAGGTTAAGGAAGTGGATTGCTGGGCCAGCGGCGATCGGGTCTGCCGGTTTAAGGGGATTGCGGCGCGTTAGATCCTAAAGTTGTTTACTATGCGAGGCTGCCTTGAAGTTGGCGATAAGAGGTGAGAGACATCGACCGGACTGCTGAATATTTGTTCGCTTATTTGCGGGATATCTTGTATCATCCGGACAAAGCGAAGCTAGATTTAGAACAGCTTCCTGATGACTTTCGCCGGGTGGGTGAGGGTTTGCATTTTTTAGCCCAATGTGTTGATGAGGGCCGGGCACTCGCGAAATCCCTTTCTCTGGGGAATTTGAGCGCGCCTATCCCGTCGGCCGCTAACGAACTGACAGCGCCGCTTAAATCATTGCAGGCTTCCTTGAAGCATATGACTTGGCAAACTCAGCAAGTCGCGAAAGGGGATTATCGGCAAAAGGTCGAATTCATGGGCGAGTTTGCCGAAGCTTTCAATACCATGATCCGGCAGTTGGATGAGCGGCAGCAGGCGCTAACAGAACAAATAGCCAGCGGCCAGAGGAAAACCATTGCCCTGGAGCAGAGTTTCAGCCTTTTGGAGGTGATTACTCAGCATATTTCGCAATGGATTATCGTTGTGGATGGAACCAGCGGGGAATGGATTTTTACCAATCATTCAGCGGAGGAGATCCTGGAGCATCCTGATGAGGAGTTTGCGCTTAAAACGTGGATGCTCAGTCATCTGGAGGATCAGCGCGGCGCAAGCGAAGAAGCCCATGAATTATCTCTGGTGGGCAAAGAAGGGGTGCAGTGGTTTTCTGTCGTCAATTATGCTGTCCATTGGCGGGGCCGCAACGGGGTCGCGTTTGTGGTGAACGATATCAGCGACCAGAAAAAACAGATTTTTGATTTGGAGTATTTAGCGTACAAAGATAGCTTGACTAAACTGGACAACCGTCATTTTGGCAAGCAGACGTTAAGGGATTGGATTACGGCGCAAAGCCAGTTCGTCCTCTGTTTCGCGGATATAGACAATCTAAAATATGTCAATGATGAATTTGGCCATCCCGAAGGGGATGTCTATATCCTGTGGGCTGCGGAAGCCTTGCGGCGCTTTTCCCCGGACGCGGTGGTCAGCAGACTGGGCGGCGACGAGTTCATGATTTTAGCCCAAGGCTGGACCGCTGAACAAGCGCAAGCGAAATTAGAGACTTTACGAGACTGGCTGATTCAGTCGGGAGAAGAAATGGAGCCCCGCTATAAGCGCGGGTTCAGTTTCGGGGTGGTGGAGGTTTCAGCCGCCAATACCCTTTCCGATAGCGAACTCTTGGCCATTGTCGACGAGCGGATGTACGCCTATAAGATGCAGCATAAGGTGCAGCGCGGCATGACTCTCGCGTGACGCCAAAAAACAGCCCGTCTGCGGTGCTGAGAGAGGAACCCCTGATAAGCTGATTGTCCTAATCCGCGGCGCGTCAGCAGGGAAATTCACTGGAAATGTAAAAAAATAGGCAACAGATCAATGGAAAAGTTGGGCCTTGTCAAGCGAGAACGGGTGGGTTAGAATGAATTAACATGAATTAAGAGAATTTATGTATAGAGAAGATGAGGGTTGGTGCGCTTGATGAAGAGGTATATAAAGCCCGGTTATGAATTTGTGCGACTTAATTCTGAAGAAGTTTTTGCCAGTGCCTCCCTGCCGGTTAACGATAGAAATGACGGCGGTTTTGGCTTCGGCAAGTATCCCGGTCATACAATCTGGTTGCCATTTACGCCGCGCTTGCGTGTTGGCAACGACCGGCGTTGAACCAAGATGCGTTTGACGGAATAAGATTGGATTAAATATGGTTGAGGAAGCGCCTGAGTGAAGACGTCCGCATGACGAGTTGATGCGGACGTCTTTTCTCTTTTATGGTATACTTTAGTTATGGACATCGGCAAAGGAGCAAACGTCAGATGGATATTTTTCGGCAGATCGCTGAGGATAGAATCAAAGAAGCCATGCGCAACGGGGAATTTGACAACCTGCCGTATGGTAAACCGTTGGATCTGGATGCCTGGGCTTCTCTGCCGCCGGAAACGCGCGCGGGGTATATGTTGTTGAAGAGCACGGGCTTTATCCCTGAGGAAGTGCAGATGTTAAAGGAAATCGGGGAGTTGAAAGAACAACTGGCAGGGTGCGCGAGAGAAGAGGAAAAAGGGGTTCTCAGCAAGAAATTAATAGAGAAACAATTGAAATTTGATGTGATGATGGAAATGCGCAAGCGTAAATAACGGCGCATTGAAGGGGATGGAGCTGCGTGGATGAGCAGACGATGCGTTGTTTGCTACAGGGGATAAAAAACGAAGAAATAACGCTGGAGGAAGGTGTGCGCCGTCTGCGGGCGATGCCTTTTGAAGAGTTGGGCTTTGCCACGCTGGATCAGCACCGGCAGATCCGGCAGGGGTTTCCCGAGGTGGTCTATTGCGCGGGTAAGACGGTTGAACAGATTGTCGCCATTCTGCAGAGACTGCTCCAGGGTAATGAGAGGAACAATATGCTCCTGACGCGGGCGGAGCCGGAGGTGTATGACGCAGTGATTCAAGCGGTTCCGGAAGCGCTGTACGAACCGTTAGCGCGGATGATTATGGTCTATCACGGCAAACAGGAACGGCGCGGACAGATCTTGGTCTTGAGTGCCGGGACGTCGGATATTCCGGTGGCTGAAGAGGCGGCGCTGACGGCTGAAGTCATGGGCAATCAGGTAGAACGGGTCTATGACGTGGGTGTGGCCGGTATTCATCGGGTGCTCAGCAAAACCGATCAACTGCAGAACGCCCGCGTGATTATCGTCGTGGCCGGTATGGAGGGCGCGTTAGCCAGTGTGGTGGGGGGATTGACGAACCGGCCGGTGATCGCCGTGCCGACGAGCGTGGGTTATGGCGCGAGTTTCGGCGGTCTGGCCGCGTTGCTGGCGATGTTGAACAGTTGTGCCGGCGGCGTGGGCGTGGTCAATATAGATAACGGTTTTGGCGCCGGTTATTTGGCGAATAATATCAATCGACTGGGGGAGAGTAGATGAAAATCGCCTATTTCGATTGCTTTTCCGGGATTAGCGGGGATATGATCTTGGGCGCGCTGGTCGATGCCGGGTTGGAGATCGAGCGCTTGAGGCAAGAGTTGGCTCTCTTACATTTAACCGGGTACGAATTACAGGCGGAGAAAGTACGTAAGCAGGGCATCGCGGCCACACGCGTCCGGGTGCTGACGGCGGAAAGTCCTGAACAGCGGCGTTTGGCGGATATCCGGCGGCTGATCCAGGACAGCGCGCTGCCGTCGCAGGTCAAAGAGCGTAGTGTGCGCATCTTCACGCGTCTGGCGGAAGCGGAAGGCAAGATCCATCAGAGCGCCGCGGAGGAGATCCATTTTCATGAGGTGGGCGCGCTGGATGCTATCGTTGATATTGTGGGTTCAGTGTTAGGGTTACATCAGCTGGGGATCGGGAAGATCGTTTCTTCTCCCCTGTGTACGGGCAAGGGCTTTGTCCAATGCGCGCACGGTTGGCTGCCGGTACCTGCGCCGGCGACGCTGGAACTGCTGCGCGGTTGTCCAATCTATGCGGGGGAGATCGACAAGGAATTGGTTACGCCGACCGGCGCGGCGATTCTCTCTACCCTGAGCGCGGGGTTTGGCGATATGCCGCCGTTACGGGTGCGGACGGTTGGCTATGGCGCGGGAGGATACGAGCTGGAACGGCCGAATGTAGTGCGCTTGATCCTGGG
>JAITOV010000071.1 GCA_031289735.1 Peptococcaceae bacterium
CAATCGCTCCAATACTTTCGCCATAGCGATCCGCCATTCTTCTTGAGAGAGGGTGTATTTACGCAACAACGCTTTCTTCACATACGCCCGCTCAAATTGCTGAAAGATCACTTCAGCAAGGGTTTTGGCTAAGTAGTATTTTTGAATTTGGGAAACGATCCGCTGTTCATTCTCCGAGACATGCGGCAGATTAAAACGGCACTCATACAAACTATGATTGCCCTGCTTCGTCTGGGTTACATGAACCGGCAGCGACTCTTGCACGATCATTTCCAGCAAATGCTGACTAAGGTTTTCCTGATAGCCTTTCGTCCCCAAACATACCGCGTACTTCACCGGCATCCCTCCATCGCGGATAAATAGTAGATTATATGACTCAGCTATGGTCATATACCCTTCTCCTACTATTACCGGTGAAAACTTTTTTATTCATACGGGTAATGTTGAATGATCATCTCACCGTCCATGTCGTCATCCATATTATAGAAAACCATTGCCGTAAATAGATTGGCCAGAACCGCCATTAATGAAGTTTTTCATATTGATCCGTCTTATCCCCTGTGCTATACTGCTTTTGGAGGTGTTCCTTTATGGAGAATAAAGAATTACTGGAAGCCATCGGCCAGATGATTGCCCAGGAACTTGAACCTATAAAGACAGACTTTAAAGAACTCAAGGGAGAAGTTCAAACTCTAAGGGGAGAAGTCGAATCGGTGAAAGGGATAACCCTTCGCATGGAACAAGATCACGGCAAGAAGCTAACTGCGTTATTTGACGGATACACCGCCAACTATGAAATCATGGAGCGATACGACCCCAGAGTTACCAAGCTGGAAAGAGCCGTAGAAAAACTAAATTTTGAGTTGGCCTACTTGAAAGTGTCTCAGTCGTAGCTCTCCCTTGGGGGAGCTTTTTTGTTGTCCATTTTTCACCTCTTCTCTTGTTTGCTTCAATGGATCCGTCCATCTTCAGCCAATTCATCCAGGCTCAGTCCCAGTGCGTCATCCAGCTTGCACATGGTCGAGAATTGCGGGTCAACGAGGCTGCTGGACGTCGGAGAGGATAGCCGGGTGATCCAAGAGCTACTCGGGCATACCAAGATCAAAACGACAGGGATGTATACGCACGTATCCGAGGATAAAAAACACAAGGCAGTTAAAAAACTCGACGCTCAGCTTAAACGCTAAAAAAATAATTACTTATCAAAAGCCGTAAAAAGAAACATAGCCGTCTCCGATTATCTCGGAAACGGCTTCACAAAAGGCTTTTGATGGTGGGTTTGATAGGACTTGAACCTACGACCCCCGCGATGTCAACGCGGTACTCTAACCAGCTGAGCTACAAACCCATGAATCTATTTATTTGGCGCGTTTGATTATTTTAGATATTTGTAAACGCGCACTCCCGACGCCACGCCTGCGGCGGGCAAATTAAGGTTGGCACGTTTGCTTATTCTAGATATCTTAACGTGCGCTCCTGATGCGTTTGGCTTGTTTCGCCAGTCACAAAACGCAGAGTAAAGCTGGTGCCGATGACCGGAATCGAACCGGTACGAGCTTTGGGCTCGCGGGATTTTAAGTCCCGTGCGTCTGCCAGTTCCGCCACATCGGCATGTTTATTGGAGGCGGCACCCAGATTTGAACTGGGGGATAAAGGTTTTGCAGACCTCTGCCTTACCACTTGGCTATGCCGCCATGAGATGGCGCGTTTATTTATTTTTAGATGTCTGTAACGCGCACTCCTGATGCGTTTGGCTTGCTTCGCCAGTCACAAACGCCGAGCAAGGTTGGAGCGGGTGACGAGATTCGAACTCGCGACTTTCACCTTGGCAAGGTGACACTCTACCACTGAGTTACACCCGCGTGGTGCCTCAGGGCAGAATCGAACTGCCGACACGTGGATTTTCAGTCCACTGCTCTACCGACTGAGCTACCGAGGCTTGGGCAGATATGAAGAGTAAGATTGGCGACCCCGATCGGACTTGAACCGACGATCTCCTGCGTGACAGGCAGGCATGTTAACCACTACACCACGGGGCCACCGACGAATAACAGTATACACAAAAAAGTATTGAGTGTCAAAGAGTTTTCAGCGCATCGTCAATGAATTTTGGCAGATTAAACGCCGCCTTGTGGATCTGCGCAGTATAGTACTGCATGGGCATATCCGGAATATCCGCTTCTTTCACTTGTTCCGGGTCATAGCGTTTCGATCCCAGGGTAAAACTCCATAACCCACTGGGATATGTGGGGATTGAGGCCAGATATAATTTCGTTACAGGAAAGACCTGTTCAATATTCTTGTAGATCTTACGCACTAGATTAAGATCATAAAAAGGCGACTCGGTCTGAGCAGCCATGATCCCATCTTCCTTCAAAGACTTATACACTTGCCGATAAAAATCCAGCGTAAACAACCCTTCCGCCGCGCCGATCGGATCCGTGGAGTCAATCAGGATCACATCATAGTAATGCGGCCGCTCCTGTATATGCGCGATCCCGTCAGCTACTAAAATCTCTGCTTTCGGGTTCCCCCGCAAGGCATTGGCAATCGCCGGAAAATACTCTTGGCACACTTCGATCACCCGGGCGTCGATCTCACACAGCGTAGCCTGGCGTACCTTCGGATGTCTGGTCACTTCCCGCAACGATCCGCCATCCCCCCCGCCGATCACTAAAACCCGCTGTGGGTCGGGATGCGTATTTAACGGCACCTGAGCAATCATCTCGTGATAAACAAATTCATCCTTTTCCGTGGTCATCACCAAGCCGTCTAAAAGCAACATACGACCGAATTGTTTGGTCTCCAGAACATCAATCCGTTGAAAAGGACTCGTCTCCGTATGCAACGTCCGGTTCACTTTGCAAGTAATTCCTACATTGTCCGTTTGTTTTTCCGTATACCACAGTTCCATAGCAACGTAACTCCTTTAATCCAGCATCTCTAAATCAATACCACATCGGAACCGCGGCGTAAGCGCAGCCGATTTTCTCAACGACATGTTCCACAGAGGCGATCTTAATATCCAGCAGCTGCATCTCCCTGATCGCAAATGCTTCCTCGACCATGCGCGTAATCGTCTGTTCCGCTTCACTGGCGCCGCAAATCCCAGAATACTCCATGATCACGCCAAAAGCGTCCGGAGCTAACCCCACCCCTACCGCCGCGCTGATCCGCATGCCGGGTTGGTCACTAACAATATAACCATAAGCCGTAGGTACTAAGGAACCTGCCGGAATGGTTAAATTCGGGTCATACTCACACCCCGGCGGCAGGATAGAACTCACCCGCAGCAGATTAACATTACCAATACGAGCTTTCAGCAGCGCTTTATCGAACGCGGTCAATTCGCTGTTGCCTTCCGCACTGGCTGCGGTAACAAAATACTTCTTCGGTGTTGGCAACAAATAAACTCATTCCTTTCTATCCATACCATGATTTACGAACACACCCAAGCGCCTCGCGTAAAAAACCGCTGCGATCGGAACTTGTGGATGCGCAGCGATTCTCTAACCCTGTTCTCCGAGCATATGACTCGCTAAGCTTAATGATTGGAAGCTCGCTTTCCTCTGGCGATCGCGACATCCTCATAACTGATTGAACGCGTATGCAGCGTATGCGACCATTGTGCTTCCTTGCTGTGGAGAAATCCCAAGAAGACGATAGGAATCCAACTGTAGATAAAAACTGGGTATAAGATCAACCCGAGATACGCTCGCCAAGGCAGACGATCCAATGCCAAAGCCGCCACCGGGTACACATACTGAATCGCTGAGAGGATCTGCCAACCGGTCCAGGGCATGAGCATGAATAGGATCATCGTATACTGCGCCTGACACATCAAGACCACATTTGTTAACATAAATAAAGAAGCGATCAGCACTAAGGCCGGCTGAAAGAGGTGCACTGCCGTATCAAAATACATCAGCTTTCTCTCGGTTATCGCCTTACCTAACAGAACAAAAAAGTAACGGTTAAATACATCTACCTGACCCTGTGCCCAACGCTTCCGCTGATACCAAGCCCTAGCGAAGGTCAGAGGTTTTTCATCATAGACCACCGCGTCATGCGCCCAAGTCGTCTTGATGCCATGCGTTAGCGCTTTGACACTGAATTCCAGGTCTTCCGTCAGGGAAGTCGCCCCCCAACCGATCTGTTTCAAGACATCCATATGAATACACATGCCGGTTCCGCCTAGAACATTTGATAGTTTACCCGTATTGTACCTGGCTAACTGCAACAAACGGTTCGTCAGCCAGAAACAGATAGAGAAGGCGTTGGTTACCCATGTATCGAAAGGATTCTTGGAATCCAGGTAACACTGAATAATCTTGTCCCCCTGACAAAGTTTGTTGTTCATCTCCAACAGAAAGTTTTTCTTGACCAGGTTATCGGCGTCAAAAATCACAACAGCGTCATACTGACGTTCCATTTTAAATAAGCGGGCAAACATCCATTCCAGAGCGTATCCTTTGCCGCGCTTTGTATCATGAAAGCGCCGATGCACCAGTGCGCCCGCCTGACGAGCCACGAGCGCGGTTTTATCCGTACAGTTATCCGCTACGACAAAAACATCATAGAGTTCTTTTGGATACTCCAAACGCAGCAAGTTGTGTACCAAAGGAGCAATCACGGCTTCTTCATTATAAGCGGAAACGACGATAGCAAAGGTTTTTTCCGGTTGTAAGATTTTCTCTTCCTTTCTTCTAAACAAGCCGAATACAGAAAGGATAAAATAATAAAATGTAAAAAAAATGATGATCAGCTGCACCGGCATCATGATCATATTCACTATACGCACTCCGGTCCATCCGGACAGTATATCCACAAACAGGCCTCCTTCCAGCCTTTATGATTATACATCAGGGAATGTCTGGGATCAATAGGTCTAGATTAAGTTTTTTAAACCATTTTCATACGTTTTTCAACAAATATCACCCTGTAGGTACTGACCTGATTCACTTATGTGTTTGCCTCCGGTTGAAAACGAATAGAATACTCACCAAGATAAAAACAATCAAGAGAAATCCGGCTGCGAGTCCAAAACGGATGGATTGCCAATAAACGGAGTCTACATACGTACCATGTACCCAAGGGATAAACGCCCGGAATATCTTCGCCAAACCTACTGTTAAAGTACCTAATAAGGCAAGTCCCGTGATTAGCGTTATTGTACCCCAGAATCCGTCCGGAGTATCCAAACGGAACCTGCGTATTATGTCCTGTTTGAGCCAATAGAGATCGTTCGCTATATATTTCCAGTTTCTGCGCGCCATGGTTGCTCACCTCGTAATAGTGTATGCACAGAAGCAGGAAGCATGCAAAAAATAGGGTTATTCTTCTTCCGCGTCGTCCCTGGGGCGCATCGTCGGGAAGAGAATCACATCTCGAATAGAGGGGGCATCGGTCAGGAGCATCACTAAGCGATCGATCCCGATGCCTAAGCCGCCTGTCGGCGGCAGGCCATATTCCAGTGCGGTCAAGAAGTCTTCGTCCAGGCGATGCGCCTCTTCATCTCCCTTAGCCCGCTCCGCCATTTGCTTGGTGAAACGTCCGCGCTGATCAATCGGATCGTTTAATTCGGAGAACGCATTGCCCAATTCACGGCCGTAGACAAAGACCTCAAAACGGTCCGTAAATTCCGGTTGCCGGGCATTGCGTTTCGCCAGCGGCGAGATCTCCACAGGATAGCCGATCACAAAGGTCGGTTGAATCAGCTTCGGTTCTACGTATTGCTCAAAGAATTCATTGATCAGCTGTCCACGGGTCATGCCTTCAGGCGCCGCCAAGCCTTTCTCTTGTGCCGTACGCGCCGCTTCCTCATCGCTATGAATCGCGCGGAAATCAACCCCCGCATGTTCGGCAATCAGATCCAGCATCTGCGCTCTTTTCCAGGGGAGGGCAAAACTGATTGTTTCCTCCTGATAGGTTAACTCCAGCGCGCCATGCACCTGCTCCACAATTCCGGCAATCATTTCTTCTGTCAAACGCATGATATCTTCGTAGTTGGCGAAAGCTTGATACAATTCCATCATCGTAAATTCCGGATTATGTTTGACTGAAATTCCTTCATTACGGAAATTTCTCCCGATCTCATACACGCGGTCAAACCCACCGACAATCAGACGCTTCAACGGCAATTCCAGGGCAATGCGCAGATAGAGGTCTAAATCCAGCGTGTTATGATGCGTGATAAAGGGACGAGCGGCGGCTCCGCCCGCTATGGCGTGTAACGTGGGCGTCTCGACCTCTAAGAATCCTCGCTCATCGAGGAATTCACGCATCGCCTTGATAATCTTACTGCGCGTAACAAAAACTTCTTTCACTTCCGGATTCATCATCAGATCAAGATACCGGCGACGATAGCGTAAGTCCACATCCGTCAACCCATGGAATTTTTCCGGCAATGGACGCAGGGATTTCGACAGGATACGAATCTCTTCCGTATGCACCGATATTTCTCCTCGCCGCGTACGGAAAACCTTTCCATCCACACCCACAATATCCCCGACATCAAAAGCCGACACATGATCGAACCAGTCTGCTCCGATTTCGTCGCGCTTAATATAAATCTGAATCTGGCCGCTAAAATCCTGAATGTGCATAAAAATCACTTTACCTTGATCCCGTTTGGACATGATCCTGCCGGCGATCTGCGCGTTCTGGCCTTCCAACGTGTCAAAGCCATCAATAATCTCTTGTGCCTGATGCGAGCGGATATACTGATCGGCATAAGGTTCCACCCCAAATCTACGCAGATTTTCAATCTTCTCCAAGCGAATACGGCGCATATCATCCATGTCTTAAACCCCTCTCCTTATCAGGAAAACTCGATTTTATCATTGTACCATACCTAGCCGTGCAATAAAAACCGCCGGTCTTAAAAACCAGCGGTTCAAGCCTGTATTGTATATAACCTTTGGTTCATCCGTTTACCGCCGATTTGCCGCGGCCGTACGGATATCTAATATCGTATAGCGCAGTAAACCAGCCGGAACATTCACCTCGACCGTATCTCCTTTTTGCATCCCTAAACAAGCTTTGCCTACCGGAGATTCATTCGAGATCTTATTGGTCGCCGGATCCGCTTCCGCTGAACCGACGATGGTGTATTCCTCTTCTTCATCGTAATCAATGTCTTTCAAAAGGATCGTCGACCCCAATGTGACTGTATCTGTACTCTCATTATCATCAATCACCCGGGCATTTCTCAGCATCTTCTCCAGCGTAATAATCCGTCCTTCAATGAACGCTTGCTCGTTTTTGGCGTCTTCATATTCGGAATTCTCGCTGATATCGCCAAATTCAATCGCTTGTTTGATTCTTCCCGCCACTTCCCGGCGTCGTTGGGTTTTAAACAATTCCAGCTCGTCCTCGAGTTTTTTCAAGCCCTCTAAGGTCAAAATGACTTCCTTATCGACCATAATTCTCGCTCCCTTTTCTTGCATCACAGCGCTGCGTAGAATCTATCCGTTTGCAACGGCAAACGTAATACCTCACACTCTATATTGGCATTTATAGTTATTATAAGTACCATGCAAAATATTGTCAAGGAGTAGAGTGTATTTTCTGGAAGATAAAGCTCCATTTGGACACACACACAAAATGATTCAATCAGTCCGCTTGCCTTGATAATATGATTTCATCTCTTAGTACCCGCCGCCGAATCTTGCCGGTCTCATTCGTCGGAAAATCCGAGCGGAATTCCACCATCTGCGGCACTTGATAGCTCACCAGATGTTCCGCACACCAAGCGATTAACTCATCCGGCGCTACCTTGGCTTCCGGCGATTTCAGCACGACACTGGCATGGATCTGTTCCCCGACCTGATCATCCGGTATCCCCACCACACAGGACCGAGCCACTTCAGGATGTCTATTCAAGACGCTTTCAATTCTGGATGGACCTACCCGGTACCCTTTATGTTTGATCACATTCACCGAACGTTCCCTGAAGAACACCCAACCCTCGTCATCAATCTCAATAATATCTCCTGATTTAAACCACAAACGTCCATTGAGTGTAATAAAGCGCTTGGCCGTTTCTTCCGGGCTGTTCAGGTAACCGCGTACCATATTATCGGACGAGACCAGCACTTCCCCGGTATTTCCTTCTTCAATCGGATCCAGCGTGTCCGGCTTAACCAGCATCACTTGTTTAATCTTGCACACCTTCCCCGCGGAGCCTTCCGGAAAGTCTTCGCCTGCCACCAGCGCGGAGACACTGCCGACCACCTCTGTACACCCATAGCCGGTGTATAGAGGTCTGCCAAAATGTTTTTTCCAGCGCTGGTTCACATCCGGCGGGATCGCTTCGCCGCTGGCAAAGACATAGCGGATAGAATTCAGACAGTAATGTTCTATCTTTTCATGATCGAGAATCATCCGGCACATGGTCGGTGTTCCTAACAAAATATTCACCTGATAGGTCTCGATACAGCGCATCAGGTCTTCTGTGTCAAAGTGCGGTAAGAGGATTAATGTCTCACCATAGAACAACGCGCCAAATCCCTTGTCCTGTCCCAGGATATGATTCAACGGTGAGCCCTGCAGCGCAATTCCTTCCCCCCGAGGTATGACCGGGTCACTCTGCAGCTTAGAATCGTCAAATAGCTCCAGCAACAGATCATGCGTAACAGGCACGCCTTTCGGCATGCCTGTCGTGCCGCTGGTATACATGATCTCAGCCATTTCACCAGGCACAATGGCGGGTTGTAACAGTTCAGGATACTCGCCCCGGATCAAACCGGCAAAGGAATCGGCTTTAACACTCAACTCCCAAGCACTCGGTATTTCCTCCTGATCACAGAAAATCACTCGTTGAATGGGCGTCCCTGGCAGGATATCCGGCAATTTATCCATATTCGCCTGAGCACAGAAAACCGCTTTCGCCTGACAGTCTTTGGCAACATATTGCAAATTCTCTACGAGGGAAAAATGCGCTATCGGCACTGCCACTGCACCTAAGCGCTGTAGCGCCAGCCAGGCGACAACCCATTGCGGCATATGCGGCAGAAAAATAATCGCCCGATCCTGTTTGCGCATTCCATCAGCATACAACGCCCGGGCTAATTGTTCTACTTGCCGGTCTACCTCCTCATAGGTAAGCTGTCCATTTTTCCATATGACGGCTGTCTTTTCTGCATTCCGCTCAGCGATTTTCTGAAAAGAACGATCCAGTGTATCGGTAAGGCATCTCATACGCTTCCCCTCCCTCATAAAATGGAACGTGTCTGTTCAAGAGCTTACCCCTGAACAGACACCAATAGAACTCGAATGAGTCATGCGCATTGCTTATGATACGAATGCTCAGCTCTTGTAGTCGTTGATGATCCCCATGACTCCAGGCACAAAGACACGCGCGTCCATCAGCTTCAGATCTTTACTAATGGCCGGGGTAAACTCCATTTGCTGCAGAACATCTTTTTCCAGGTCAATGCCCGGCGCGATTTCCGTCAAGGTTAGCACGCCGTTGATTAATTCAAAGACCGCGCGTTCCGTGACATAGACAACCGGTTTGCCCTTTTGCCCGGCAATAACGCCGTTAAAAGTGATCTGATCCAATTTATTGACGAATTTCTTGACCGACCCTTCCTGAATAATACGCAGTTTGCCATCGACGACTTCCTGTTTCACTCCCTTGGCAGTGAATCCGAGGCAGAATACGCACTTTTTGGAGGAGGTACTGATATCCATCGAACCGCCGGGTCCGATGATCCGGTCATCGAGTTTGCTGAGATTCGTACTACCGTTGGGATCCACCTGCGCCGATCCCAAGAAGCACACATCGAGGATCCCGCCGTAATAAGCGTCAAACATATTGGGCAGAGAAACTACGGCGTCTGCGTTAACAACCGAGCCAAAGTTCGGGAATTTGCCGGGTACGCCACCAAACACGCCCATCTCGACCGTCAGGCACAGTTCTTCGATTAAATCCTCCGCCTCGGCGACCGCTCCGATCCCACCGGGAATGCCCCAGCCCAGGTTGACGATTGCACCAGGAAAGAGTTCCATCGCCGCCCGCCGCTCGATAATATTCATCGGGGCTTTCAGCTCAGCGCTGGCGCTGGCTTTTTGGAACGGAACCTTAATATGACCGCTGAAAACATCGTTATAGGGCGTGTTATCATTCTGCATGTGATATTTTTCCCATTCTTGGCAAACGACGACCGCGTCGACCATCACACCAGGTACACGCACTTGTTGGGGATGGATGGTCCCCGCTTTAACAATCCGTTTCACCTGAGCAATGACTTTGCCGCCGCAAGCCCTGGCCGCGTTGGCTAATTCAAAGTAATCGATCCAATTAGCTTCATGTTCGATACTGATATTGCCGTTTTCATCCGCCGTGGTTCCCCGGATGAAGACGACATCGAGCGGCGTGGGTTTATACATCAGATACTCTTCCCCTTCGAGCTCGATGACTTTAACCATATCGGGTTGCTTCATCGTCCGTTCATTCACCTTGCAACCTTCATTGCGCGGATCGCAATATGTCCCTAAGCCGACCTTCGTGATATAGCCCGGTTGTCCGTGGGCAATGCAACGCAGCAACATCACCGATACGCCTTGCGGTAAGATATAACAGTCAAGCTCTTCATTGCCGATCATTTCCCGCAATTCCGTGTTTGTATCAGGATGAGTAACGACCGCTTTCTTAATCAAACCGGGATAAGCGATGCGCGAATCTCCCCGATGGTCGAACGCGCCGTGTCCGACCACAGAGTACAAGGTCAGATCTCTAGGTGTTTTTGTGTTCAGGAATTTTTCTTCCAGTTTCATCATGAGATAATCCGGATTCCCCCGCAAACCGCCGCCCGATACCCCCAATGTATCACCGTCTTTGAGAAGTTCCAACGCTTCTTCCGCCGTCATGATTTTGCTCGCCATGTTCATCCTCCTAATCATTTTAATTATTATTATTGAATGTTGAACGCCGACATTTTTCGCGAATCAGTACTATTTTTCAATTCCCCTTAAAGCACAAATTTCACAAGTTAATTATAGGCGGCCTCTTGCCTCTTTGTCAATAGATTCGTCTGAAATATCTGATTGTATATGCGGATTTGTAATATCCTTATGGAAGCATACCTTCTTGTCTCAAATTCTGGCATCACCGTCAGCGCGTCCGCTCCTGCCCGACTCACTCCGGGAAAAAACAAGCTTCAGCAAGTTGCACGCCAAAAAAGTATGCTGCATATAGGCCGCCAACGCGGCTTCTGTGTCTTTTTGGCCAATCGCCGTATACATAGCCATATGTTCTTGTTCAGCCAGCTCATTCTTTTCACTCGCTAACCCTTCGACGCGAAAATCTAGAAACAAGAGTTCTTGTACATTGGTTAAGTAAGCTGCCAGAGTTGTGTCATTGCTCATCTGGGCAATCTGAACATGAAAATCCCGATCAAGTGGGAATAGCTCATTGGTTGCCTTGCGGGCGACCGCCTCGGAAAATTTGGTGCAACACACCAACAACGCATCATGCGCAGTTGGTGTGAAATTTTCAACCGCTTTTCTGATCGCCAAGCGTTCCAGGACCACTCTGATGGCGAATAATTCTTCGACCTTTTTTTTACTCAGTTCGGCAACATAATATCCTTTATTAGGAATTAATTCGACAAGCCCCTCCTGATGCAAAACGTTTAACACATTCTTTACGATCGTACGGCTAACATTAAATTGATCGGCGATATATTGGTACTGCAATTTTTGCGTCGGAATAATTTTCCGGGCAAAGAGTTCTTGTTTTAGCGTCTGATAAATTATTTTTTCCATAAAACTCTCTATTTATTTTAATTTTTGTTAAGCAAATCAAATTGTACTAGCATTATTCTATCATAAAATAACAGCATCAACCAAACCCACACCCCAAGGCATACCGCGCGGCGCGGCTCTCCTGTATCCATTTGCTCTCCATCCTAAAAGGAATGTGTCTGTTCAAGGATTCGCCCTTGAACAGACACATTGAGACGCGTAATCGTTAGGCGAATTGCTGATCATAGGAACGCTCAATGATTCTGACTAATTTATAGAGTGTTTCATTATACGGCGTGGGAATGCCCAATTTCTGTCCTTCATGATAGACGGCTCCGTTGAGGAATTCTATTTCCGTCAGCAGGTGATTTTTCATATCCTGCGCTGTGGAAGGCAGATGTGCCGCCAGTTCCGCATTAAAAGCCGCTTTTTTGTTTAAGACTTTAAGATTTTCTTCTGAAAACTTCACGCCTTTAGCTTCCGCTACTTGGATGCACTCGTTTCTGACTTTTTTCAAGAGATCGTCCGTAACATCAACCTCCATAGCCTGCCCGATCGTCAAGCGGACTACACCCATCAGCGCGTTCGCCATATTATTTCTCATCTTCACCCAGATATCCCCGTCCACATTCTCTTTGACCATGACTTTAATGCCGGTTTGCGCAAAGACCGCGCCGATCTCGTTCATCTCCGGGGTTAGCACATTATTAATCGGACCGAAGGTAATCACTGAGTTTTCGCTGATCATCGCGACAACGACTCCCGGTTCGATTAATTTGCCAGCGAATTCTAAGATCCCATGCAAAACATGCGCGTTATCATAATACTGCGCCAGGATATCCGCGTTGCCCACACCGTTTTGCACCGTCAGCACATAGGTATCCGGTCCAGTCAGGATCTGCGCTTCCTTAGCAGCCGCTTCGGTATACAAACCCTTGACCAGGAATAGGATAACATCTGGTTTTTCCTTAATCTCGGCCGCATTTTTCACGATAGGAATGCGAAAGGCTTCCTCCGTATTCTTTAACGTTACTTTCACACCATTTTGACGGATTGCCGCAATCACTTTATCCGATTTATCTACCAAGATGACTTCTTCGCCGGCCTTGGTCAGCAGAGCGCCAACCAGAGCGCCCATCGTTCCAGCTCCAAATATGACAAATTTCATTTCCAATCCCTCCATCTTAATCACTCATCCCAAACTCTACGTCTCGATCAGTCCGGAGGACAGCACACGCCGCTTAGCGAATCAGGTGAACAACGTTATCCAAATGTGTCATGATTTCCTGCTTGGCTAGCGAGACATCACGCTCTCCAATCGCTTGGTAAATCCTTAAATGCTCGTCGCTGGCCGCCTCGTTCCTAGCAACGCTGAGTCCTTCGGCGCCGTAGCGCAGAAAAATCCGCTCCATCGTCCGCTTCAGATCGCTTAACAAAATCCGATTCCCGCCCATCTCGGCAATCTGCAGATGGAAATCCCGGTCATGCATGAAATAATTCTCCGTGATCCGGCTGCCTAGAGCTTCTGCGGAACGCAGATATCTTTGGTACAGCTCGTCATAGGCCTGCTGATTGAAATTCGTTATGGCTTTTTCCACGGCTGACAACTCAATGATCGTGCGCATTTCGAATAGATCTTCCGCTTCTTTGGTGGTAATCTCGGTGACATGATAGCCTTTTTGCGGCTGACGCGTCACCAGTCCTTCTTGTTGCAGCAAGGTTAACACGCTTTTGATGATCATACTGCTGACTTCATATTGATCCGCCAGATCTTGATATTGCAATTTCTGTCCGGCGATATACTTAAAGGTGAATATACCTTCTTTTAACGCCCGGTAAACCTTTTTCTCCAGATCCATGATCGCTGCACTTATTCCGTTTCTGTTGTATTTTTCTGTTAGCTGCAGAATTACTGACATTATAACAGATTCAGCCAGCAACCGCTATCAACCAGCTTAACCCCATCGCTCATCCAGCGATCTGTTCACCCGGCTTTGCTTACGCTGTTTTACCGGCAATCAGGCAAGCTAGAACGATCGAATAAAGCTTGGATTCAGCCGTATCCGAGCGCGAAACCATGACGGCTGGGTTCGCTGCGCCTACGATGACCCCGGCGATTTTGAAATTCGCATAATACACCAGGGCCTTGCTTAAGATATTGCCGGCCTCGATCCCGGGCATCAGAAACAGATCCACTTCCCCGGCAATTCTGCTGGCAATCCCTTTGTGATGGGCGGCTTCCGCGCTAACAGCGACATCCATCGCGATCGGTCCTTCAACGATGGCCGGAGCAAATGCCCCATTGACGTTCATCTCCATTAGCGCTGCCGCATCAACCGTCGCCGGCATTTTCGGATTGACTACCTCGTTCGCCGCTAGCACCGCTACTTTAGGTTGTTCGTAGCCTAAAGCGCTCAAAGCTTCCAGCGCGTTAATCAGGATCTCCTTCTTCTCTTCCAGACCCGGCGCAATATTCACGCCTCCGTCGCTGAAAAACACCAGTTTCTGTGCGCCCGGTATTTCATAGGCGGTCAGGTGACTGAGAATCCTACCGGTGCGCAAGCCCACTTCTTTGTCAACGAGTGCTTTCAGGAAAATCGCGCTGTTCACCAGCCCTTTCATATAGACCTGAGCCTTTCCTTCACGCACGAGAGCAACGGCGCGCAGAGCCGCCTGCGTTACATCAAGCTCATCGATGATCTCCGTATCCGCCGGCAAGCCAACTTCAGCGAGCAGATCTCGAATCTTAGCCTGATCTCCGACCAGAATGACATCGATCAGATCTCTGTCCATAGCCGCTTTAACCGCTTGCAGCACATCCTTATCCTGCGCCGCGGCGACGCTGACCGTTATTTTTCCCTGTTGACGGGATTTTTCCATCAATTCCTCATAGTTTTTCAGCATGATATCCACCTCCTCATTGTTGAAGATTTAAGCGTACTGTTTCATCTCTTCCTCGCCGCGCAACACACGCAACGCGCCAGCCGCCAAAGCTTCCATCTCCTTTTCCCCCGGCGCCAGCGTCACCGGAGCGATGAATGCTACCCTTTCCATGATCATCTCGGTAAAGACCGGTGAATATGCCATGCCACCGGTAATGGCGATGGCGTCTACATTCCCGTTTAACACCGTTGCCAAAGCTCCGATTGATTTAGCTACTTGATAAGCCAGCGCTTGCAGCAACAGTGCGGCTTGTTCATTGCCTTCCTGCGCCATTTTTTGTACTTCCCGCACATCCTTAGTGCCCAGATAAGCGTAAAGCCCTCCGCCGCCAAATATTCTGGCGCGCATCTCCTCCCCGTTGAATTTTCCGGAGAAGCACAGGTTGACCAATTTATTGGTCGGCAACGATCCGCAACGATCCGGCGAAAAAGGCCCTTCTTCCTGACCATCGACGATATCCACCACCCGACCGTCACGATGCACGGACAGAGACACGCCGGAACCCAGATGGGCAACGATGAGCCTGGCTTCTTCGTACGGTTTCCCCAAGCCGGCAGCCACTTGGCGCGCCACCGCCCGCATGTTGAGAAAATGCCCGCGCACGCCCCGTTCCAATTCCGGTAAACCGGAAATCCGCGCCACCGGATCTACCTCGTCGGTTGTGATCGGATCGACGATAAACGCCGGAATCCCTCGCGCCTTGGCGATATCGATGGCCAGGAACGCCCCCAGGTCCGAAGCGTGTTCGCCATGTACGGTCTCGCGCAGATCCTTGAGCATCAATGCACTAATTCCGTATGTGCCGCCAGGCATGCCCTTTAACCGGCCACCCCGAGCGACTACTGCTTGGAAGGAATCAAGCGGGTACCCCGCTTCCGTCAACGTCTCCTTGATTAACTCCAAACGGAATTGGAATTGGTCGAACATTTTTTTGAATTTTGCCATCTCTGGCCCCTGATGCTCTACAGTTTTAGCAAATACTAGCTTGTCGCCTTCGAATACGGCAGTTTTCGTAGAGGTAGAACCCGGATTCATGACTAAGATTCTTTCCGAATTTAATCTCATTACTTTATCCCCCTCCGCTGGTATATGCGCTTCTGGCATACGCTTCGTTCAGATCTCCAAACCGGCCTGGAAAGCCTTGATGTTGAGATCGACAAAATTGGCTTTGACATTTTGACGAATCAGATCTTGCCAATGGATATCCGTCAACTTCATTCCCTTGACTAACGCGCCGAACAGGACAATATTCATGGCCTTGACATTACCGAGAGCACGGGCGATGTCTGTCGCCTGAATCACGGTGGTTTGCACTTTCGCTTGTAAGGTTTCCAGGACATGCTGCGGATAATCGACCGCGCCGTTCAGGATGGGAGCTGAGGGAATCTGGTGATCATTGACGACGACGCTGCCGCTGGGTTTTAAATAATCCAGCCAACGCAGGGCTTCCATCGTCTCGAAGGAAACCAGGATATCCGCTTCGCCTTTGCCGATGATCGGAGAAAACACCTTTGCCCCATAACGTACCTGGGTGCTCACACTACCGCCGCGTTGGGACATGCCATGAACTTCCGACATTTTCACATCATAACCGGCTTCATATAGCCCTCTCGATAATAGCTGGCTCACCAGGATGGTGCCCTGTCCGCCTACGCCAACCAATAAAATATTTTTAACGTCACTGGTTTTTGCTTCCGCCATGCTATTCACCCACTTTCGTTATTGCTGATACCGGACATACTTGCAAGCAGACTTCACACCCATTGCACTGCGAGTCATCGATTTTGACTTTTTTCTGCTCTTTGTCGAAGACTAACGCCGGACAGCCGGTCTTAATACATTGTTTACACCCGATGCACGTCTCTTCGTCCACGCGGCATTGCGCTTTACCGATGTTGAATTCCGCTTGATCGTCCTCGGTCATCCGTTTGAGCACGCAAGGCCAGCGGGTAATGATCACCGAGGCTTCATTGATCTCTAAGGCCCAGGCGAGCGCTTCCTTTATCTGATCCAGTTGAAGCGGATTGATCACTTTGACATGCTGGATTCCGATTGCTTTGACCAATTCTTCGATATTGACGGCTCTGGTTTTTTCACCCCGCAGGGTATAACCGGAAGCCGGATTCTCCTGATGTCCGGTCATACCGGTAATCCGGTTGTCCAGGATACACGTGATGACATTACTCTTATTGAAGACGATGTCGAGCAAACTGTTCACTCCGGTATGCATGAAGGTGGAATCGCCGATGAATGCAATGACGCGTTGTTCGCTCTTGTTCTGCTTCAGCGTCTGCTGCGCCCCGTGCGCGATACTGATACTCGATCCCATGCACAGGCTCCAATCAAAGCTCTTAAACGGATTCGCCCCGCCCAGGGCATAACAGCCGATATCCCCGGATAAAAAGACGTTCTTCACCTTAGCGAGTTCATAGAAGAAACCGCGGTGTGGACAGCCCGCGCAAAGCACCGGCGGCCGTCCGGCGACAACGGACGCGTCGTATTGAATCAGCGGTTTTTCTTCGCCGAGCAGAACTTTGGCAATGATGCTCGGATTCAGTTCTCCGATATTGGGGATCTTTTCTTTGCCGATGCACGGGATACCCAATTGTTTAACTTTTTCCTCGATATAGGGTTCGGTTTCTTCAATGATATAGAGTCGTTCCACTTGCGCGGCGAATTCCTTGATTTTCTGCTCCGGCAACGGATGCGTGAAACCCAGCTTCAGATAAGAAGCTTGCGTTCCGAATACTTCCTTGGCGTATTGGAAAGAGATCCCGGAGGCAATCACGCCGATTTGTTTATTGTTCCACTCGATATAGTTCATGGACGTCGTGTTCGAGAATTCTTCCAGCTTGCGCATCCGCTCTTCCGCAATCACCCGCAATTGCTTGGAATGAGCCGGCATTAAATTATAGTTCATCGGCTTTTTCTGATAAGGTTTCAACTCACGTTCTTTTCTTTCTCCGATTTCCACCAGGCTTTTGCTATGACAGGTCCGCGTCGTTACCCGAATGATTACCGGTACGTCGAATTGCTCGCTGATCTCAAATCCGGCGAGCACCATATCTTTCGATTCCTGGCTGTCACTGGGTTCCAGCAGAGCCGCTTTGGCCATCTTGGCATAATAGCGATTGTCCTGCTCATCCTGCGATGAGTGTAACCCCGGATCGTCAGCGTTGATAATGACCAACCCCCCATTGACCCCGGAATAGCACACGCTGAACAGTGGATCAGCCGCGACGTTGAGTCCGACTACTTTCATCGTGGCCAGCGCGCGCGCGCCCATGTAAGACGCGCCGATCACCGATTCCAGCGCGACTTTTTCATTGGGCGCCCATTCAGCGACGATCACGTCTTTCAGCGGCGCTATGTTCTCCAAGATCTCGGTACTCGGTGTGCCGGGATAGCCAGCCGCGAAGGTTACACCTGCTTCATAAGCCCCTTGCACGACTGCTTCGTTTCCTGTCAGTAATTTTTTCATCCTCTCTACCTCCTCTTTTTATTCTTGGGCTGCAATTAATGCCGCTCCCAAAGCGCCTACCAACTGCGGCTCTTCCGGTACAAGCAGCTTTAATCCTAACTCTGCGGCGAGCGCCACGACGACACCCTGGTTCTTGGCCACTCCGCCGGTCACCAGCAACGGTTCTTCCAGCTTCAACCGTTTTGCCAAGCTGCCCACTCTACTGGCCACCGCCTGATGCAAACCCTTAACAATCTTCGGCCGGGCGACACCCTGCCCGATCAAAGAAATAACCTCCGACTCAGCGAACACGGTGCAGATACTACTGATCTGGGCGCCGCTTGCCGCTAACAAATCTTCTTGTTCCAGCGCACTGACTTCTAACTGCAAAGCCTGGGCCATCACCTCGATGAAACGTCCGGTACCCGCAGCGCATTTATCATTCATCACAAAGTCGGCGACATAACCCTCGCTATCCAGTTTGATCACTTTGCTGTCCTGCCCGCCCACGTCAATGACCGTGCGCACATCCGGAAACCAGTGGCGCGCGCCTTTGGCGATACAGGAGATCTCACTGATCTGCTTGCTGGCGAACGGTACGTTATACCGCCCGTATCCGGTGGCAACGATCGTCTTCAGTTGCGCCGCGGACGCCTGACCTTGCTGTAGAATCATTTGCCATGCACGCTCAGCTGTCTCCTGATGGTTGTAACCGGAAGGCAGGATCACAGACGCGATGAGCTTGCCATTGGCCAATAAAACCGCATTTGTGCTGACTGACCCGATATCCAGCCCGGCTGTTAACATTTCTCTCACACACCTCTTATTTTTGCTGACTATTTCTTGCTGCCGATCATCTCTAAAAATGATTCCATTCTGTTTTGAATCGGCCCTTCGGCAAAGAAACGCGGATCACACATATCCGCTTCCAACAACATACCGGGAATGCCCAATCGTTCACTTATCACGTTCTTCTTTTCAATCAACGCCAGTGAATTTGGTTTACAGCTATCATTCAGATTGAAGATAAACCCGTCCACTTCATACTCGCGCATGAGCTTGATCTTCTTTTCCACCCGCTGGTCGAAACGGTAATTGACGAACTCGCGCATGTAGCTTTCCGCTAATGTTTCCAGCGGATGCGCGGCGTCAAATTTATAGGCCCAGGAATGCGTATAAAGGGAACAGACGATCGATGTTTGCCGGTTGCCGAAAAACTCAGCAAAATAGCGCATCTTCGGCCAAATAGGGATGTGATCCCAATACAGGCGGATTTTTTCGCCCTCGACAGCGACCAAGTCAGACGCGGCTCTTTCCTCCAGTTCTTTAACCAGCTCCGTGTAATAATGGACCGCTTCCGGCCGGCCGCGCCAGCAAACGATCGGCCCCATCAAAATACAGGCGTCCCAGTAAGTGATACGCGCTGGTTTGTTTTTGGCAAACAACAGAACTTGGTTCCAGAGGTCACACGCTTGCGTGGAAAGATTCAGCACTTCGCATAAACGATCCAGATCCAGCTTGCGTCCAGTGGATGTTTCCAGAAACGCCACCAGTTCGTGAATCTGTTGCAGGAAATACGCTTTCTGGCTCTCCCAACTGCTGGCTTCTATCTGTGGGCTATCCATTAAAAACAGCGGTTTATTGTAATATTTTGCGGTGATTTCAAACCATTTACCCAACGGCGTACATTGGATGTTGGACGGCAAGAGCAGATCCGGCTGGGGCATCTCTCCGCCAAAATCCTCTTTTCCTGCTTGCTCTGCATTACCGTACATCAAACCCAGGCCGGCTTTGGCATAGGAACAGTATTGATTGCTATAGCCACGCCGTTCGGCGATCAAGGATAATTCTTCCGTCCGCCGGTGCGTACCGGAGGCCGCGCCAAAATTCTCAGGATAATACGGGAAGATATCCATGGCATAAAGCAGTTCTACCGGGAACACCGCAGTCACCCAGGCTACCGGAATCCCTTGGGCATGCGCGTTCATCGCCTGCGTATTGTAATCTTCCATCGTCTTTTTCAAGAAGCCTTTTGTCTTAAAGTCGATCTTCTTAAATGCCATTTCCCCGCCCCCTTATTATTTCCGCAAAGGCTTGCAGCCTTGTTTTAAGTTGTCCGCTTGCAGCGCTTTGGAATTCGATTTCCAATTTAATGCTCGGGATTTTTTGTTCTGCCAGCGCCTCTTTGATCAACGGATAATCATAATCAACGGCGTCGCAGAATTTCAGCAAGGCAAACACCACTCCACGCGCGCCCGTTCGTGCCGCTAGATCCAGAATAAACGCCTTTTTATCCAGGTCCTTAGCGAAGTAATTTGAGTAAGGAATTTGCCCATAATGCCTTTTGACGACCGCCGCGACGATCCGCTCTTCGGGGTCGCGAATCCCCTCGTCCAGCAGTAGATCCTGATTGTAATAGCGATAGCCGGCATATAAGTCGTCACCAACAATCGTTAAACCGAATTCATCCAGGGTACGCAATAATTCCCATGATTCGACGATGGTCCCAGAGAGCACAAGCGGAATTTTTGTCTCATCAGCTGATTCTGCGCTCACTGCGTCGATGATCTCAGCCAGGTAGACATTGCACTGAGCAACGGGCAGCAGCAAAGCAGACTTAACAATAGCAAAGAACTGTTCATTACTCAGCGTGCGTTTTTTCTGCTGGATCTCAACGATTTGCCGCAACAAGCCGCGGTTGAGATTATAGCCAGTGACCGCCATACGATAATCCTCTTCCGTGGGGTCTACGCCGCTGAAACGTTTGAGTTCAGAGATCAGCCGCCGGATTTCCTGAGCGAAATACACGCGGGAACTGGGACGGTCCAGCTGCTTCGGCAAGAGCTGGCGATGCAGGAATGTCCATTGGGAATTACGTTCAAATAAATCCGTGATGTGCTTCTTCGCGTCGCAGCCTTGAGGAAAGATTAATCCTGCCAAAAAATTCAGTTTGTCCTGCAAGACCAGATCCAAGGAACTGCGCATATATGAACAGACATAATTAGGCAGATGAGCCGAGGCCATTTTGACTTCCGCCTGCGATCCCAGAATCGCGACCGGCAGCAGGCCAAAAGCTGCGATGATTTCAACAGGAACATCCGGTGGCAGCCAACCGACGGCTTGCCCTCCGGTCTGTTCTTGCCATTTTTTTACACCGGTATAATCGGTAATCTCCGTGTTTAGTCGTGTGATAATTTCCGTGATGCTCAATTCGATCGCCTCCGTTTCTCCCAAGATTTTGTGCGCCTTTTATTTCATGAAATTTTTATTTTATTTTATGCATTATAATTTAATTATATATTTCATGAAATTATCTTCATTATAATGGGCCTTTTTTCCCTTGTCAATACATTCGTCAGAAAAATCCAAAATCATATACATGTGTGTAATATTTGCATTTTGCTCGCCGGACAAGCTAAACGCGCTGAACAATATCCTGAAATATCTCCAACATCTCCGCCGGTGATGCTGACTGCATGAAGCGGTCGCGGTACTTGGCGGCATATTTGACGCCCGAAACATACCAGGCCGCATGCTTACGCATCTCGTTCAGTCCGATACGCTCTCCTTTATCACGCAATAAGAGCGCAAAGTGCTCCGCCGCCACCCGCATGCGCTCTTCTAAGGTGGGATCTGGCAAGCTCTTTCCGTGCCAAAGATACTGCTGCGCCTGCGCAATCAGCCATGGGTTGCCTAATGCGCCTCTACCAATCATCACCCCATCGCAACCGGTCTGTTCTATCATCTGCCGCGCATCTTCCGCACAGCGTACATCTCCGTTGCCGATCACCGGAATCCGCACCGCCCGCTTCACCCGCCGGATCCACTGCCAATCCGCCAGCCCGGCGTAAAACTGCTCCCGCGTCCGGCCATGCACACTAATCATCGCTACACCGCAGGATTCCAAGCGCTGCGCTAACTCCACGGCAACGATCTGTGCTTCATTCCAGCCTAAACGGATCTTCACGCTCACCGGCGCCTCTACGGCCCGAACGACCGCTCGCGCGATCTGTTCCGCGCGAGGCAGATCCAGCAATAGCGCCGCGCCTTCTTGGTTCGAGACGATTTTTGCCGTCGGGCAACCCATATTAATATCAATGATCTCCGCACCCTGTTCCAGCGCTAACTGCGCTGCCTGCGCCATGTTTGCCGCATCAGAGCCAAAGAGCTGGACCATTCGCGGCGCAGCCTCGTCGTGCAGATCCAACATGTGCAGGGTCTGAGGATTACGATAAACGAGAGCTTTAGCGCTGATCATTTCCGTACACATAAAACATCCGCCCAGCGCGCGCACAGTTTCTCGAAAGGCTTTATCTGCCACCCCGGCCATCGGCGCTAAAAAAACCGGCCTCTCCCAAGCGTAATTCCCGATCTTCATGCTGGCGGCTCCTATCAAGATGAATATGACAAGGAATTCCGTTCATAGATCAAGAGCAGGCCATCCAGGGTGAGGAACGGATCCACTACGTCAATGGTCTGGGTCTCTTCAGCGATCAAATCCGCATAACCGCCTGTCGCCACCACTTTCGTATCTTGCCCCAGATCCTCTTTCATCCGGCTGACAATGCCATCCACTTGACCAACAAAGCCATAATAAATCCCGGACTGCATGCCCATAACCGTATTCTTGGCAATAAGCGATTTTGGCTTGACAATTTCTACTCTCGGTAATTTCGAGGCGCGCTGAAACAAAGCTTCGCTGGAAATACCAATCCCCGGGGCAATCGCTCCACCCAGATATTCCCCTTTTTCCGATATCGCGCAGAAAGTCGTCGCCGTACCGAAATCGACAATCACCAATGGTCCGCCATATTTTGCATGCGCCGCCACGGCATTGACAATCCTGTCCGCACCAACTTCGCGCGGATTATCATAAATAATCGGCATCCCCGTCTTCACGCCCGGTCCCACAACCAGCGGCTCCACCTTAAAATACTTACTGGAAAGCGCTTCCAACATCGGCATGACCGGTGGCACGACGGAAGATATCACAACCGCGTGAATATCGGAAAACTTTAACGCGGAAAAGTCGAATAAATTCTTAATCAAAGCCGCGTACTCATCTACTGAATGTGATTTTTCCGTGGAAATACGCCAATAATGAAGTAATTCTTTCTGTTGCTTAAACACTCCGAGAACGATGTTGGAATTGCCCACGTCAAATACCAAGATCATGCGCGTCACTCCTTTTAACTCGACGAATATTGCGGATGCAAGGTGACTTCACCCGCTGCAAAAGAGACTTCCTGCTGACCGATGCTCACGAGCAAACAACCATCTTTTGCTATACCGCGCATCACTCCCCGGAATTCCTGATCACCGCGATAAATCACGACTTCCTCACCGATACCGAGCGCGCGGTCCAGCCATGCTTGACGGATGGATTCAAATCCATCTTCCTCCAGCACACACATATCTTTCTCCAAGCATTCCAGAAAAACAGCGGCCAAATGATTGATATTCACCGGCCGTTGCAGAATCATTTGCAAAGATATCGCGGAAGATGCCTCTAGCAGATCTTGCGCTGGGATATTCACATTGAGTCCCAGGCTCATGATTAATGTATGCCGTTGCGTCCATTCTCCAACGGTTTCCGCCAAAATACCGGCAACCTTGTGGCCCTGCCACAGCAGATCATTCGGCCACTTGATCCCCAGGCATAATCCGCAACATTGCTCTATGGCCGAGACCGCCGCCACTGCAGCGCACAACGTCATCTTAGCCGCGTCCTCCAGGGGTAATTGCGGCCGCAGCACAACACTCAGCCAAAGCCCACCCCGCGGAGAAATCCAAGCGCGCCGCTGCCTTCCTATGCCAGCGATCTGCCGCCTGGCTAATATCGTCACACCCGCCGGCTCGTCGTGGCTGATCGCTTCCTTAGCCTGAACGATCGTCGATGCCAATTGATCGAAAATAAAAAAACTGCGTCCCAATTCCTTGGTTTTCAACGCTTGGGCAAAGACCCGTTCATCTAAATCCCAAGGCTCGCGATCCAGCGGAACATGCTCTACCTTCCGCGTCCGGCCAAAGCCATGGTGCTCCAGAACCGGACGTCCGGAAGGTAACATCAACGTGGGCGCAATCTCCCGCAACGGCGCCAGGACAAACTCCCGGTTCTCGATCCGCGGATGAGGCAAGGTCAGTTCCGGACTTTGGCAAATCATCTGCTCATAGAAAAGCAGATCGATGTCAATCGTCCTCGCTCCCCAACGCTCTGTGCGCTCCCGTCCGAGCCGGGTCTCGATACCCTGGCAGAACGCCAGCAAATCCCGCGCCGCTAAACCCGTTTCAATCTCCAGCACTTGATTCCAAAAATCCGGCTGATCCGTGCTCCCCCACGGTTCCGTCTCATAGATGCCGGAAGCGCTCACAATCTGAACGGACGCGCTCAATCGTGCCCGCGCTTCCCGTAAATAGTATGCCCGATCCCCCAGATTACCGCCCAGACTCAAGTATGCCTTCATCTTGAATCACCTGCGCCTTCCGCCTGCGCGCGCAAGATTTCGATCGAGACATCCCGCCATATGCCGGGAATCGGCGCTTGAGGCTTATGAATCACAATGCGGACGGCTGCACAAGGAAATTGAGCCAGAATTTCCTGAGCCAGAAGCTCAGCTAAACGCTCTAGCAAATTACAGCGTGTCTGCGACACGCAACGGCTAACCAGATGATAAACATCCGCATAATTGATCGTATCCGCCACATCATCCGACTGTCCGGACGCAGACAAATCGGTATATAGTTCCACATCCAGGCTGAATCTCTGTCCCTGACGCTTTTCTTCCGCTGACACCCCGTGATAGGCATAGAATTCCATCCCGCTTAAACAAATCTTGTCATGCTCCCGCATAATGCGTACCCCTCTGTTCCCGGACAATGGCGTCGGCGATTCTAACCGCACGATCATGCGCCGCAACATCGTGCACCCGAATGATATCCGCTCCGGCAGCGATCCCCAACACATGGGCGGCCAGCGTCCCTTCCAGACGTTCTTCCACCGGCAAATCCAGCACATGGCCAAGCGTCGATTTTCGGGAAGCCCCCAGGAGAATCGGATGTCCTAAACTCTTGAATTCCGTCAGGCGAGCCATGATCTCCAAATTCTGCGCCGGTGTTTTCGCGAAACCGAACCCCGGATCGATGATGATCTGATCGCCTGTTAAACCGTGTTCTTCCGCTATACCAATGCTCTGGCGCAAAAAAGAAAGTACATCCCCCAGCAAATGATGATAGTTCGGCTCTTGCTGATTATGCATGACCACGACCGGAACTTGATACTTTCCCAGCAGCTGCGCCAAGCGCGCGTCGCGCTGCAAACCCCAAACATCATTGATCATATGTACACCGAGATCTAAGGCTTGCTGAGCGATCTCTGCTTTCGAAGTGTCTACGGAGATCGGAATATCTATCTTGGTTAGCAAATCCGGCAGTATGCTCTCCAACCGCTCCCACTCTTGCCGCGCTGTGATCTCCCTCGCGCCATGGCGCGTCGATTCCGCGCCAATATCCAAAATATCGGCGCCTTCAGCAACGATCTGCCGCGCGCGCAGCACAGCAGACTCCCGGTCCACAAATTTTCCTCCATCCGAGAAAGAATCCGGGGTAACGTTGAGAATTCCCATGATTAACGTTCGCTTACCCAAAGGCAACAGATGGCCTCGGCAATCCAGCACGCGTTCCGGCGCAGCATCCACCACGTGTAATAACCGGGTGATCCACTCACCCAGGTCCCGCAAACCAAAAGGCTGCAGACGCAGTTGATCCGCCAGAACGCGCAATTGCCGAACCGTCCCCAGCAGTAATACATCGGTCTCCGCAACGCCCCCAACAATGACCTCCCGATGTACGGCAGCGTCTCCGCCGGATGAAAGCATCTCTTGCTTGAGAATGTGCGCCAGACGCAACGGTACCCGTTCCAGTTTCAGCGCCCTGGCGATCCCTTTGTCGGCCATCTTGACAACGCCCATCGGATCCGCTCCGATCTGCGCGATCGCTTGGCGCGCCTCTTCCGTAGTACGCAAATCAATCCAGCGCAGTCCATAATGCTGCACAGGGCGCCTCCCTCCTAGAATAATCCAGACACTTTCCCAGTCTGCACGTCAACATCAATGCGCCGATACGCCGGATCTGAAGCTGTGCCCGGCATCAGGGCAATCGTACCGGCCATTGGACATAAAAACTTGGCCCCGCCATAGACCAGGACATCGCGGATCGGCAGCCGCCAGCCTGTCGGGACCCCTTTCAAAGCCGGATCATGCGATAGCGAATACTGGGTCTTAACCATCATCGTACAAAAATCCGCATAATACGGATCCGCTTCAAAGGCCTTGGCTTTACTCTCCGCCTCCGGCAACCAATCCACGCCATCCGCTCCGTATATCTCCCGGGCGATCAGATCGACCCGCTCACGCAATGGCATCTCCAACGGATAGAGATATCTCAAATCCACCGGCTCCTGGGCCGCTTCGATCACAGCATCCGCCAATTCCAGCGCGCCTTCTCCGCCTTTTAGCCAGTGATAAGATACCGCGCAACGCACACCGGCTTCAGCCACAACCCGCCGTACGACTTCATATTCTTCTTCATGGTCCGCCGCAAAGCTATTGATGCAGACCACCGGAATAATCCCGGATTTTTTCACCGTCTGAATCTGATGCCATAGATTCGCGCAGCCTTTACGCACTAATTCCGTATTGTTCTCCGTGTACTCCGCCGCCAACGGACGAGCCGCGATGACTTCCGGTCCACCGCCATGCATCTTCAACGCGCGAATCGATGTCACGATGACCGAGACATTCGGCGTCAAGCCGCTCAAGCGCGCTTTCACATTCCAGAATTTCTCGAAGCCAATATCTGCGCCGAAGCCGCTCTCTGTGACATGATAATCGAATATTTTCAAGCCGACCCGGTCGGCGATAATCGAAGATTGTCCAATCGCAATATTGGCGAACGGCCCCGCATGTACCAGTACCGGCTGACCTTCGACCGTGTAACATACGGTCGGATTAATCGTATTGCGCATCCAGGCGGTCATCGCGCCGTCTACTTCCAAGTCTTTGGTCGTCACCGGATGGCCTGATTTATCATAGGCTAAAATGATTTGACTGATGCGTTCACGTAAATCCGCCAAATCGCGAGCGATCGACAGAATGGCCATGAGTTCGGAACCCACAGCGATGCCGAATTTCGATTGCATCATGAAGCCATCGCTCTTACCGCCGATACCCATGATGATATTGCGCAGCCCTTGCGCCGCGAAATCCAGCACCCAGCCGAATTCTACCCGTTTAGGATGAATATCCAGGCGTCGCAAGCCCCGTTTAGCTAATTCCGCATCCGTGTAATTTGCTTCATGCTGCATGCGGGCGTTTAAAGCGACCATTGCCAGATTATGCGCATTCGTGATGTCATTAATATCTCCCGTCAAGCCTAAAGAAAATTCCGTCATCGGTATGAGCAAAGCATTGCCCCCACCGGCCGCCGTCCCTTTCACATTCATCGTCGGCCCACCGGATGGCTGACGGATGGCGCCTCCCGCCTGAAATCCGCGTTTCGCCAAACCTTCGATCAAGCCCAGTGTCGTCGTGCTCTTACCCTCTCCCAACGGCGTCGGATTCACAGCCGTTATCTCAATGAACTTACCATTCGGTTGATCCTGCAAGCGTTGCATAATCTTCAGAAAATCGATCCTCGGCGTCTTTCCATAGGGAATGACTTCATCCTTCTCCAGATTCAGCCGCTCGATCAATTCTTCATAAGTTGGCAGGCTCTTCTCCGCTTCCTCGGCAATCTGCCAATCTTTCAGGCATGTGGGATCCCAAGGCATGATACATCGCTCCTTCCGTCACATATTTTCCTGGCGCCCCCACGGAGGGCGTTAACTCTCAGCATCAAGCGGTTTGGCATATTTAAAATTGTAACTACCTTTATAAGACGAGATCTGAACCGTTTTTTTAGTCACACTAATCGACATGCCGCCCCGCTCCTTCAGAGCGGACGCCTCCAGGCTCATAAAATAATCCGTCAAGTAATCCTGATTCCCGATCGCGGAAATCACATACGGAATACCCTCCCCTTGCCGGATCGGCACCTGATTGACCAGAATATGCATCCCACTGTTCACAATAGCTGTTTGTCCCACGATCCGCTGTCCGTTTACGCTAATGGCTTCCGCACCCGCAAAACGCAAGATATTGATGATCTCCATTAACTCACTTGTCGTCAAAGGAAATACAATCTTATGTTCCTGTCCGCGGTCGTCAATCTCAATTTGAATGCCTAAACCCTGAACGACACGCGTGCCATCCATAATTCCTAACGTATTCAGCAACGCTATTTCCTGTGGATTTGACTCGCTATTCTGGATATCTTCCATATTCTCTATGAGGATCTGGCGCTCTTTCTGCAGCCGGTCATTTTCTTCCCGTGCCTTGGCCAGCACGATCTGAATATTCGCGATACGCTCCTGACTGATTTGATCAGCCTGAGTAACACTCTCCTTATGCGTCTGTATTTGCAAAGAGATGAGATAGCCCAGAACAATGGCGGCAATCGTCAGCGGGATAAGCAAATTTTTGTACCAAAGTTTCATGATCTATGGTCACTCCTTTCCCGGCTCAGCATAGCGATAGATGGGCAAGTTAGCTGACGGTATCATCAGCTCGTCGGCAATCTCCATCTTCCGGACAATTCCATATTTTTGCGAATAATCCCCTAATTCATCCCAGTAATAAAAATCCAAGGCTGTTTGCATACGAACGATATCCCCCACAGCCTCGATAATATAAGGCGCCATTTGACGGGATCCATTAATTTGGATAAAGGCCCCGCTACAAAAAATCTCCGTGTTGCCGGTCACGCGAGAGCGATTGATCGAAATGGCCTCCGCTCCGCCATGCCAGAGAATATTGACAATTTCCCGTATGTAGGCTTCATGTATCACGTATTTAGACACATTTTCCGGATTCGTGATCTGTTCTGAGGAGTCATCCAGCGTAATGCGGACACCCGGCGCTTTGACACTGACTAAACCGGCGTTCATCTCGGCCTTGGCCAGTTGCTCGCGCGTTAAAGTACCTGTGTTCAGCCCTTCGTAATAATTCGCTAATTCTTGCTGTAGCCTGGCATTATCACTGGCCAGTTGTTGATTTTCCAATTCGACCTGCACAACCACGAGAGAAGATGAACTCTCCGTTTGCCCCCCGGTTACACTAGGAGATTTCAACAGGAGCACAAGCATAAAGCCGACCAGGAATGCGCCCAGCGCGGTGGTGTAATGGGCTTTCTTCAACCCTTTCATACTTGCCTGCGCCTCCTTCCTTTTCGGCTATTCTTGCACGATTTTCAGCCCGCCTAAGCGGGCGTCTGGTAATATTCAGGAACGATCTTATTTATTCTGGGATAACTTGACTATGACTCTGTTCGTCATCAGCCGGTGTAACCACGCCAGCATCTACAGCAGGGCTCTCCGTTCCACTTTCTTCCTGTTCTTCCTGATTGTCGTCAAATGACTTGCCGCGATGGCCAAATTGTCTAGCGATCTCTGCGAATTCTTTGGCCTCTAAGGTTTCTTTTTCCATCAACGCGTGCGCGATGGCATGCAAAAGATCGATATTGGTCTGAATTAATTCCATCGCTTTCTGATAGCAGTCTTCAATAATCCGCCGCGTTTCTTTATCAATCGCTTTGGCCACATCTTCACTGTAATTGCGGTCGCGCGAAATATCCCGGCCCAGGAATACTTGCTCTTCCTTATGTCCAAAGGTCAGCGGACCCAACGCTTCCGACATGCCCAGCTCGGTAATCATCTTGCGCACTAACCCGGTAGCGCGTTCCAGATCGTTCGAGGCCCCGGTACTGATCTCTTTCAATACAACGGCTTCAGCTACGCGTCCGCCTAATAATAATGTCACCTGATCCAGCAATTGCGATTTCGTCATATAGTTGCGGTCTTCCTTAGGCAATAACAAGGTATAACCGCCGGCCCGTCCGCGCGGAATGATCGAAACTTTATGCAACGGATCCGTATGCATCAGTAACTCACCTAAGATAGCGTGCCCTGCTTCGTGATAAGACACCAGCTTCTTCTCAAACGCACTGATCACCCGGCTCTTTTTTTCCGGCCCGGCAATAACCCGCTCAATCGCATCTTCCAAGGAACGCATGCTGATTTCTTTCTCATTGCGCCGCGCCGAAAGCAAGGCGGCTTCATTAATTAGATTGGCTAAATCCGCTCCGGTAAAACCAGGAGTCCGCCGGCCCAAAACATCCAGATTAACATTTTGCGCCACCGGTTTCCCACGTACATGGACTTTCAAAATATCGACCCGTCCCCGTACATCCGGCACGGACACCGTTACCTGCCGGTCGAAACGTCCTGGACGCAACAATGCCGGATCCAGAATATCCGGACGGTTGGTCGCGGCCACGATAATGATCCCTTCATTTCCGTTAAACCCATCCATCTCGACCAGCAACTGATTCAAGGTTTGCTCCCGTTCGTCATGTCCTCCGCCCAAACCGGCGCCACGCTGCCGCCCGACGGCATCGATCTCATCAATAAATACGATACAGGGCGCATTCTTTTTCGCTTGTTCAAATAAATCCCTGACGCGTGATGCTCCCACACCCACGAACATCTCCACAAAATCCGAACCGCTGATGCTAAAAAACGGCACGCCAGCCTCACCGGCAACAGCCCTTGCCAACAACGTCTTCCCAGTCCCCGGAGGGCCAAACAGCAAGACGCCTTTGGGGATCTTAGCGCCCAGCTCATTAAACTTCTTAGGAAATGAGAGGAATTCCACGATTTCCTGAAGCTCTTCTTTAACTTCATCTACCCCGGCAACATCACTGAAAGTAATCTTTTTCTTATCCTCATTGGCCAAGCGGGCCCGGCTTTTGCCAAACTGCATCACCCGATTGCCCCCGCCTTGGGTCTGCTGCATCATAAAGAAAAAGAGCGCTACAATTAATAACGTCGGCAGCAATGTCGTTAATAAAGCCGCCCACCAGGGCGCCTCAGCCGGCGTCGTATAATTCACCTTGACGCCATGCGCCTGTGTATCCGCAATGAATTGATCATCATTCAGCGGACCGGTCACTTCGTATTTATTGCCATCTTTCATTGTAACCGTATATTTGTTAACTGATTTCTCCACCGTAGCGTTAACTTCGTCTACCCGGTTTTCGCTAACAGCCTGCTTAAAACTGTTATAGTCAATCGCCTGCGCTACAGGCGCCGGAGGCTTCATCATTCGCATCAACATGATTGCCAGGAGTATAATCAAGATATACACCGCAGCATTCTTAAAAAGCTTCAACAAGGGGCCTCCTCTCAAGTATCAACTAAAAACGCATAATATCGCATATTATATCATAGGGTAAATTCATTTACAACGCGCTTGGGAGCCTAATGGAGTCATCCGCCGGAGCTGATTTGGGGATTTTGTACCCGAAAACAGCAATACACCGGCGCCGCATCCCGCGATGCTTGTTCCAGTTCCGGTCTGAGGGAATCGCTGCGCCGAATACCTGGAATCCAGATAATCTCCGTTCCAGATGCTACCAGCGGTATTCGCTGACGCAGCGTATCAGGTACTTCCGCTTCTTGAAAGACCTTCTTCAGCGCTTTATGCCCCAAGCCTTGAAAATACATGCGATCTCCCGGTTTTCGGTAACGGCAGACCAGTGCTGCCGCCGTAACGCTGTTTCGGTCTAACAGAATCCAACTGGTTTCCCGGGTTGGGGAAACCACAGGCGTTGCAGGGAACAGGCCGATCTCCGCCGATCCATCTGGCAATGGCGTCCAGACATCCCATTTTAAGAGGGTAAACATAGCGCCGCAAAGCGGTTCTTCTTTATTGTGCCCTTGAATACCCGGCTTAAACATCACCTTATCCTTGTGTACCGTCACGTGAAATCCGTGAAAATCTTGCCGCCAGTTCAGTTTTTGCCCTTGCCGCATAATCTTCTCCACCGTTGGAAAACCTGCGTCGTTCGGCTCAGGTATCACGCAGGATATGGCCGCGCGAATCAGGCGCGACAAAATCGCCGGGCTTTCCTGCCAGGCTTTCCTGCTCAGGGCGACCCCTCCTTCTATGACGGTTTCATCAGCGTAGTTCAGCCATAAGCCGCGCATCTGCGCTTGAAAATACTCTTCGTCCCAGCGCAGCAGCTCCGCCGTATGGCCCAGTGACTGTTGGATTCGCGGATTATACTCGCTCTCCAGTTGCCGCAATAATTCTAAGCGAATCTTATTGCGCAGATAAACCGCGTGGGTATTGGAAATATCTACCGCATAGGACAATCCTTCTTGCCGGCAATAGGTTAATATCTCTGTTTTACTGCACGATAATAACGGCCGGATGACGTCATTGTTTTTGGGATAGATTCCGCTTAATCCCGCCGCGCCACTACCTCGAATCAAGCGGTGTAAAACCGTTTCCGCTTGATCTCCTAAATGATGCGCCGTCGCCAACATCGTACACCCCAATTGCCGCATATCTTCTCGCCACCGGGCATAGCGCCAAACCCGCCCCGCTGTCTGCACAGATTCTCCGCTCAGCAGCGCTTGGGTTTGCGCGTTAAACCGCTGCACCGTACATGGGATACCCCAACGTTGCGCCGATAGCGCAACCAATGCTTCCTCCGCATCAGATTCCGCGCGCAAACCATGATGCACATGTGCAATGAACAGCTTGATCTGTTTCTCCGGCGCTGCCAGTTGATAGCGCCGGAGTATATGCGCTAAGGCCATGGAATCTGGTCCGCCGGAAACGGCGATCAGGATTGCCGCGTTTGTTGGCATAAGGTCCGGTAATACGCCGGCACACAGTTTATCATATATGGCCATTTCCTCCTCACCGACCCGCTCCATAAGTATTCCACACCATCATCCGTCGTGCCAAAAATTCTTGCGCACCACCAAGACCACTCCATCATCCAACATCTGTTCCGCGCTAAGCTTGCGTGCTTGAACAATAATCTGCTCGGCTAAATCCTGCGCACTACGAAAAACCGCTTGCGGTAAAAACCCCGTTAACCAATCGCTGCCATTCTGGAGCGGATCTTGCACGCCGTCCGTCACTAAAACCAGCGTATCTTCCGCATCGAACACCTGCGTCGTCACCTGAACTTCAATCTGATTTAAAATTCCCGCCGGGAGCCCGCTAGAGGCTAGTACCTGGACTTGGCCATCATGCAGCAAATAGCTGGGAACCGCGCCCACTTTGATCATCTTGGACTGGTCGGATTGCAAATCTAGAATCGCCATATCAATCGTCACAAAACTCTCCTCCGGTGAGCGCAGAACCAATATGGAATTTAAAGCCTGGACCGCGCCATCGGGTTCAAAACCCGTATTCAAGAGTTGTTCTAACAGTTTCAAGGATAACGCGCTTAAACTTCCGGCTTTCTCCCCTACCCCCATCCCATCGCTGAGCACAAAAGCATGCTGGGTCGGATGAAAGGCCAAGGAAACATAATGGTCTCCGCAGATCAAGTTGCCTGATTTACAAAAACCGGCGCTTCCTACATCGAGCAAACTTCTCCTACGGCGTTCCAGACTCGACGGCGGCGCCTGATCCATATTATGCCGCATGTGCAGTTCTTTGGCCAAATGTCCCATAATCTGAGCAACGCTCTGGAACTGACCGGACAACGCTTCCTGGTTTTGTGTCATTTGCTGCCGCCAAGCTTTTTGCCGCAACTCCTGATCCACAATGAATTTCACACCCAGGAGCATCTCCTTGGGTTTCCCGCATTGCCGTTTAAGCGCCGAAGGCAGATCCGTCATCTTAACCTGTGGATTCTCTTCCACGATAATCAGCAAATCATTCAAAAAACGATACGCCTTGTAGAATTCGCGTTCCCAGCAACCATCCCGGGTCACACAATCCGCACACACCCGCTCGACCAGTACTTGAAATACCGCGCCAATGTTCGTCTGTGTCTCAGAAACCTCCGTTTCCGCCGCCGGATAGCCGGAAGCGATCTGCTGAAAAATCTCAGCCACCGTCTTGACCTTATTCACCATCGTTTCAACTTCCGGCACCTTCTTCGGCTTTAAATAATCCTTATCCGCCACAGGCCGCGGCCAAATAACGAAGGCCAGAAACCCGAGCACCGAGGAAATCAATTGCGGCAGGATCATATCCCGCTGAAAAAACACCGCAAATAACAACGAAGCAGCCAAGAACGCGGCTCCCATCCCCAAGCGGCCAAAACGGCGAAAAGCGCCGGTACAAAAGCCCACAACGCCAAAGATTCCGGCAGCGTATAGATTTTGCCGTTCCAGCTGCAATCCGGACAGAAAACCCAGCAAACATCCACTCCCGGCAGCCGCGCCACCTCCTTGACGTTCCGCGATAAAAAGCACAAAGAAACTAATCAATACGACCGAAATGCGCACCGGTCCGGTAGGCAATCCCTGTAAGCCGCTTAATACGCCCACCAATAACAAAAGCCAGGCCATCCCTTGCTCCTGCGAAAATTTCCCGGTCCACAGAGCTGTTTGATTCGCTAAAGCGAACCAACAAATCACCGTTATACCCCCGGCAAAGAAGAATTGCGCCGCCAGCCAAAATAGCGGCAGCGTTCCTTGGGCCGGCACTTGCGAGCATACAAAGCTGCTCCCGCTGCTCAAGATTCCAGTGATCAGCGCTAATAGAATGATTTCACCTTTTTTACGGCGCACACGGGGTAGAATCAGCCCCAACAAGGCCAACGTCACACTCGTTTGTACGATGAATAAAGGCTGGCCTAGCGTCAGTAAGCCCAGCAAAAGACCGATGAGCCCAAATACGCGCCCTTGACTACTCAGAAACAACAAAGCAGCGCCATAAGCAACCCCAAAAGGATACAGTCCCAACAACTCTCCACGCGCCAGCAGGATACCCAAGATCAGCGGAATAACCGTGTTCAGCCAAGTCAACTTGGTGTTGAGTAAACCTTGATGGATCCGCAAAGTTGTCCATTCAGCCATAACATCACCTCTTACCATTTTATGGTAACATTATACCTTATTTTGCCTGGCAACCCTGCCGAAACGTATCAGTTTTACGCAACAAATATCTTTAAGACTCCCCTGCATGTGTCAGGATCAGTCCGCAAGACCGCATATTCCTTATTTTTTTACAAAACAAAAAACTGTTCCCCAACGATCTTGCATCGTCCGACAACAGTTTGCCCTCACTATTAATAGCGGCCCGAACCCCGGCCACCTCGTTTAGAATCTGTCGCCCGGCGGTATTCCAGTTGCCGCTCATCACTGTCTTTAATAAATTTAGCCAGCCGGTCCTCAAAAGAAACGGTTGGTGGACGACGTTCCCTGATCGTCTGCACTACCCGATTAGCTTGTTTGATCGAGAGCCCGATTTTGCCCTTTTCATCCACTTGGATAACTTTGACCTTCACCTTATCCTGTTCTTTCAAGTAGTCCCGAACGTCTTTAACGTAGGTATCGGCCACTTCTGAAATATGCACCAATCCCGTCACTTTATCCGGAAGTTCAACAAAGGCGCCAAAACTGGTAATCCCTGTCACAACCCCTTCAACAATACTGCCCACCGCAATGGCCATACGAAGCAGATTCCTCCTTAAGTTCTTACACTGATTACATTATATCCATTCCGGCAAAAACCTGTCAAGGCTACTTCGGCTTCTCCCAAGGTTTTTTCTTATTTTTTAGGCGCAATGATGATCTCTCCATGCCGCACTAAACCCAGCTGTTCTCTGGCTAATTGTTCGATGTAACTCGGTGTGTTTAAACGGGCAATCTCTAATTGCAGTGATTTCTGCTCCGTCGTCAATTGAGCTTTTCTCTGGTTCAATTCGGCAATCTGCCGATCCAGTTCCACACTCTGCTGCCAAATTTGCCAACCGACACGCGCCGCGCAACACAAAGCGATAAGACTGACCCCAACAAGGAGCCGCTTCCGTAAGGTTTTCTTTTTTGCAGCCGGACGGCTAGGATTCTGAGTCTTCTTCTTCACTGTCATCTTCACCTCCCAGACCCAGTTCCGCTTCGGACACAATACAAACAATCCCATACCCTTTGCTTTTGGCTCTCGCCAGCAAAGTCGTGACGGAATTCGGACTCAACTTCAAACGTTTTGCCACTTCATCTACAGAACGACCGGTCTCTTTCAAGGTAACGACTTGTCGCTCACGAAAACTCAGTTTCTCTAAACCCCGGATCTCCCAGTGCACATAAGTTCATCCTAATCTATCCACAATTGTGATTAACCTGTGTATAAATCCATTACAAATCTATTACACAACAGTTACATATAAACCACAAATACCGTTAATCACGATTATATCTCCCTGAGCCCGCGAAATCAAGAGGCGACAGGAATCTTTACCCATTCGTCCTAGGGAAAAATAGGGCCTTTAGCCCTAAAACGACCTTGCTGCCTGTTCTGCGCAAAGGCCAGCCGATCAACGCTTCACTCCAACGATATATCAACCAGGCCAACCAACGCACGCTCCAATAAAATGGACAAAGCAGCAGCGTTATACCCCGTATGGGTATCTTCAGCAGACGGATGAGCCAGCGCCGGATCCAGCTCAACCCTTTGAAGCCCCAGAAAAAACCGCGCGTTACCCAGGAACTGCATACCCATAAATAGAGAAATAAACCTAAGAGACTCCCCCATAACATGTAGAAGCGAAAGGCCAGCGCGTTGGCCTTAGTAAAGAAAAAGAGTAATAAGCCCAACGCCCCCAGCGAGAAAAGAAGATCTGTTATGAATGTCCAAGAAGGCCCCCAACCCCGCCAAAAACGGAATGTACGGTAGGCGTCAAAGCAAAAACCTACGGCTACGCCCGCGATCACGACCCAAAACAAGGTCTGTACATCAGAAATCTTCTTTTCCCCCTTTCCGGGATGGAGCAAACATCAACGAAAAATTCTTTTCACCAAACTTTCTCGCCCACTGCTTCCATTTTGACGCGCATAGATCAGACTATCGATGTATCCTTCAATATGGACTTCCCCTTGTTGCAAATCCAGATGTTTGACGCCTAATCTCTCGCCTCTGACGCTTAACAAACCTAAATCTGTCTCCAGCGTAATTTCTTTAGGTTCAAATGCTTGAACCTTGCGCACGCCTGTCAGCTTCATATTTTCCCGTTCTTCCATGATCAAGCGATGACTGGGACCTAACGTGGTTCCCCGCTCCGCCATCGGCATCGTTCCTCCTTCGCACCACATTCTCTTTACACCCTATTCCGGCAAAACGCGCTTTAGAATCAGCAAAAAAAAAACGCCGCCTTCGCTGAGAAACGATTAGACATTTCTGAGCAATGGCAAACGCTATTGCGAGACTTTCTCAACGGGCACTGGGACGAGGAGCGTTTTCTCATCTGCTTACCATTGATTCGGATCCTCCCTTTTCTCGTCACGCAATATTTCATAGAGCAAGTGCGCCTCATTCGCACGCGCCGTATTGGGCGTACTGACAACCCGCACCTCCAAACTGCGCCGTCCTACGTCCAGCGTGATCCTATCTCCCGGCTTGACTTCCGCCGCCGGTTTGGCGACGCGTCCGTTTAAGCAGATCTTTTCCCCTTGACAGATGTCCCTGGCGACCGTTCGGCGTTTGATCAGACGAGACACCTTTAAATATTTATCCATCCTCATACATTACCCTCACTCATTAGAAAAAACAGGCCCGCTCAAGAGCCTGTTCATCTATTCCCCAGCAATAGTCATTTCCACGGCAGCGATTATTGTACCGCTTCTTTCAACGCCTTACCCGTCTTAAAACTGGGAACCCGGGATGCTGGAATCGTGATCTTTTCCTTTGTTTGCGGGTTCAACCCGGCACGAGCAGCCCTATTCTTCACTTCAAAAGTTCCAAAGCCCACCAATTGGACTTTTTCATTGTTAGCCAGGGCTTCCTCAATCGTACCGAAAACAGCATTCACCGCTTTCTCAGCGTCTTTCTTGGATATGTCGGCTTTTTCGGCAACCGCAACGATAAACTCAGACTTATTCAAATAACTCCCTCCCAAATTTTGATTCGAAGTTGTATCATCAATATTTCGCGATAAACCGCCAAACTCCTGCTACGAATTATAAACATCTACGATTTTACCCCAATTTTCTTCTATTTTTATCATCTTCCAATACTCTTCCAGCTTGTACAGCGTCATTTTTTCTATTTGCCAACCATCCTGGGCAGTTTTTTCCCTCAATCTGTTGAAACGGTTTTGAAATTTTCTTACAGCCTGACGCAAAGCGTCTTCCGGATCCAGGTGCAAGAACCTAGCGAAATTAACTAAGGCAAACAGCAAATCCCCAAACTCCTCCTGAATTCCCCTGCCGCTAGAAACGGCTTGCTCTAATTCGCCTAGTTCCTCATATACCTTCTGGCGTGAGCCTGCCTGATCCGGCCAAGCGAATCCGGCTTGCGCCGCTTTTTTTTGCGTCTTACCGGCGAATAGCAACGCCGGTAAGCTCTGCGCTATCCCGGCAAAGATATCACTGCTCAGGGGTTCTGATTGCTTCTTCTCTTGACGTTTAATGATTTCCCAGTTTTCCAAGACTTGTTCAGCGTTTTCCACAACAATATCGGCAAAAACATGCGGATGGCGGCGAATCATTTTTTCAATAATGCCGGCTAAGACATCCGGTAAATTAAATTCCCGTTGTTCCGCGGCAATCTGCGCGTGGAATACGACCTGTAATAATAAGTCTCCCAATTCTTCGCATAAATTATACGTGTCCTCACGTTCTATGGCGTCTACGACCTCATAGCTCTCTTCGATCAAGCATTGCTTCAGACTGCTGTGATCCTGCTCCCGGTCCCAAGGACACCCTTGCGGCGAACGCAAGGCGCCTATGATCTCGGCCAAGCGCGCCAAAGACGGCAGTTCCGGGCACGGCGGGACAATCACCGAGGTTAGATAATCAAATTCCCGATGGTCCAACTCGCACAACGGAACTCTCTGCATCTCTTGTCCGGCGCTTCCCAAGCCTCGCGCCACCACCACCTCAAAACCCGCCGGAAAAACACGCATGAGATCCAACTTCACATCAGCGGCGACCCATCGGTCATACACTTGAGGAATGACCAGCCAATCCTGTCCTGTCAAGGTCAGCGCCGCCAGTTCGTGCGAATCCCGCACCAGTAATCCGTCGAGCGGATCGAAGGGTAGCTGATTGAACGCCATATCCAAAAAACTAAGCGCCGGATGAACTTCCACCGCCACCTTCTCTTGGGACGCCAGTTTCGCCCACAATAGACTCACGGTTTTTTCCGCGACCCATGGATGTCCCGGAACTGCGTAGACGATATCGTGTCCCAGCAGGCATTCTTGTTCCAATGTCTGGACGATTTCTTCATACACCTGCTCAAAGGTCGCACCTCGCTCATACGCGTCATCAAAAGAAACGACTTCTACCCCTTCCGCCGCTAACTCTTGCGCACAAGGATGGTGCAATGTCCGCATAAAAACACGCTTGGCTCCTTTTAGCAAACGGTAAGTTTGCACGGTCAGGTATTCTAGACCCGCCGGCCCCAAACCGACAATGTGAATCCTCGGTTGCAAGCAGATCACCTCTAGAGTATTGTATCATACGTCCTCCAGGACGGCAAAAAACGGCAAAGCCGCCAAAAGCGCTTTGCCGTATGTCTAACTGCCGCCAGAGGTATTATTGCTCCATTTGTTTGGCCAGAAAACCTGCCGCCGTCTCTACCAGTTTGATCTCTAAATCACCCATTTTTATATTGGGATCCTTGCTCATCAGAATCACCGCGCCAATCGCATCCCCTTCCGCGATGATCGGGGCAATCACTTCGCTGGAAAGCTGGCAATTTTCGTCATCTTCAGTCTCAATACAAGATCTACACGCTTGAGTCTCTCCGGGCTTGCCCAAGTGAATGGTTTTGCGTTCTTCCATGGATTCTTCAATAACCGCTCCAATCGGTTTGTTCAGGTACTCTTTCTTTGACGCTCCAGCCACCGCAATCATCGTATCCCGGTCGGCGATCAAGGCGATATGTCCGGTGGTTTCGAATAAAGAGTCCGCATATTCTTTGGCGAATTCACCTAATTCACCGATCGGTGAATACTTCTTTAATATGACCTCGCCTTCACGATCCACAAAGATTTCTAACGGATCTCCTTCGCGAATGCGCAGGGTCCGGCGGATTTCCTTCGGAATAACGACGCGACCGAGGTCATCGATTCTTCTCACAATACCCGTTGCTTTCATTGACGCACATCCCTCCTTAAGTCGCTTCCTGAGAAAGCATTTTTAGATTCAATGTTAGTATATATCTCCGGTTTGGCGTTTATTCATTATTTTCCCAACCAACGCAGATTAAAATCACTAGAAGCGCTTCCTTTGGCAAGAAAGCGCTTCTAGTGATTTTATTCAGGTAACGGTCCTATTGGGAGTTCGGATCATACCCTTTGCCGTATTCGATTTTTGCCGAATTGGACAGATTCATCATATACACGTTAAATACTTCTCCCTTGGCCTGGTCCAAAGCATCTTCCGCCACTTGATCTTGAATCTGGGCAAATTCTGCCGTTTCTGCCGCTCGGTGATCCTCTACCAAGATAATATGGTAGCCATAGATTGTTTGCACCGGCGACTTAGAATATACGCCGGCCGCTTGACTAAACGCCGCGTTGGAAAACTCTTCGTCCATAATGTCCGCAGTGAAATAATCTAGCTCTCCGCCCGAATCTTTACTTGCTGTATCCAGAGAAAGCTCTTTGGCCAAATCAGCGAAATCCTCCCCTTGATCCAACCGCGAGATCACGGCGTTCGCCTCTTCTTCCGTCGCCACCAGAATATGTCTCGCCTTGACCTGTTCAGCTTGATCATATTGATCTGAATTCGTCTTAAAGAAGGTCTGAACATCACTATCACTCACCGCGACCTCCTTGGTGATCTCCTCATATAACGCTTGCATATTTCTTAATTCTTCTTCCGTAAAGCCCTGAATCTTCAGCGCTTCCGCAAAAGCTTCCTGTCCGCTAAATTGGGCCTTCATCTCTTCGATCGCTTGCTGAATTTTTTCGGTATTGTTATCCAGTTTTAAGCGTTTGACCTCCTGCGCGACACATTTCGTTTGTACGATCATACCGATCACCGATGTCTTTAATTGGGCTACATACTGCGCACCGTTTTCACCGCTAAAATCCACTCCTTGCGCTTCATAAGCCGCTTGCGACTCTTTCAGCCTGGTATCAAATTCCGCTTTCCTCACTGCTTCTCCGTTAACCTTCACGACCCATTGTACTGCGCAGCCGGTCATAATCAGAATGATCGCCATCCCTACCAAGATCCAGCTGATCCGAATTCTTTTCATCAATCTGTCCACACCCTTTCCAAGCAATAGTACTATTATAACAAGCGATATTTGGATTAGCAAATGTTACTCGCTCCAGAATTTCCTTGCCGCACAGCCGCGAATACTTCTAATACTTGATTCACCGCTTTCAGCACTTGCTCTTGCGCCGTCACGCGTAAGCGAATTTTGCTTTCCAGTTTGCCCTGTGCATCCACCCCAAACGCCAGCGGATAAGGCGCTTGCCCGGCGATCAAAATCAACTGCTCCCCGGACAAGCCTGGATCGGCGGCAAAATGCAAGACAATCCCTTGAGCGTTCTGTTGAATCTGTTCGATCCATAAAGCTTTGGCCTGCCACTTGATCCGCATGATTTTTAACAGGTTTTCCACTTCACGGGGTAAAGAACCGAAACGATCAATGAGTTCATCGGTCATATCGCTGAGCGAGCGCTCGTCATTGACCGTCACGATCCGTTGATAGACCGCAATTTTACTCTGACGGTCTCCGATATAATGATCCGGTAAATAGGCGTCAATCTGGAGTTCGATCGAAGGCTCGACGCTTTCCTCAACTTTTTGTCCGCGTAATTCCAAGACCGCTTCCTTCAGCAAACGGCAATACAGATCAAACCCTACGGCAGCTAAATGCCCATGCTGCTGTGCCCCCACCAAATTTCCCGCCCCGCGAATCTCCAGATCACGCATGGCGATACGGAAACCGGAGCCAAAATCCGTGAATTCACGAATCGCTAACAAACGCTGTTCCGCTACTTCGCTGAGGACTTTCTGCGTCTGATAAAGAAAATAGGCAAACGCTTTACGATTTGACCGCCCGACCCGGCCCCGCAACTGATAGAGTTGAGCTAAACCTAAGCGATCCGCATCTTCAATGATCAAGGTATTCACATTCGGCATATCCAAGCCGCTTTCGATAATAGTCGTGGAAATCAATACATCTATTTCGTGATCGAGAAAAGCGATCATCTCTTTTTCTAATTCAATCTCACTCATTTGTCCATGCGCAATCGCCACGCGCGCCTCCGGAACCAGTTCGCGCAAGAATCCTGGTAATCTGTCGATATCTTCTACCCGATTATGCACATAGAACACCTGGCCGCTACGCTGAAGCTCTCGCCGGATCGCATCACGCACTAATTCCAGCCGGAACTCCGAGATATAGGTCTGCACCGGATAGCGATCCTCCGGCGGCGTCTCAATGATACTCATATCCCGTACACCGGTCAACGACATATGCAACGTACGAGGAATCGGCGTCGCCGTCAAGGTTAACGCATCTACTGTAGTTTTTAAGGTTTTCAATTTTTCTTTGTGCGCCACCCCGAAACGCTGTTCTTCATCGACAATGATTAAACCCAAATCTTTGAATTTTACCTGATTAGATAATAAGCGATGCGTACCAATGACAATATCCAGCGAACCATCTTGCAAAGCGGTTAGAATCTCCTTCTGCTCTTTGGCCTGACGAAAACGGCTGAGCATTTCCACTTTGACCGGGTAACCGGAAAAACGCTCCACAAACGTATTATAATGCTGCTGCGCCAAGATCGTAGTCGGCACCAACACCGCCACCTGTTTGCTGTCCATCACCGCTTTAAACGCCGCTCGCAACGCGACTTCCGTCTTACCATATCCAACGTCGCCACAGATCAGACGGTCCATCGGCTGCGGCTTCATCATATCTTTTTTTACCTCCAGGATACACTGCAACTGATCCGGCGTTTCCTCGTAGGGGAATTTCTCTTCAAACTCTCTCTGCCAAACGTTATCCGGGCTGTACGCAAAACCCGGCGTCTCCTCTCTGCTCGCATACAACTTCACCAAATCAAAGGCTAATTCCTTCACCGCGCTACACGCTTTGCCTTTGACTTTGTTCCATTCATTACCGCCTAATTTATTCAGCTTGGGCAGCGCTGTTCCACCGGTACCCAAATATTTCTGCACGAGATGCAGCTGATCCAGTGGGACAAACAGTTTATCATTCCCGGCATATTGAATCGCAAAATAATCCTTTTCACTGCCCCCAACAACCAAACGCTCAATGCCGGTGAAGCGGCCCACGCCATGGTACACATGCACAACATAATCATCCGCTTTGATCTCTGAAACCTTTAAAATAGCTGAAGATTTGCTCTCCGTCTTAGGCGGAGACGGTGTTTTCTTACGCTCACGGCGATAGATTTCCGCCTCGGCGAATAAGGTCAACGAGATTTGCGGTAATTCAAAGCCGCGATCCAGAGCGCAGGCATAAATATACACTCCGCCTGATTGCACCGGATCTGTCAGCGCAACGTTCGCAGCTTGTATGCCCGAATCCTTTAACCCTTGCACGAGACGCAGACTATGCTCCTGATCCCCGGCAAAGAGCGCCACAATTCCGCCTTTTTGCAGTTTAAGCTTGATCTGCTCAGCTAATACGCCGGTCTTGCCCATCGTTTCGCTGATGGAACGAGCGTCGGGCGCATAAACACGGGACAGGCGCACCCCCGGAATTTGATAGAGCAAAGCCGACATCAACAGCAATGGCCGTCTGCCGGTAGATACGATGTCCGCATAGTGCATAAATTGATCCTGGGGATGGACAAACGCCTCTCCGTGTTCTAACTGGCGAACAAACTCTTCAGCGCGTTCTGTTTCCTGAAAATCGACTTGTTCTTTGAGCCGCAGCGGTTCATCCAGAACAATCATGGCGTGTTCATTCAGATAATCATAAATACTCACCAGCGGTTGTGCAGTCAAGCTCAGATAGGGATAAATATTTTCATCCAAAACGCCCAATTCCAGCCGCTGCTCAATTTGTTCCAGCCTCGCCGTCAAACGCTCCGCTGCGCTCGTCTGATCTACCCGCCGCAACCGGCTGACAGCGCTTCGTCCTTGGGACCGTATCTCCCATTTTAATTGCTGCAATTCTTCCCGGCTCAGCGAATATTCTTGCGCCGGGGCAGCTTCCATACGATCCAAGACCGTAATGGATTTTTGGTTTTCCAAGGAAAACGTGCGAATCGAATCGATCTCTTCATCGAAGAATTCAAGACGCGCCGGAGACGCCGCTAAAGGCGCGATATCCAAGATCCCGCCGCGCAAAGCAAACTGGCCCAAACTTTCCACGATGTCTACCCGCTCATATCCTGAAGCGGTCAAAGTCTGCAAAATATCCCGCATATCCACTTGCTGCCCCGTCTGCAAACGTAAACAAGATGAGCGCCAGCGTTCCGGAGAAAACAAACGGCGTTCCACCGCTAACACCGGCGCCACCAAGACGGCGCGCGGATTCTCCACCAAACGATGCAACGCAGATAAACGCTGGGCTGTAATCTCCCGGCTCCTCCCCAACATTTCAAAAGGCAGCCACTCCGTCGCCGGAATATAGAGCACTTCCTCTTCTGGCGCAAGCGTCTTCAAGTCATTCACCCAGCGTAAAGCTTGTTCTTCCGAATAGGTCAGGATACACCCGCCGGTTTTGCGCCTCCTCAGCAGTGCAACGACATAGGCGGACTTTTGACTTTCTTTCAATTGTTGCGTCAGCACGCAAGCGCCTGGCTGGTTTAATTGCGCTTGAACTTCCTCGATGCCCCAAGCTTTGTTCAAAAAGTCATAAATATTTCCCACGCTTTTCTTCCTCTCGCCAGAATACACAAATAAAATGAACGTCGCGCCTGGCATTCATTTTATGTCCATATCCTCAATATGTATGCTCATCTCGCCCGCATATACCTCAGCGGTCGTTATTGTAAACGCGCGGCTGGTTCAAAATACATTTGCGCCAGGCAATCCGGGCAGATTGTATACACCACATTGCCAATGATATGCAAATCAGCGGAAATGGCCCAATCACTTGTCTGCGTCGCTTCTTGTCTGCTGAGTGAGTCATCGATCTCTATCTCACCGAGTACCCGCTCGCAGGTATGGCACACCTTCAGCATCAGCATGCGGATCCCTCCATCAGAGTGTTCTGATGATAGGGTTCCCTTTCTGAATTTCCCTTATACCATACCTGGTCATGTTTCTGTGCGATGATATACATTCATCGCCTTGGCCGCCTCATCTTCCAGCCATAATTTTACTGTAGCCACCGCATTCTGTAAAGCATCGTCTATCCTGTCATTTTCTTCGCTTCCGGCGAATGCCGCTAAAACATAGCGGATCGTCTCCCAACCCGCGGGAGGACGGCTGATTCCGATTTTTAAACGCCAAAAATCTTCCGTTCCTAATTCGCCGATCACTGAGCGTATGCCGTTATGCCCTCCGGCGCTGCCTCTTTGACGCAGACGTATCGTACCTACCGGCAAATCCAGATCATCATGCACGATCAGTATCTGCGTCGCCGGTAGCTTATAAAACCGCACCAGTTCCCTGACCGCACGTCCGCTTAGGTTCATATAGCTCAGCGGTTTCAAGAGAAAAAACCGTTCCTCTTGCCAGCGGCCTTCAGCCAGCAAACCTTGAAATTTATTATGAAATGTCAGATTTAATTCTTCGGCCAATAAATCAACCAGCATAAACCCGATATTATGCCGTGTCTGCGCATATTGCCCACCCGGATTTCCCAGTCCGGCAATCACTTTCATATCCAAATTCCTCCACCAGCTTAGCATAACCCCATCCATACCTGAATAAAATTTACCAGGAAAATCATGATCGAGGTGATAGTGTGAAAGCCAGTCGTAAATTTTTATCCTTACCCGTTATTACAGTGCGTGAAGGTCAACACTTGGGGTCTGTCAAGGGTCTGATTCTGGATGCTTCCAGCAAAACGCTGGCCGCTCTGCTCATTGATCCCAAAGGGTTCTTTAAAGATCAGAAGATCATCCCCTATCATAAAATCGTCAGTGTGGGCGACGACGCTTTGACGATTGACAAAGGGAGCCAAGCAGGCAAAGCCACCAATCTGCCGGACCTGCTGGATCTGATCAAGGACAAAATGGAAATCATTGGCGCCAAGGTAGTCACGGAAACGGGGAAAAACCTAGGCATCGTCGACGAGTACTATATCGACACCCAGACCGGAGTGATCACCAGCATAGAAATCTCCGGCGGCAGAATCGAAGGCTTGCTGAACGGCAAAGCCATGCTAAACGCCGAACACGTCCTGACCATCGGACATGACGTGATTGTCGCGGAAAAAGGCAGCGAAGAACGATTAATCACTTCTGATAAAGGATTCGGCGATACCGTCAAACACATCCTGCATTCTACATCCAAGATCGCCGGGGAAACCAGCCAAAACATCGGCAACTACATCAAGAAAGATCGCGGGAAAGACATCGCTCTATCCGTTGAGGAAGCGCCTGATTCCGAATCTTCAGCAGAAGCAACAACCGAAGAAGCGCCGGCGATACCTGCCGATCCCTCGGAAATTCCCGCAGACGCCGTCGCGGAAGATTCAACACCGGAAAACTCCGCGGATCATCCAATCCATACCAGTCCCGGCTCAATGAGTTTTCACGCTTGATCAGTCGTCAAAAAGCGTACTCACCGATTTATCCTGATGAATACGTTTGATCGCTTCGCTTAATAAAGGCGCTACGGACAACACCTTGATCTTGGGAATCCGCTTTTCTTCCCCCACGGGGATGGTATTGGTAACGACCACTTCCTTAATATCGGAATCCTGTAAGCGTTGTATCGCCGGATCAGATAGAACCGCATGCGTACAGCAAGCATAGACTTCACGCGCGCCGAAATTCTTCAGGATTTCGGCGGCTCCCTGGGTCAACGTCCCGCCCGTATCGATAATATCGTCGACCATAATCACGGTCTTATCCTCTAAGTCGCCAATCACGTGCATAATCTCCGCCACGTTTGGTTCGGGACGCCGTTTATCAATAATGGCCAACGACGCGCCAATCCGTTCAGCAAAACTGCGCGCCCGGGAAACACCGCCGATATCCGGAGAAACCACACAGATATTATCCATGTGCTTTTCTATGAAATGTTGGGCTAGAATCGGTACCCCAGGCAAATGATCCACAGGAATATCGAAAAACCCCTGGATCGCCGGCGCATGCAAATCAATGTTGACTACGCGATCCGCCCCCGCCGTCGTAATCACATTCGCTAACAGCTTCGCGGTAATCGGATCCCGGGCGCGCGCTTTGCGCTCCTGACGCGCATACCCATAATAAGGCATGACCGCTGTAATCCGCATAGCGGATGCCCTGCGCAACGCGTCAATCAAGATTAATAATTCCATGATATTATTATTTGTCGGATTACAGGTCGGTTGAATCACAAAGACGTCGGCGCCCCGCACACTTTCATCGATCAGCACATTGGTTTCTCCGTCTTTGAATTGCGTCACCTTCGCCCGGCCGGGACTCTCTCCTAAGTAATTGGTGATTTCCACAGCCAACTCCGGATGCGCGTTGCCGTAAAATATTTTTAATTTGTTGGTTGGCATTGTTCCGCCCCTTTCGCTTTTGTTTTCGCCTTGCGCCATTCTTTCCTGACGCGCAACGTCCCACGTTCGACAACCAGTGCTTCCGCCGGTACGCCTTCGGTGATCGTGGAACCGGCTCCGACAAACGCATGCGCGCCGATTTCCACCGGAGCTACCAGGTTGGCATTGCTGCCTATGAACACGCCATCAGCGATTCTGGTCAGATGCTTATGCTCACCGTCATAATTGCAGGTAATCGTTCCGGCGCCGATATTAACGTCAGCGCCGATCTCTGCGTCTCCGATATAACTCAAATGCGGAATCTTGGTTTTTGAGCCAATACGGCTCTTTTTGATTTCGACAAAATCGCCGACCTTCACACCATCCGCCAATTCCGTCCCAGGCCGCAGATAGGCAAACGGCCCGATCGTACAACCCTTGCCGATCTTTACCTCGCGGGCGACCGTATAGCGCAGTTCGCTGCCGGCGCCGCAAAAGCAAGATTCCAAATCTACTTGCGGCCCGATCACGGAATTCTCCTCTACTACCGTCGTTCCCTTCAAATAAACAAACGGACGTAGCGTGACATCCCGGCTCAATACGACATCAGATTCAATATATACGGTCGCCGGATCTTCGATCGTCACGCCTTCTTCCAGCCAATTATGTAAAATACGCCGTCTGAATATCTGTTCCGCTTCGGCTAATTGTATACGGCTATTGATCCCCAGCGCTTCGTCCACATCCCTTGTGCAATAGGTCAACGCTTTCAAGCCATCCGCCAAGATAAAGTCAAATACCCCTGTCAGGTAGTACTCCCCCTGTGCGTTTTGCGGAGTTAATCCCGGCAGGGCTTTTGTTAGAAATTCCACGTTAAAGCAATAGGTTCCGGTATTTATTTCCCGCACGGCGCGTTCCGCTTCCGTCGCGTCTTTTTCTTCAACAATCTTTAATAAACGCGCCCCATCCCGAATCACACGTCCATAACCAAAAGGATCCGCTACTTGCGCCGTCAGTACCGTCGCCACCGCTTTCTGTTCTTGATGCAGCGCCAACAGCGCTTGCATCGTTTCAAGACACAGGAGCGGTTGATCGCCGCTGAGGACCAGGACATCCTCCGCATCCTGAAAACCAGGCAATGCTTGCCTGACTGCATGCCCTGTTCCCAACTGTTCCGTCTGAGTAACCACGACGGCTCTATCCCGTACATGTTCTTCAATCAACGCCCGGCCATGACCCAGAATCACCAAAGGGTGATCAATACCCAACTGATCTGTCAGATCCAGCACATGATCAATCAGCGGCTTGCCCGCTAATCGATGCATGACTTTCGGCAACCTGGATTTCATCCGCGCGCCCTTTCCGGCTGCCATAATCACCGCCGCAATATTTGACATAATGATACTCCCTTCGCAAATATTGTATCATGATCTTGGGAAATCTTGAAATATTAATATTCGCTCAGCGGTAACTAAAAACCTTTTCCCCCAAATAACAAAAAATGCTCCCTAATATTTTATGAAGGAAGCATTTCCACATCCCATTCGTCTCCTTGAAGAATTATATAGCTTCTTGGTAGGCTTTCAATACAGCCAGCTGAATGACTTCCCGCGCAGCGGCGGAAATCGGGTGGGCAATGTCGCGGAATTCCCCTTCCGGCGTCTTTCTACTGGGCATCGCGACGAACAGTCCATTGGTCCCCTCAACAACCTTGACGTCGTGGACCACAAACGCATCGTCCAAGGTGACAGAGACAATCGCCTTCATCTTCCCTTCTTGATTAATCTTTCTCACGCGTACATCTGTGATATCCATCATGATGATTCACCGCCCTTCCAAGCTCTTTTACTACGTAATTCTCCACGTGGAAATTAAGATCCTCCTGGATATTCTAAAAATTTTATATTATTCCTCAAATGCGTGATTTTTCACGATGCTATCAGACCATGTGGCGCAAAAACACACTCTCCGCCTCGGCAATATGCGCAGCCGCTAATTCTTGCGCTTCCGCCACCTGATGAGATGCGATGGCTTCAATGATGGACCGGTGCTCCAACAACGCTTCTTTGCCGCGTCCGGGTACCGCTAAGGACGTGGAACGGAATCTTTGAATCTGCTCTCTCAGGTTTTCTAGAATTTGGGCTAACCACTGATTGCGGCTGGCTTTATACACCAGCGCATGAAAGTTGATATCCATCTGCAAGATTTGTTCTAAAGACGGATCTTTGTCCTCCGCCCAGTAAACCAGCCGCTCCATCTGCTCGATTTCCTCATCTGAGACGCGTTCCGCCGCTAAACCGGCTGCCAGGCTCTCCAACGCCGAGCGGACCTCGAAAACATCCGCTACGTCTTTCAAGGATACACCGGCCACATATGCGCCTTTACGCGGTACCATAATGACAAATCCCTCTAACTCCAGTTTGCGGATCGCTTCCCGTACAGGAGTCCGGCTGACACCCAACTCATCAGCCAATTGCACTTCCATCAGACGTTCACCAGGGCTTAAATCCCCTCCGATGATCGCCTCACGCAGAGCGTCAAACACGATCTCACGCAACGGCTTATAACCGTCCAATGCGACCGGTATCAATCGTCTCTCACTCATTCTTTCTTCTCCTTCATACGCTGTTCGTTATTGCACAGTCGTTGCCTGCCATGCCCGATAACCTTTCCGGGTCATCTCTTTGCTCAATACTTCGGCCGCTGCGCTTGAGGGAGCAATCCCAAATACTGCCGAACCGCTGCCGGACATCAAGGATCCCAGACAGCCCGCCTCCAACAAGTCCTGCTTAATCCCGGCAATTTGCGGAACTAAACGGATGGAAGCGGCTTCTAAATCGTTGGAGAGGAGTTCGGCAATGCGCTTGGAGTCTTGAGTACGCAACGCCTGTTGCCAAGCCAGCGCATCCAACGCTTGTCTACCACCGGAGACTTGGTCAAATACCCGATACGCTTGACCGGTATGGACGCCCCGGTCCGGCTGAACGATCACCACATCCAACGGAGGCGCATCCGGCAACCGGTCGTAACCCTCTCCGCTGCCGCTGATCCAAGCTGTTCCACCCTGCAAGAAAAAAGCGACATCCGAACCCAGCGCCACACTCATCTCCCTGAGCTGCGACATGGTGCAGGGGGTCCCATAGAGTTGATTCAACCCGTTCAACACCGCCGCGGCATCACTGCTTCCCCCAGCTAAACCGGCTTGCACGGGAATCCGCTTAACGATACGAATCGTGACGCCATCCGCATACCCTAAGCGCTTCTGGAAACTTTCCGCCGCCTGGTACGCTAAGTTCCGCGGACCACTCAAGTCCCCGCATTGACAAACCAACCCTGTCCCTTCTAAGGATATTTCTACATCGTCATGCAAAGACACGGTCTGCATCACGCTTTCCAAGACATGGTACCCGTCCGGACGCCGTCCGAGAATGGCTAAGGCCAGATTTATTTTAGCATAAGCCGTCCGTGTGAGTCTTTTATTGATCATGCGCCGTTTTCGTTCTCCGAACATTCTAATAAATACTGCTTAAATTATATCGCACTTCGCCGCAGATTGACAGGCTCAACGGCAAAAAAAGAAAATCTAACTCACACCATGGACAGCAGAAGCGGTTTCTTGCTTCTTGCGGCGTCTCAATTCCGCTTTAAGCGGGGCCAACTGTTCATAGAACATCACGAAGATTTCTCCGGCCGCGATATCGTTCAGACCCAAGCGAAAGGCTGGCAATTCCGCTAGGACCACGTCAATTTTCCGCGGATCCATACCGCAAGCGACGGCTTCCGTTTGCATGATGCCGGCAATTTCTCCCGGTTTCCTGCCCCGCAAATCCTGATCTTCCCGGATGATCAGACGGTTAAACCCCAGCGCGGCTACCTGCGCCACAGCGCGAATGCTCTCATCCGGACGATCTCCCGGCACTGTTAGACAACCCACTAAGGCTGTATGTGGCAATTGCTTCAGTGTATGAATCATCTCCCGGATACTGACCGCGTTATGTCCGTAATCCAGAACGACCGTTTTCCCTTCTACTTCATGGAACTCTAATCTGCCTGCGTTATCCTCTTCGTTCAAGCCAAAATTAAGCAAACTCGTCCGCAATTCCGCCGCACTCAACCCCAAGGCCCAACCAGCGGCGACCGCTGCTAAGCAATTGCCTACATTGTGCTGCGCTTTGCCGCCACAGGTAATGGGGATCTGTTTTAGCGATGCGATACGATAGATCCTCTCCCCATGACAGAGTAAAATCCAGCCGCGACGGACAAAGACCCCCCAACTGCCTCTGCCCAACGCTTTACGTACTTGCAAATTATTATTTTCCCCACTGTAGAATATTACCTTACCTCTGGTTCGCCGCGCCATCTCCACAACCAAAGGGTCATCCGCATTCAGTATGACATAGCTATGCGGCGCCACCATCTCGGCAACCAGGCTTTTCGTCCGGGCCAGATCTTCTACACTGGCGATGCCATATTGACCCAGATGATCATTCGAGACATTGCTGATCACCGCTACATCCGCATAATCATAGCCTAACCCAGCCCGCAGTATGCCTCCGCGCGCCGTCTCTAAGACCGCTGCCTGAACATCCGGATGGCCCAGAACAATCCTGGCGCTTTCCGGTCCGGTCGTATCTCCGGGGACAACCAGGTTTCCTTTGACATAAATCCCGCCCGTACTGGCCATGCCCACGTCTAGACCACGATTTGACAACATCTTACTGATTAAGCGCGTGATCGTCGTCTTGCCATTGGTTCCCGTAATGGCGATAATCGGTATGCGAGCATTCCCCCGCGGAAAGAGCTTCTGCACGATCATTTTACCGGCCTCTCGTCCCCGCCCGACACTGGGATACTGATGCATGCGCAGTCCCGGCGACGCATTCACTTCAACGATACCTCCGCCTACCGTGCGGTAGGAGCGGGCAATATCCGGTATGACCAGGTCGATGCCAGCGATATCCAAACCAATCACCCGCGTTGCATAGAGCGCCAACGCTACGTTATCCGGGTGGATTTGCTCTGTCACATCACAGGCAATTCCGCCGGTGCTCAGATTAGCGCTTTCGCGTAAGCGCACAACCTCTCCCTCCTTTGGTACAGAATGTAACTCTAATCCTTTCTGGACCAGCGTCATGATGACGACCGGATCAATCTTAATCTTACTCAATACTTTTTCATGATCTTCGCCGCGTAACGGATTGGCGTTCACCCGGACAATCAACTCTTCTATACTGGATCTTCCGTCACCAACAACACTGGCCGGGAGCCGTTCCGCAGCCGCCGCTACTTGACCCCCGATCACCAACACCCGATAATGCCGTCCTTGAATATATTCTTCGATCAACGCCCGTTCTCCATAAGCGCGGGTGATCTGAAACGCGGCTTGGACAGCCGCGACCGTTTGCAAATTCAGCGTCACGCCCTTGCCCTGATTCCCGTTATACGGTTTCACAACGACCGGCTTACCCATACGTTGATACGTCTGGATTAACTCTTCCTCCGTCTGCACCATTTCCCCGTCGGGAACCGGAATCCCGGCATCACGTAAAATCCTTTTTGTCAGATCCTTATCGCTGCATATATCTACAGCCAGACAAGACGTCTCATCCGTGATCACCGCTTCGACACGCCGCTGTTCGCGGCCGTAGCCCAACTGCAACAGACTGTTTTGATCCAGACGGCGCACCGGAATCCCGCGTTCCCGGCAAGCCTCGGCAATGGCTTGGGTAGACACGCCGAACGCCGTTCGTTTGATCTCTGCACGAATGCCGGCAAGCGCCCGCTCAAGATCAACCGGCGCATCATGCCGCAGCTGATTCACGATGCGCACCGCTTGACGGATCGCTTCCGTCGCTCCTTCAGGCGAATCATAATTGAGGATAATCTCATAGACCCCCGCCTCTCCCGGCAGGCGTTCCGTCTTACCATAACGAATCTTCTGACCACACCGATGCAACAATTCCAAGGATACATGCTCAACCACATGGCCAAGCAAAGTTCCTTCATACAGTCTTTCGACAAATCCGCCCACCCTGCCGCGCGAACAATGATGATCGGCTAACCCCGGCAGGCCTGCCAATAAACGACGGTTCAAGCCGCTAAACGTATGGCTCATCCTGTCCATATCTTCTTGAAGGTCGATAAGCGCCCGGATAATCGGGTAATGACTGTGTACATTAGCCCCCTCGATTACCTGGATGTGCAGTAGCTCCATGCTGAAATCCAGCCTCCTTTGGTTTTGCGCCAACACTCTATGCTTATTCTTACCTTTTTTCCCTTGAGTATTCCTCATCGGGCGCCCGGAGGAATGGCTTGGCGCCGCTGAAGATCAAATCCGTAGCCTTCCGGAAGAATATGCAAGGTAATCGGAGTCAGGGCTAGCGGATCTCCTGCTGTACTTTCCGATACATTGGTAATGACGCTGGAGGATGCGTCTACCACGCTCACCGTTTGACTACCGCACACCTGAAACACGCCTTGCGTACCCACGAGGACGGCCGTATCCTCATCGATGCCCACGCCCAGGACGTAAGGATTTTGCGCCACCGCTTCTAATAAACGCCCGATGCGTCCGCGCTGAGCAAAATGTTGATCAATTACCACGGAACGCAGCAAGCTTAAACCCGGCGCCATCGTCAGTCTATCCTTCTTCGGACTGCCCGCGCTTCCGCCTACAATCATCGTATCCGACATCGCCGACGCTCCGGCGCTGGTGCCGGCAATCACGACACCTTTGTCATAGAGGGCGTGCAATCCTTTGCCCAACAGCGTGCCACCCATACGACCGGTAATGCGCAACTGATCCCCGCCCGTGAAAAACACCCCGCTACTGGTCTCCATTCGTTCACACCATTCCACCCGCTCAGCCGCTGCGCGATCTGTGATGTTGATCACTTGGACGTCTTGCACACCCAGTCGGAAAAACAACGCCTCATAACGCTTGCCTACGACTTCAGGCTCTTCCGCCGCGACGGTTAAAACAACGATCCGGGCTTCCCCGCCGCCTGCCTCATCTACAAAGCGTTGCAAAATCCGGCACTCTCCTTCTTGATCTTCCGCGCCACCGATGATCAGCAGCTTCCCGCCAACATATTCACTCATAGATAGCCTCCTTCATTCGCCTTGACGCCTTCCTCCTTATTTTTACTTGATTTTAGGGAATTATTCTCGCACATCCGGTTTCTCCGCTGCCTCCTGCCCCATACACTATACAAAAGAGACCAAGGAGGCTGATCCACATGGCATTCATTGTCATCCATACGGCGCAACATCAATTAGCATTCTATGCGCACAATCGCCTGATCCGGCGTTATCCCATCGCGATCGGTAAACCTGAAACGCCCACCCCGCATGGACATTATACGATTGCTCATAAATCCCTCTACCCCGGAGGGGTCTTCGGCAGCCGTTGGCTGGGGCTTTCCCTGCCCAAATACGGAATCCATGGCACGAACGATCCGTCCAGCATCGGAAAATCCGTGTCTTTAGGCTGTATTCGCATGCACAATAAGGATGTCGAGCAACTCTATACGATGCTCCCCATCGGCGCCCCGGTCGTCATTCGCGACTAAATTTGTCCGGTAAAATCCGCTAAAAAAAGAACGATTCAGGCGGGCAAGTCCGTCTGAATCGTTCTTTTAGTCCGATCTATTTGATCTTTGTACTGATCTTTGCTTCAATCTTCAGCTGGATCTTTTCAAACCAGCCCTTTTTATAGCGTAAGGAGATAAACCCCAAGGAAGACATCACGAACGCTCCGAGCGCATCGACGATCAAATCTTTCATCGTATCCGCCAGGACTGCATGCCCGGCCAATAACGTTCCGTCCACCAGCATATATTTTTGCATATTCGTATGCAGAAATTCGTCGGCACAGAACTCATAGATCTCCCAGAGCACCCCCAGAGAAAGCGCGAAACAGAAGGCAAACAAGGCCACAAAACCCGCGCTTAATTGCAGCGGCACGATTTCGGTCTTATTGAAAATAACGACAAAGGAAAACCCTAGCGCACCCAGCATCGCTCCGCTGAATGCATGTAAGACGGTATCCCAATGCGGTACCAGATAATAAAACGAGCGCACCTCGCCTAAATAGATGGCGCAATACAGAAAGACCGCGTATACCATCAGCATATACGACGGCACATTCAAGCGGATCGTCCGCTTCAGAAACCCCGGCAAGAGCATCGCCACAATCCCTAACACGCACTGTAGCAGCATGACGAAATAATCGCCTTTAATCCTGATGTCTTCGGGTGTTTCCGCCACCGTCGGAGCTAAGGCAATCTTGATCATGACATAAACCGCGGAAGCCGCAAAGCTGACAAACGCAAAGAGCATCCAGGTTCTTGTAGCAAACAGTTTTCTCAGCATATCCGCTTCACAATTTTCCCCACCTTATGCTTAATCCTAGGGGAAGCTTGCCGCGCTGTCAAGAATGACGGCTAATTTTACTGATCAATACGGGCTGCGTGGGTATCCGCGGCGCAGCTGACCCCTTGTTTCAATCCCACCGACACCGTCTGTTCCCGTAATCGTATGCTGTAAGATATCTTTCAAGGATATCGTCTGATCGAGCGGTGTGAAAGCAATCCTTTCCACAATAAACACCGGATCAAAAGCGTGAATCAGCGTACGCTGAGGGGAAGAGGCGAAATTAGCCCCGGCAGCCAGAATCGCCTCATAATGCGACTGACAAGCGCCGGCAAAAATCACCAAGGCGTCTTTATTCGCTTGAAATCTACGGGCCTGACGTACGGATTCCACAAAATAACGCGAACTGCGATAATTGTCCACATTGCGGAAATCCCTTTTACCGTGTAAAAATCCATCATGTCCGGTTAAAACCAGGATATCCGCTGGGTTCTCTTGTAAGATCTCATAAATCACTTTAGGTTGTTCCATCTCCGGCTTACAAATCCCTTGCGCCTCCAAACCCAGCTGGTGGTAGGTCTTAATACATTGATCCAGATAATCCCGATCTCCATCCAAATGCAGCACCCGGCCGGGGATCTCAAAGTATTCTCGCTGATCGTCTGTCTCGGCCTTTCTCTGATCCAGCACACGATTCAAGCGCTCATAGATCAGTTTGGCTTCATTGCGCATATAGCGCGCTAAATCCGCTGATGTCTTTGGCCGCAAATCGCCCAGTGGCGCATCCGCCAGCAAGCGCAGATTTAATCCTTTCAACACTGCCCGCCGCTCTCCTTTGATGGATGCTATCTGCTCGATACGGAAATAGATATCTTGCTGATGCGAGATTCTGGCTACAATATCTCCAGCCGCCGTCATATGCCGCGCCTCCCTTTTCTATTCTTGCTATCATCTTATGACGCTTTCAGCCCGGGCGCATATATTAAAATTAAATAGATAGATTTTTAGCGAAGAGGGGCGCCCCAAAAAATGTATGCTGCAATCATTCCCGCTCGTAACGAGGAGAAAAATATCATAGCGACGTTAACCACGATCAGGCGCCTGCCCATGCATTACATCATCGTCGTGATCAATGGATGTACGGATCAGACCTTACACCTGATCCAAACGCATACGCACGCGATACAAGATCTACGCCTGCACATCATCTATTTCCCGGAACCGCTGGGTATTGATATCCCGCGGGCGATCGGCGCGCTGTATGCCCAATATTTACACTGCCGGGGAGCGCTGTTCGTAGACGGGGATATGTCTGGGCCGATCGGTCACAATCTTAACCGGCTTTACCAAACCATCGAATCCGGTGTTGATGTGGCTTTAACCAATTGTTATCCCTATATCTCCGACCGCACGAAACTGGCGCAGTTAGTTCTGCGCTTTCGCGGCCGTTTAAACCGTGAACTGCATCTATTCAAAACACTGGGCCTGGCCACCCCCACGCACGGACCGCACGCTCTCTCAGCGCGCGCTCTGGCCCTGCTTCCAGCGGAAGCGCTCGCTATCCCACCTCTAACGCTCTACTGGGCTCAGCGGCATCAACTCAAGATCGCGGTCGCCACCTCTATCAAACACAAAGATTTGCAATCCCCGCGCAGAAATAACCGGCATGCGCGTATGGTCGCCAAGACCATCATCGGAGACTGTGTCATGGCCCTCTATCTAGCGCAGAATCAGCCTGTTAGCCGCAGCTTAGGCAAACATGAATTTTTAGGCTATCATCCGGAACGGCGCTTTGACCTATTATTACGCTGGCAAAATGCTGTTACGCATGATCCGGAGTTTCTCCGCCAACACCTGATACGATTTTCAGAATAAAATACCTCGCTCCGGAAACACTACACTCAGTTTCCTATTCTTGCTGCTAGGATTCACGTAGAAAAGGAGGGTTTATCATGAATCACAATTCTTCTAAAAGCAATAACCCGCTTCAAGGCGTCAACTGTTGCGCCAGTAACTGTCATTACTGGGGAAACGGAGATCACTGTCACGCCACTTCCATTCAAGTAACGCCACCGGAAGCTTCCGGATCGCAAGACACGGACTGTGAGACCTTTCTTCCCAAACACTAAGTAGATTTCTTTCCCGCTGACAGCGCTCCGGAGAAGCAGAACAAACTTCATCCGGCGCGCTGTTTTTATTGTCTGGACGCTGGAAATATACTATGATGTAAGCAAGACGACTCCGTCCGGTATAGCTCATTCTAGCATTTCAGGAGGCTGCATAGTTTGAAAAACGCCTTTAAGGAAGCCTTGTTCGATCCTGCCACCTTTTGTGTATCCTGGGAACTGATCCCGGGAAGAGGCGCCCGGGAAGCAGGTCAGGCAAACGTATTAGCCAGCGCCACGCAAGCAGCGGCTGACCGTAACATTCACGCAATCACCTTGACGGATATGCCCGGCGGGCATCCGGCGTTAACCGCCGAAGCCCTCGGCAGTGAAATACGCGCTTTGGGCATCGAGCCCCTCATCCACTTCACCTGCAAAGATCGCAATCGCAATCAAATCGAATCCCAGTTATATGCGATGGAGCACGCTAACATCCACAATCTTCTGGTGATGACCGGGGATTATCCGGACAGCGGTTATGCCGGCCGGCCCAAACCCGTCTTTGACTTAGATCCCGTACATGTTTTGCAATTAATCTCAGAACTCAACGCCGGTTTACCGATACCTGCCGGTAAAGGAACGGCGGTTTTGCAGCCGTGTGATTTTTTCTCTGGGTGCGCCGTATCACCCTTTAAAGCGCTGCCGGGTGAACTCGTCATGCAATATCTAAAACTGGAAAAGAAAATCGCCGCCGGCGCTCAATTTGTCATTACGCAACTGGGTTATGACGCGCGAAAATTTCACGAAGTATTACAGGTCGTCCGCCAGATCAATCCCGCGATCCCCGTGATCGGCAATATCTATATCTTGCCCTATGGCGCCGGCAAAATGATGCGCGAAAACCGCTTACCCGGTTGCGTCGTCACGGATCAACTGCTTGCTCAGTTAGATCAGGAAAGAACCGCTCCGGATAAAGGCGTGCAGGCGCGCCTGCAACGCGCAGCCAAAATGTACGCCTGGCTGAAGGGCTTCGGTTTTGACGGCGTACATATCGGCGGCAACAATCTGCGTTATGAGCAAGTCGCCGCGATCATCCGGCAGGGCGAAGAATTTTACTCCCATTGGCAAGATTTTCTCCCGGAATTTGACTTGCCGCAACCGCAAGGGTTCTATGTATTCCAGCGTGATCCCAGCAATGGGCTGAATAGCGACACGCTCAACGAACATCCCCGGCCCGTACCGCGCGCCGGAGAACGAATATCCTATGCCTTGATGCGTTTATTCCACTGCGTATTCTTCACGCCGCAGAAAAAGCTCTATCCGCTGATGCGCTTTATCTACCGCCATAAAAACCCGCGGCACTATCCCTTGGAACACCTGATAAAAATCCTGGCGAACCATTGCCAGGATTGCGGGGATTGCGCGCTATTTGATACCGCCTACCTCTGTCCCATGTCCCAATGTCCCAAAAATCAACGCAACGGCCCTTGCGGCGGAAGCTGCCTGGGCTGGTGCGAAGTTTTCCCACTTGAACAACCATGCGTCTGGGTCCGCGCGTATGCCCGGCTAGGCAGCCATGAACAAGCGCCTTTTCCTGATCAGCGCCTACTACCCCCGGTCAACTGGGCGCTCAGCCACACATCCGCCTGGCATAACTACTTTAACGGTCGTGACCATACCGCTTCCGCTCAAGACAAAACCTTCAAGAATACGAAGTAAATTAAAGCGGCGGAGGTCACCAGCGAGAGTGGAATCACCGCCCGAAACAGCTTATGCTGCGATTTGTGCCGCAGGATAAACACCCCGGCCAGCGCGCCCAATCCTCCCCCGATCAAGGCATAGCCCAGCAGCGCAAGCTCAGAAATCCGCCGGGCATTCATTTTCGCTAGGGCTTTGTCTAACGCGTAGATCAAAAATACAAAAATATTCCAGATGATTAAAAAGATACATAACAGTTGAACTTTCATCACCGGCTCCTTTCCACTTCCGTCAACCGTATATACTCCGCAATACTAATCGTCTCCGCCCGGCGTCCCCCGTCAATCCCGGCTTGCGTCAGCATCTCCTCCACCTCTCCCTTGACCCGGCCTAATCCGGCGGATAGTGAATTTAACACCGTCTTCCGGCGCTGGCCAAAAGCCGCCTTGACCAGGCGAAAGAACATCCCCTGATCCGCGGATAAGCCCGGAAACGGGCGCAGCCGCAAGCGTACCACCGCCGAATCCACCTGCGGCGACGGCAGAAAAGCCGCGCGCGGAACAGCCAGCGCTAATTCCGGCTCGGCGGCAGTTTGTACCGCAATCGACAGCACGCCATAATCCTTGCCACCCGGCTCGGCTACCATGCGCCGGGCTACTTCTTGCTGCACCATAATCGTCATGCTCAACAGATGATCGGCCTGTTGCAGGTAATGCTCCAGCAACGGACTTGTGATGTAATAGGGCAGATTGCCGATCAAGATGCCTTTCTGTTCCCCCCATAAATCGCGCACATGGAGCTTCAAAGCGTCCCCTTGCACCCACTCCACCGGCGCACTGCGCAATTCCCGCCGCAATAGCGCCAATAGATTCTGATCCAATTCCACAGCCCATAACCGCCCGGTTTGTCCGGCCAGCAGCCGGGTTAACACACCCAGCCCCGGTCCGATTTCCACGGCCGGAATCTCCGCTGCCACGCCGCTGAGTTTGACGATAGCGGCGATCACCTCGTCGTCAATTAAGAAGTTTTGCCCCAGGGATTTGCGTGCTTTCGCTCCCGCTTTCATTAAGCGCCGCGTATAATTAAGCGCGTTTTCCATGCTCTATCTCCTCCAGCGCTTCCGCTAATTCCGCTCTGCCGACACCCAAACGGTTCAGCCGCGCCAGCAAGGTCTTCGCATTCGCGTCCCCCAACCCCAAGGTATGACCCAGCGCCCGCCGCCGCTCCGCCGCTCCAAGGCAGCCCGCTAAACCATAGGCTAGCAAATCCGGCAGGGTAAACACCTCCGCCATCCCCGGTTGGCTGCCCGGATCATTCCCCCGCGCCTGTCTGAGATGAGCAAACAACCGCCGAATCTCCTCCGGGCTGGCGTTTTCCACCCCGATATCCCCAGCTTTGCCAGCCGCCTGTTGTGATAAATACAGATGTTTAGCGGCCGGGACAGCGCGCCGAATTCTCGCCCGGATATGCTCCCCGGCTGTATCCGGGTCGGTGAGCACGATCACACCTTGCCGCTGCGCCGCTTGCGCGATATATTGCAAGGCCGCCTCGGTCAGGCCAAATCCATCCGTCCACAGAATTTCCACATCTCCCAGCGCCCGGCGAATGACCTGAGCGTCGTTTTTTCCTTCAACTACGATTAATTCTTTCATCTAGAACAACGGCTCCTTTCACGCTCCATCCGTTATCGTTGGCCACGATTTGCCCAGGGACGAACCTACCCTATATTATCGCATCCGGCCAGCAAAAGTAAACGAATATCCGCCGGCAAATTTATTTATCGTATATACTTGACAGTCGTATTAATACGATATACACTGTAAACCATCAGGAAGATATTTACGACAGTAGCATATGCTGATCACGGATCAGCGCAGAAAGGAGGGACCGCGTATGGAACCGCGACTATCATCGGATCTGCTACGGGGACACACCGATACGATCGTTCTGAGTCTCCTGATCCAGCGGGATCGTTATGGCTTCGAGATCTACAACGCCATCTTAGAAAAAACCGGTGAAAAATACGAACTCAAGGAAACCACGCTCTATTCCAGCTATAAACGCTTGGAGAAAGAGGACTATATCAGCGCCTATTGGGGGGACGAAACGCAGGGCGCGCGACGAAAATATTATCACCTCACGGACAAAGGCCGCGCGCTGTATCAACAGAACAAATTGGACTGGGAGTTCACCCAGAAGATCATCAGCGATTTATTGAAGGAGGAAACGACATGAATACCAAAGCCTATATCGATTCACTCTTTGAGGCGTACGAAGATACGACGGATTTAAGTGATTTTAAAGAAGAGCTGACCAGTAATCTGGAAGCCCGCATTCAGAGTCTGCAAAAAAAAGGCTTGAACGAAGCCGCGGCCTTTGACAAAGCGGTCTCAGAACTAGGCGATATCTCCTCCCTGGCGGATGATATCAGTCTGAAAAAGAAACAAGAGGTGTTTGCGGATATGTATATGAGCCGTAATTATTTAGACACCAAACGAGTCGTCGCTTACGTGATTTGCGGCCTCGTTCTGGCTTTTGGCGTGGTCAGCGCGTTGCTCGCTTGGTTCTACGCGCAGGAAATGTCAGCGGTGTGGGGCACATTAATCCCCTTCGGAGTTTTGCCGCTGGCTGGCTTTATCTTCTTAGGCTTAACCCAGGAAACCGCTTCCCAGGAAGCCATGTCTTGGCAACGGGCGTTATTCTATGTCCTGGCCGGCGTGCTCATCTTATTCGGCTTGGACGTCTTTGCCATCACCTTCTTCACCCGGGACGCCGGACTCCCGCAAGCCATCGGCACAATCATCCCTTTTATGATCCCAGGCGCGGCGCTCGGCGCTTTTTTGATCCTGAGCGAAAAAGACCGCAGCAAACCTTGGGTGATCGCCCAGCGCCAAGCGTTTCTCTCCTATACACAAGCCCGTCTTGGCGACCCGGCTTACTCGACGCAATTCGGCATGTACGCCGGGATCATCTGGATCGCGGCGGCTGCGGCCTTCATCGCCCTCAGTCTCGCGCTTGGGTTCAAATACTCTTGGCTGGCCTTCGTCCTCGCTCTGATCGCCCAATTATGGCTTGTAGCCGCCTCGGTTAAAAAAACCTGACGCCGCTGACCCGCACACCGCCATATTCATCTAACTATCAAAATAGTCATTGACAAAAGGTGACTATCGTGGTAGTATCCTATTAACTATTGCAATAGTTGGAGGTTCATTATGGAAATCAAAGTTTTCGCTTCAGAATTGAAGGTCATG